>NZ_JAUTAG010000001.1:2121422-2424483 GCF_030818255.1 Microbacterium sp. SORGH_AS_0969
GCGGCGCGTTCCCCACGGTCGTGGCGCGTCAGGCCGACCTGACCGCTCGCCGCACCGCCGTGCGAGCGCTGACGACCGTCCGCGCCGAGGTCGCCACCGCGGCAGCGGCCCATCGGGAGGCCGCCGAGGCTCTGCGCCGCCTCGTGGCCGAGAGTCCGTTCGACACCGTCGACGCCGTCATGGCCGCCCTGCGTCCGGCTCCCGAACGGCGCCGACTCGACGAGACGATCGCGGCCCACGATGCCGCCGTCGCGTCGGCCCGCCAGCGTCTGCTCGATCTGGAGATGCTCCTCGTCGACGCCGCTGATGGGCCCGTCGACATCACCCCGCTCAGCGCGGCGGTCGCCGCAGCTCGAGAGAACGTCCAGCGGTCCGCCGCTGCACACGCCTCGGCTCTGGCACTCGCCGACCGTCTGCGCGGCCTCGCCCACCGCGCCGACGCGGGGCACGCGGCGGTCGCGACGCTGGCCGACGAACACGCTGTCGTCGCGCGCCTCGCCGACACCCTGGCGGGTCGCGCGCCCAACACCCGGCGGATGACGCTCGAGACGTTCGTGCTCGCCGCCGAGCTCGAAGAAATAGTGGTGGCCGCGAACCTCCGCCTCGAGCAGATGTCGTCCGGGCGCTACCGCCTTCAGCACACCGACGCGCTCGCGGCTCGAGGAGCTGCCAGCGGTCTCGGTCTCGAGGTGATGGACGCCTTCACCGGCCAGTGCCGACCCCCGCAGTCGCTCTCCGGGGGAGAGACGTTCCTCACGTCGCTCTCCCTGGCCCTCGGCCTCGCCGAGGTCGTGACGGCGCGAGCGGGCGGCATCCGCCTCGACACCCTGTTCATCGACGAGGGATTCGGATCCCTCGACGACGAGACCCTCGACCTCGCGATGCGCACCCTCGACGAGCTCCGGCAGGGCGGGCGGACGGTCGGCGTCATCAGTCACGTGGCGTCGATGAAAGACCAACTGCCGGCGCAGCTGCGCGTCGTCGCCACACCGAGGGGGCCGAGCGTGATCACGCAGGATTCCGCGCTGCAGATCGCGTGAGAGCGTCGCCCTCGTCGTCCGCCTAGGCTGGAGACATGCGTAAGAGCACCCTGTGGACCGTCCTCGGTGTCGTCGCTGCCGTCATCATCGCGTGGATCATCGTGAACGTCGTGTTCTCGCTCATCACCTTCGTGTTCCGCGTCGTCGCTGTCGCGGTGGTGGCCGTCATCGTCTTCTTCGTCCTGCGCGCTGTGTTCGCTCGCCGCGACGTCGACTGACGCCGGCACACCGAGCTCCTCCATCTCCGATCGAGGTCGCCCGCGGCGCAGCACCGCTCGCCGTGGGTCTCCCTCGATGCACGCCGGCGACGCAGCCCGCCCGCGTCGTGATCCCGGTCTCCGCGCGGCTCGCCTCGCGCAAGCCCACCCGCGGTGTCCGACGTCAGGAGTAGCGTCGGCCTCGATGCCTGATCACGCACCCTCGTCGAACGCCGCTCATCCCCCCACACGCGACATCGTGCTGTCTCCGAAGCACCGGTGGCGCGCCTACTGGGTCGCGGTCTCGGTCGCCGCGCTCACCATCCTCGACCTCACGAAGGTCAACGTCGCTCTCCCGTCCATCGAGTCCGCCTTGAACGCGGGACCCACCGAGCTGCAGCTCGTCGTGTCGGGTTACATCCTCACGTTCGGCCTCGTGCTCGTGCCGGCGGGGCGTCTGGGTGATCTGCGCTCCCGGCGCGTGCTGTTCCTCGTCGGGCTGTCGCTCTTCCTCGTCACGAGCCTCGTCTGCGCGCTCGCCCCCAACACCACCGTGCTGCTCGTGGCACGCCTCCTGCAGGGCGTGGCGGCCGGCATCCAGATGCCCCAGGTGCTGGGTCTCGTGCAGCAGCTCTTTCAGGGCAAGGAGCGCGGTCGGGCGTTCGGGCTCTTCGGTGCGACCGTGGGCATCGCCACCGCGTTCGGGCCCACCCTCGGAGGGCTGCTGATCGCTCTCGGCGGCGATACCGACGGATGGCGATTGATCTTCTGGATCAACATCCCCCTTGTCGCGATCGTCATCGTTCTTGCCGCGTGGCTCCTGCCGAACACCCGGACCAAGTCGCGCCGTCGGCTCGACCTCGACCCCGTGGGCGTGCTTCTCTTCGCGCTCACGATCCTCGCGCTGATGTGGCCCTTCCTGTTCACCACGGGCTCGCCCGACGACGATCCCCGCCGGTGGTGGTTCCTCGTGGCATCCGTCGTCTTCGCCGCGATCTTCGTGTTCTGGGAGCGCCGCTACGCCGACCTCGGACGCACGCCGCTCATGCCGTTCTCGATCTTCTCGCTGTCGTCGTACCGCAACGGCGTGCTCATCTCGACCGCGTACTTCTCGGCCATTCCGGCGATGTTCCTGCTGGGCACGCTCTTCCTGCAGGGCGGGCTCGGACTCGAACCCGTGTTCGCCGGCATGGTCACGATCGGCTTTGCCGTCGCGTCGGCGTGGAGCTCGTGGATCGGCGGCAACCTCGTCACGCGCCTCGGCCGCCCGCTCGTCGTCTGGGGGATCGTCGGCATGGTCGCCACCGCCGGTGGTCTCGTCCTGGTTGCGCTGTTCACCCCCGCCCGAGTGGACCCCGTGGGCGATGGCGGGAGTCATGGTGGTCGGCGGCTTTGCGGGCGGTCTCGTGATCTCGCCCAACCAGACGCTCATGCTGGCCGACATCCCGGTGTCGAGCGGCGGGGTGGCGGGGTCGGTCGGGCAGCTCGGCCAGCGCATCGGCACGGCGGTGGGCACGGCCATCGCCCTCGCGCTCTTCTACGCCACGATCTACCGCGAGCAGGCCGATGTCGACACCGTCGTGGTGTACCACGACGCCTACGCGTCGGGCATGATCACCGTCGGGATCTTCCTCGCGCTCGCCCTCCTCGTGGGCGTCGCTGACCTCGCGGGTCGGGCGCGCTCGGGCTCTCAGACCCCGTAGCGCTCGCGGAACTCCGCGCGCAGCTCGTGGCTGCACCGCTCAACGACGACGTCCCACAGTTCGGTCGCTCCGTCCTGCGCGCGGTCGGAGACGGCGCGCAGGATGCTGATCGGCACGTCGAACTGCTGGGCGACCCAGATGAGCGCGTACGTCTCCATGTCGACGAGACCGGCGCCGAGGCCTCGGATCAGCCGAACCGCGTCGGGGTCGTCGACGAAGTGGTCGCCGGTGGCGATGATCCGCCCCTCGTGGCCGGTGTCGACCCGGGTCGGCAGCGACACGTGCTCGCCGAACGTGCCGTCGAGCCCCTTCACGTCGTGCTGGATCGCCGCGGCGATGTCGTAGATTCCGCCCTCGATCTCGTCGTCGATCGCCCCGGCGGTGCCGACGACGACGATCTCGTCGTACTCGCCCTCGCAAAGCGCGCGCGTGAGCGCGTAGGCCGCGGGGATCTTCCCGACGCCGGTCAGCAGACGCCGGAAACCGGGGATGTCGTCCTCGAAGGCGACGAGTTCGGACGCGTGGGCGGCGACGAGAAGCTTCACCCTCTCATTGTCCCCGATGGTGCGGGCCCGCACGTCCCGGGCGCTCGGGCACGGAACGCCTCGGGGCGAGCGGAGGGCGTGGGATGAGCGGAGGATCGAGCCTCGGCATCCGCCCTCCCTCGGCCCCTGCTCCTCCGCTCGTCACAAAACGCGCGGCGCTGAGTGAGCGCCGTGGCCCCGAGCGCGACTCGGGGCCACGGGACGAGTCAGCTCTGCGCGGCCTCCGAGGCCTGCGACAGACGCGCGATCTCGTCGGCGCTGAGCTCGAGCGAGGTGCTGGCGAGCAGATCGGCGACCTGTTCGACCTTCGACGCGCTCGCGATGGGGGCGGCCACGGTGGGCTGAGCGCGCAGCCACGCGAGAGCGGTCGTGGCGATCGAGGCGCCGTGCGCCTGACCGATCTCGTCGAGGGCGTCGATCAGCGCGATGCCCGCGGGCGTCGCGAGCTTCGCGGCCCCCTCGGCGCGCGGCGAGTCGCCGGCGGCATCCGGAGTGCGGTACTTGCCCGTGAGGAAGCCGCTCGCGAGGGCGTAGTACGGCACGAGCGACATGCCGTACTGCTCGGCGACGGGGACGATGTCGCGCTCCACCTCGGTGCGGTGGACGAGGTTGTAGTGCGGCTGGATGGCGACGGGGAGGTCGAAGCCTCCGGCTTCGGCCAGCGATATCCACTCGCGGATGCGCTCGGCGGTGTAGTTCGACACGGCCACGTATCGCACGAGTCCGTCGGAGACGAGATCGGCGAAGCCCGCGACGGTCTCTTCGAGAGGTGTGTCGGCGTCGTCGAAGTGGGCGTAGTAGAGGTCGATGGTGTCGACGCCAAGGCGCTGGAGCGAGGCTTCTGCGGCGGCGCGAATGTTCTTCGCGCGGAGCCCCCGGAATTCGGGGTGCTGGCTGACCTTCGTGGCAACGACGACGTTCTCGGGCTTGCGCGAAGCGAGCCACTCGCCGATGAGGGTCTCGCTCTCACCGCCCGAGTTGCCGGGAGCCCAGGCGCTGTAGGCGTCTGCGGTGTCGATGAAGTTTCCGCCGCCCGCGTGGAACGCGTCGAGCACGGCGAATGAGGTGTCGCGGTCGGCCGTCCATCCGAAGACGTTGCCGCCGAGCGAGAGGGGGACGATGTCGAGGTCGCTGCGTCCGATGCGCGTCATGAGAGCCCTTCCGTTGTGGTGTGGTACCTCAGGGTCAACGACGGGTCTCGGCTCGCATTCCCGCGACGCGCGCGTCGCATGTTCGTCCGCACTCCGCGCGGGGGAGTTTTGCCCGAACGCCGCGACGTGGTGACGTCGGCGTGGGTCAGGATCCCCCGGACAGGATGCCGATGAGCCCGCTGATCAAGAACCACAGGCCGATGCCGGCTCCGGCGATCCAGATCACGACCGTTCCGGCGGGGTACTTCTTCTTGCCGTTCGGGTCCTTGCCGTCGGCGTTCTCGCCACTGGGCCCGTTGGGCGCGGTCACGAACGCACCATCATGACGATCGAGGCGATGAGCACGGCGAGACCTCCGACGACGGCGATGGCGGCGATGATGGGCCCCCCGCCCGTGAGGAAGGCGACGACGCCGAGAGCGATGAAAAGGACACCGACGACGATGCCGACCACCTGGTACACGCGATATCGCGCCGTACCGTCTCGGACTTCCTGTTCGCTCACGACGACCCCCTCCCTCCAACCTAGCGAAAAGCTGGGTGTCTCCTGAGACAGTCAGTGCACGATCAGATCTCGATCCGAGGACGTTCTGCGCGGCGTAGCGTAAGCGCATGGCACGCCCCGATCCCGACCCCGTCCGCCCCGGCCAGGAGTCCGTCTGGGGCTATCCGCGGCCTCCCCGCGTCGAGCGCGTCCGGAAAAGGGCGCAGATCGACTTCGGCGGTGTCCGCATCGCCGACACCGACGACGTCGTCCGCGTGCTCGAGACGAGTCACCCGCCGGTGTACTACCTGCCGATCACCGCGTTCGGCGACGCGCTGACCCTCGGTGAGGGGGCGTCGTTCTGCGAGTTCAAGGGTGGCGCCCGCTACTTCGACGTCCACGGCGGCGGGGGAGCCGTGGCTCCGCGTGCGGCCTGGAACTATCCGAGCCCCATGCCCGGTTATGAGGTGCTTGCCGACCGCGTGGCGGTGTACGCCGGCCCGATGGATCGCGTGATCCTGGGCGGCGAGACCGTCGAGCCACAGCCGGGCGGCTTCTACGGGGGCTGGGTCACGAGCGACCTCGCCGGTCCCTTCAAGGGTGTGCCGGGGTCGATGGGTTGGTAGCGGCCCGCACGGTCTGACGCCGCCTGCGCCCGCGGATTCGTCGCGTACGGGTCGATCGCGTGCCGGGCGGCCGCGTCAGCTGTGTGTCGCCTCGGCGAACGCCTCCGGGACGGCCGCGTGCAGGTCGGCCAACCAAACGCGAGCGTTTCCGTCCGATGGCGCGCGCCAATCTCCGCGCGGTGACAGTGAGCCCGCCGGCGACACCTTCGGTCCGTTGGGGATGGCCGTGCGCTTGAACTGCGCGAACCCGAAGAACCGCTGCAGGAAGACCTCGAGCCACCTCGCCACGGTGACGAGGTCGTACGAGGGTCTTTCATCCTCGGGGTAACCCGGCGGCCAGGCCCCGGCATCCGGATCCGACCAGGCGTGCGCGGCGAGGAAGGCGATCTTGGACGGGCGGAAGCCGAACCGCAGCACGTGATAGAGCGTGAAATCGTGCAGGTTGTAGGGGCCGATGCGGTCCTCGGTGGACTGCATACGCCCGTCTTGGCCGGCGGGCACGAGCTCGGGGCTGATCTCGGTGTCGAGCACCGCCTGCAGCACCTCGACGGTGTCGGCGCTGAGCTCGCCCGAGGCGATCACCCAACGGATGACGTGCTGGATGAGCGTCTTCGGCACGCCGGGGTTCACCGAATAGTGGCTCATCTGGTCGCCCACGCCGTAGGTCGACCATCCGAGCGCGATCTCGGACAGATCGCCCGTGCCGACGACGATGCCGCCGTTCTTGTTCGCGAGGCGGAAGAGATAGTCGGTGCGCAGCCCCGCCTGCACGTTCTCGAACGTCACGTCGTGCACCGGCTCGCCCGCCGCGAAGGGGTGACCCATGCGGGCGAGCATCTCGGATGCCGCGGGCCGGATGTCGATCTCCTCGATCGAGGCCCCGACGGCTTCGGCCAGAGCGATCGCGTTGCGCTTCGTTCTCTCGCTCGTGGCGAAGCCGGGCAGGGTGTACGTGAGGATGTCGCTGCGCGGACGGCCCATGCGATCCATGGCGCGCGCGATCACGAGCAGGGCGTGGGTGGAGTCGAGGCCTCCGCTCACCCCGAGGACCGGCTTCGGGTTGCCGATCGCCTGGAGGCGCTGAACCAGCCCCGACACCTGGATGTTGAACGCCTCGTAGCAGTCCTGCGCGAGACGGGCGGGGTCGTTGGGGACGAAGGGGAAGCGGTCGAGGGCGCGGCGCAGCCCGATGTCGCTCGCCGGCGGGGCGAGTTCGAACGGCACCGTGCGGAAGGACGGCGCCGTCGTTCGGCGGTTGTCGTCGAAGGTGCCCTGGCGGATCCGGTCTTGCCGCAGACGATCGAGATCGACATCGGCGACGCTGCGGCGCGGGCCGTCGGGGAAGCGCTCGGTCGTGTCGAGGAGCTGCCCGCCCTCGTAGATCATCGTCTGGCCGTCCCACGAGACGTCGTTCGTCGACTCGCCCTGACCCGCGGCCGCGTAGATGTAGGCCGCGAGGCACCGCATCGACTGCGACTGCGAGAGCAGGTTGCGGTCGTCGGCGCGCCCGATCGTGATAGGGCTGCCCGACAGATTCGCCAGCACGGTCGCACCGGCCAGGGCCGCACCGGACGACGGGGGGATCGGCACCCAGACGTCTTCGCAGACCTCGGCGTGCAGCGTGAGCCCGGGCACGTCGACGGCGTCGAACAGCAGGTCGGGACCGAAGGGCACGGTCTCGCCACCGATGAGGATGTGCTGACCCGCCTGGTCGTCGCCGCGCGCGTACCAGCGGTGCTCGTAGAACTCGCGGTAGGTCGGCAGGTACGCCTTGGGCGCCACCCCGAGAACGCGCCCTCGATGGACGACGACGGCGCAGTTGTAGAGGCGGTTGCCGTGCCGGAGCGGAGCCCCCACGAGCAGCACGGGAAGAAGATCGACGGATGCCGCGACCAGACGCTCGATGCCGGCCTCGACCGCGTCCAGCAGAGGGTCCTGCATGACGAGATCGTCGATCGCGTACCCCGTGAGGCACAGCTCGGGGAAGACGGCGATCGCGACGCCCTCCGCGTCGCACGCGCGGGCGGACTCGAGCACGGCGTCGACGTTGGTCAGGGGGTCGGCGATCGCGACGGGAATCGTGCACGCGGCGACGCGCGCGAAGCCGTGCCGGTAGACGCTCTCGAACGGCAGGTCGGTGATCACCCCTCCAGTCTGGCAGGCCCCTCCGACACAGGGCAGTCGGATCGCGAACCGGGGTCGGCCTGTGGATGGCCACCCGGCGATGTCGGGGGTCCCGGTTAGCGTGGAGGCATGCGGTACATCGAGCGCGACGCGCGCATCGTCTGGAGCGCCAGCGACCTCAAGGCCGCGGCCGAGTGCGAGTTCGCGTGGCTGCGCGCCATCGACGCGAAGATCGGGCGCATCGCCGCAGTCGACGATCCCGAAGACGCGACTCTCGAGCGGGCCGCGCGCCTGGGCACCGCTCACGAGCTGCGCGTGCTCGACGACTACCGCGCGCTCTTCGGCGCCGCCGTTCGCGAGATCCCCGCGGCCCGCTCCTCTGACGCCGAAGCGCTCGCCGAGGCCGTGCGCCTGACCGACGAGGCTCTCGCCGACCCCGAGGCCGAGGTGGTCTACCAGGCCGCGTTCGCCACCGCCGAGTTCGTGGGGTTCGCCGACTTCCTCGTGCGCGAGAAAGAGGCACGCATCGATGGGTCCCGTCCCTGGATCGTGCAAGACACCAAGCTCGCCCGCCGGGCCCGCGTCACCGCGCTCATGCAGCTGGCGGCCTACGTCGACCAGCTCGACCGACTCGGCGTGCCGCGGTCGGGCGAGGTCCAGCTTCTCCTGGGTGACGGAACGACGAGCACGCATCGCGTCGACGATCTCCTGCCCGTCTTCGGTCTACGTCGCTCGCGGTTGCGCTCGCTGATCGCCGACCGCCGGGTCGACCTCGGGGTCGCGGGACCGGTGATCGCGTGGGGCGACGCGCGCGGCGACCTCGACGTCGTCGCGTGCGGGCGCTGCGCCACGTGCGAGATCGAGGTCATCGCTCATCGCGACCTGCTTCTCGTCGCAGGCATGCGGCCGGTGCAGCGCGATCGACTGCGGGCGGGCGGCATCCTGACGATCGACGATCTCGCGCGATCATCCGAGGCGCCCCCCTCGATGAGCGCCGACACCTTCGCGTCGCTGCGCACCCAAGCGCGGCTGCAGCTCGACAGCCCCGCCGGTGTGCCCTCCGACGACGCGCCCGCCCACGCCGTCCCCACCTTCGAGGTGGTGGCGCCCAAGTCCCTCGGCGTGCTGCCCCGCCCCGACCACGGCGACCTGTTCTTCGACTTCGAGGGCGATCCGCTGTACACCGAGGGCGTCGGCGAGCACTGGGGGATCGACTACCTCTTCGGCTGGGTCGACACGAGAGAGACCTACGGCGCGATCTGGGCCCACACCTTCGCCGAGGAGCGTGTCGCCCTCGAGCGCTTCCTCGACATGGTGGCTCTGCGTCGCCAGCAGTACCCCGGCATGCACATCTACCACTACGCCCCGTATGAACCGACGCACCTTCTGACGATGGCCGCGCGTTACGGCGTGCGCGAGGCCGACGTCGACCGCCTCCTGCGCGACGGCGTCTTCGTCGACCTCTACCCGGTGGTGCGGCGTGCGCTCCGCGTCGGCTCCCGCTCGTACTCGATCAAGAAGCTCGAGCCGTTGTACATGGGCGACGAGGTCCGCACGAGCGACGTGCAACGCGGAGACGACTCGATCGTGAAGTACGTCGAGGCCCGCGCGCTCGCCGCCGACGGCGAGGCCGAGGCCGCTCAGCGCGTGCTCGACGATCTGGCCGACTACAACCGGTACGACTGCGTGTCGACCCGGCGACTGCGCGACTGGCTGGTCGACCGCGCACGCGAGGCTGGTGCCGTGCCCGCGCGCGGAGCAGAGCCCGACGAGCAGTCGTACGAGCCGTCGCCGCGCGCAACGGCTTTGCAACGGTGGGCGGCGGATGCCCCCGAACCCGACGCCACCGCGCTCCGCCTCGCCGCCGCCGCGATCGACTACTACCCGCGCGAAGAGAAGACCTACTGGGCGACGCACTTCCTGCGCCTGCGCGAGCCGGTGTCGGTGTGGGAAGAGACGCGCGACGTCGTGGTCGTCGACGCCGCACGATCGCGGGTCGTGGCAGATTGGCACATCCCCGAGTCGGGGCGCGGCTCCGAGCGCCGCCTGGTTGAGCTGCGCGGCGAGCTCGCTCCCGGTACGCGCCTGAGTCCGGATGCCGAGCCCTTCGCCGTCTACGATCTGCCGGCGCCGTTCCCGCTCGAGACCCGTCCGCGGTGGATCCACGGCGCACGCCGGGTCACGGTGCGCGAGGTGCTCGACGACGGAGCGATCGTCGAGGAGATCGCCGCAGACGGCGTCACCTGGGACGAGCTGCCGCTCGCCCTCACTCCTCCCGCGCCGCCCCGCGCCGGTAACCAGCAGAAAGCGATCGATGCGTGGGCCGACGCCGTCCTGGCGTCGGCCCCGACGATGCCGTCCGGCCCCGCCGCCGACATCCTGCGCCGCGTTCCGCCGCGCACCCGTTCGGGGGCGCTCGCGCCCGTGACCGCCGTCGACGGCAGTCCGGGCGATGACGAGGTCACCGCGATCGCACGCAGCGTCGCCGACCTCGAGCACAGTTACCTCGCCGTCCAGGGCCCTCCCGGGACGGGCAAGACGTACGTGGGCTCCCACGTCATCGCCCGGCTGGTCGCCGAACGCGGCTACCGGATCGGGGTGGTCGCTCAGTCGCACGCGACGATCGAGCACATGCTCGACCAGGTCATCGCGGCCGGGGTCCCGGCATCCCGTGTCGGCAAGGCGCCCAAAGACCCGAGCGCTCCGCACGCGTTCACGGTGCTGCCGAAGAACGGGGTGGCCGCCTTCACCGCCGAGAACGCCGCCCACGGATTCGTCGTCGGCGGCACCGCGTGGGACTTCAGTCACGAGACCCGCGTTCCGCGCGGCAGCCTCGATCTCCTCGTCATCGACGAGGCGGGGCAGTTCTCGCTCGCGTCGACCATCGCCGTCTCGCTCTCGGCGCAGCGATTGTTGCTCCTGGGCGATCCGCAGCAGCTGCCGCAGGTGAGTCAGGGTACGCATCCTGAGCCGGTCGACACCTCAGCGCTCGGGTGGATCATCGACGGAGCCGAGGTCGTGCCCCCCGAGCTCGGCTACTTCCTCGCCCGTACGCGGCGGATGCATCCCGCGGTGGCGGGCCCGGTGTCGCGGCTGTCGTACGAGGGCCGGCTCGCGGCGCACCCCTCGACCGCGCTGCGTCGGCTCGACGGCGTCGAGCCCGGTGTGCACGTGGTGCCGGTGCGGCACCGAGGCAACTCGACCTGCTCCAACGAAGAGGCGGCCGAGGTCGCACGTCTCGTGGGCGACCTCGTCGGACGCGCGTGGACCGGCGCCGAGGGGGGAGCGGGCGATTCCGCGACCGTGCACGAACCGCGACCCCTGCGGGCGCAAGACGTCATCGTGATCACGCCGTACAACGCTCAGCAGGTCGCGGTCGAAGAAGCCCTCGCCGCGGCTGGTTTCGGCGACGTGCCCGTCGGGACGGTCGACCGCTTCCAAGGGAAGGAGGCCGTCGTCGCCATCCTCACCCTCGCCGCGTCCTCCGGGCGTGAGGCCCCGCGCGGCCTGGAGTTCCTCCTGCTGCGCAACCGCATCAACGTCGCGATCTCACGCGCGATGCAGACGGCGTACGTCGTGTACTCGCCGTCGCTGCTCGACGACCTTCCCCGCACACCCGAGGGGGTGGCTCGGCTCAGCGGCTTCGCACGGCTGGTCGCCGAGGCCGATTGAGCGCGAAGCCGGCCTGTCGTGCGGGGTTTGGGGCGTGGGTTTCCGTTCGGGGCGCGGTTTTTCACGCCCCAAACGCGGAATGGCGCCCCAAACCGTGAGATCGGGCCCCGGCCCTGGGCGGGACCGCGCCGCCCGAGGGTGTGGCGCGGCTCGGCGGCTTCGCGCGACTGGTCGCCGAGGCCGATTGAGCCCGGCGCGGGCCTGTCGTGCGGGGTTTGGGGCGTGGGTTTCCGTTCGGGGCGCGGTTTTTCACGCCCCAAACGCGGAATGGCGCCCCAAACCGTGAGATCAGGCGCTTGCCGCGGGGGTGCGGTCCTGCCGCGGGTGCGACCCAGCCGGGGGTGTGACCCCGCCGCGGGTGCGACCCCGCCGCGGGTGCGACCCAGCCGGGGGGGGGTGGTGAACCCGCCGGGTGCGACCCCGCCGCGGGAGAGACCCCGCGTCAGGCGGTGCCGTACAGGCGGTCGCCCGCGTCGCCGAGACCGGGCACGATGTAGCCCTTCTCGTTGAGGCGCTCGTCGAGAGCACCCAGCACGAGCGTGACGTCGTGGCCCTCGACCTGCTTCTCGATCGCCGCGACGCCCTCGGGGGCGCCGAGCAGGCAGATGGCGGTGACGTCCTGCGCGCCGCGCGCGAACAGGAACTTGATTGCGGCACCGAGCGACCCGCCGGTGGCGAGCATCGGGTCGAGCACGAAGCACTGACGGTCGCTCAGGTCGTCGGGCAGGCGCTCGGCGTACGTGGTGGGCTGGAACGTCTCCTCGTCGCGCACCATGCCGAGGAAGCCGACCTCGGCGGTGGGAAGGAGCTTCACCATGCCCTCGAGCATGCCGAGACCGGCGCGCAGGATCGGCACGACGATGGGGCGGGGCTCGCTGATCTTGACGCCCTCGGTGAGGGTCACCGGGGTCTTGATCTCGATCGTCTCGACCCGGACGTTGCGCGTCGCCTCGTAGGCCAGCAGGGTCACGAGCTCTTCGGTCAGCTGACGGAAGACGGGCGACGAGGTCTGCTCGTCGCGCAGCACGGTCAGCTTGTGGGTGATGAGCGGGTGATCGGCGACGTGGACACGCATAGGCTCAAGGCTAGTCGCTTGATCGCGACGACTCCGCCTGCAAAATCCGGAAGCCCGCGTGACCCCCACCGCCCTCGACATCTCGGCCATGCGCCGCGCACTGGTGCTCGCCGACGCCGCCGCCGCCGAGGGCGACGTCCCGGTCGGTGCCGTCGTGATGGACGCGTCGGGGACCGTGCGCGCGGAGGGCCGGAATCTCCGCGAGGCGACCCACGACCCGACCGCCCACGCCGAGGTGGTCGCGCTGCGCCGCGCGGCGGAGGCCCTCGGCACCTGGCACCTCGCCGGCTGCACGCTCGTCGTCACCCTCGAACCCTGCGTCATGTGCGCGGGAGCCGTGCTGCAGGCGCGCGTTCCGAGGGTCGTTTTCGGAGCGTGGGATGCCAAGGCCGGCGCCGCCGGATCCGTGTACGACGTCCTGCGCGACAGGCGTCTGCCGCACCGGGTCGAGGTGGTCGGCGGGGTTGCCGAGCGGGAGGCATCCGAGCGCCTGCAGTCCTTCTTCGACGTGCGGCGCGACGCCGACGGACGCGTCGACTGACGCCCTGGCTGACGCGGCCGCCCGGGCGTCAGCGCGGAAGATGCGGGACGACGTCGGTGCCGATCTGATCGGCGTGATCGACGTCGCGGAGGTCGAGCAGCTGGAAGTACACGCGGCTCGCTCCGAGCTCGCGGAGACGGCCGACCTTCTCGATCACCTCGTCCGGCGTCCCGATGATGTTCGCCCCGTTGTCGAACTGCTCCCGGGACTGACCGATCGCCGCCAACCGTCGCTCGATCTCGGCGTCGTCCGCTCCGATGATCGTGGGCAGCGCGACCGACAGCTTGAGCGACGCGGGGTCGCGATCGATGTCCTCGCACGCGGCGCGGACCACCGTGAACTTCTCGGCGACGACGTCCTCGGCGACGAAGCCGATGTTGAACTCGGTCGCGTAGCGCGCCGCGAGCGCCGGCGTGCGCTTCGGCCCGCCGCCGCCGACGATCACGGGCACCCGCTCCTGCACGGGCTTCGGCAGGGCAGGCGCCTCGTCGAGGCGGTAGTGCTCACCCTCGAAGGTGAAGGTCTCGGCATCCGGAGTCGCCCACAGGCCCGTGACGATCGCGAGCTGCTCCTCGAGCAGGTCGAACCGCTTGGTGGGGAAAGGGATGCCGTACGCGGCATGTTCGCGCTCGAACCAGCCCGTGCCGAGTCCGAGCTCGGTACGTCCGCCCGACATCGCGTCGACCTGGGCGACCTGGATCGCGAGGATCCCGGGAACCCGATAGGTCACCGACGACACCAGGGTGCCGAGCCGGATGCGAGAGGTCTCGCGGGCGAGACCGGCGAGCGTGGTCCAGGCGTCGGTGGGGCCGGGACGCGGGTCGCCTTCCCCCATGCGGAGGTAGTGGTCGGAACGGAAGAACCCGTCCAGGCCGTGGTTCTCCGCGGAGCGGGCGAAAGCGAGCTGATCGTCGTACGAGAAGCCCTGCTGGGGTTCGGTGAACAGGCAGTATTCCACGGTGGCCTTTCGGGGCGAGCGTCAGTCGGCGGAGCGCAGGATGATCGCCTCGGTGGGAGGCGCGGGGTCGGCGGGGCGCCCGACGTAGCCGATGTGCGTCAGCAGGGCTTGGCGGAACGCGGCCGGGCGCTCGAGGTGGGCGGCGTGACCGGCTCCCTCCACCGGAACCTCGGTGACCTCTCCGCGCTTGGCGGCGTACGCGGCGAGCACGTCGCGGGTCTGCGACACCATCGGCTGCGCGGGGGCGACGTCTTCGCCGGGCCAGTCGGGGATGACGCCGAGAGCACCCAGGTGGTTGAGGTCGTAGAACGACGCGTCGGAGACGATGGCATCCGCGGTGCCGTAGATCCAGAGGATCGGCGGCTTCTCGGCGAGGTCGACGATCCCCGAGACGTCGAAGTGCTTCGGGGCCATGGTGTTGAGCACGCCGATGGTCCCGGGGGCGAACCCCGGCCAGTTCGGACTCGCCACGGCATCGCCGGGGTAGTTGCCGCCGGCGGTCGAGGTCGACAGCATCGACTCGATCCACACGTCCTCGTTCTCGCTCGCGTAGCCCGCAGCGACGTATCCCGATCGGAACACCGACCGCGGCGATGTGGGTGCCTCGTCGGTGGTGTCGCGGTCGGTCAGGCGCTGGACGAAGTCGGGGTTGGCGCCGCCCGCACCGGTGCCGGCGTCATCGTCGGTGAGACGCGAGCCGTCGCGGCGCGTGCCGCCGAAGCCGAACGGCGAGACGGGGGACTGCAGCGTCAGCGACAGCACGGGGTGGTCGAGCGCGTACTGCATCACCACTCCGCCGCCCATCGACCATCCGACGAGGTGCGCGGTGGGGATGCCGAGGGCCTCGAGGGCGGCGTGGACGTCGTCGCTGAAGTCGCGGACGCCGCGCGTGGCGTCGACGGGCATGTGCTCGGTGCCGCCGAACCCGCGCAGGTCGATCGCGAGCACGCGCAGGTCGCTGGGGAGGTCCTGCATGATCTCCTGCCAGAACAGCGACGACGACACGTTTCCGTGCACGAACACGACCGTGTGCTCGGGCGACGTCGCGGGGTCGTCGCCGGTCCTCTCGAGCACGTTCACGCTGAGGCGGTCGGTGTCGACGAGACGCGCGCTGATGCCGTCGAAGAGTGTCATGAGAGGGTCCTCCGTGTCGCTCGCGGGTGCCCCGGTACGCCCGCGATCCGACTCTAACGCCCACCCCTGTCGGTCGCACTCGGGGTTGCCTGGGAGCGGATCGACGCCCTTCGTAGACTGTCGGACATGACGGATGCCACGACCTCTCTGCCCCCGATCGCGATCCTCGGCGCCGGCTCGATGGGAGGAGCGATCCTCCGCGGTCTCGTCGCGGCCGGGCTGACGGGCGGTGGCGTCACCGCGACCAACCGCTCGATTGCGAAGGCCGCGGAGCTCGCCGAGCTCGAGGGGGTCACGAGTGTCGCCCTCGAGGCGGCTTCGGGTGGCAACACCGCGGCCGTGGCATCCGCCGACATCGTTCTCATCGGCGTGAAGCCGGTCATGGTCCCCGACCTGCTCGACGAGATCGCTCCTCACCTCCGTCCGGGCGCCGTGGTGGTCAGCCTCGCCGCCGGGGTCACTCTCAACACGTTCGCGAAGCACCTCGGCGCCGAGGTGGCCACGCTGCGCTCGATGCCGAACACGCCGTCGCTCGTGGGGAAGGGCGTCACCGGCCTCGCTGCCGGCCCGGCGGCATCCGCCGACGACGTCGCCGTCGTCCGCGCGCTGTTCGAGACGGTGGGGGCCGTGCTCGAGGTTCCCGAGGCGCAGATCGACGCTCTGTCGACGATCTCGGGCTCCGGGCCCGCCTACGTCTTCCTCCTCGTCGAGGAGTTCACGAAGGCAGCCGTTCGCATGGGGTTCGACGACGCCCAGGCGCGGATGCTCGCCGAAGAGACCTTCATCGGAGCCACCGCGCTGATGGCCGCGTCGGATGTCGATCCCGCTGAACTCCGCCGCCGCGTGACGAGTCCCAAGGGCACGACGGAACGCGCCATCGCGGTTCTGCAGGACGCGAGGCTCGACGACACCTTCACGACGGCGGCCGAAGCGGCGCTCGCTCGTGCGAAAGAGCTCGCGGCGGGCAACTGACGCGCGATAAACGCCGTTCGCTCACAGAAACGCGTGCAGCACGTGTTTCTGTGAGCGGCGAGCGTTTATGTGTGGGGGTGGGGCGTCGTCGCGGCGCGGATCGCCGCGCGCTCGCGCCCTCGCTCCGGCCGCGCAGCCGCGCTTACGACGCCAGAGCGTCAGCGGTCGAGCGCGGCGAAGCGCTCGATGTCGGAGTTCGTCCCCGACACGATCACGAGGTCGTGGTTGGTGACGACGGTGTCGGCCTCGGCGTAGCGGAACGGGCGGCCGGGACTCTTCACCCCGACGACCGTCACGTTGTACTTCGTGCGGACACCGGACTGATTGAGACCGACGCCGCGGATGAGCTTGGGCGGGTACATCTTGGCGAGGACGAAGTCGTCGTCGAAGCGGATGAAGTCGAGCATGCGTCCGCTCACCAGGTGCGCGACGCGCTCGCCGGCCTCTGCCTCGGGGTAGATGACGTGGTTCGCGCCCACGCGAGCGAGGATCTTGCCGTGCGACTGCGAAACGGCCTTCGCCCAGATCTGCGGAACCTTCAGGTCGACGAGGTTCGCGGTGATGAGGACGGATGCCTCGATGAGCGAGCCCACGGCGACGACCGCCACCTGGAAGTCCTGCGCACCGATCTGACGCAGCGCGTCGATGTTGCGGGCATCGGCCTGGACCGCGTGGGTCACGCGCTCCGACCACTTCTGCACGAGCTCGAGGTTGCCGTCGACCGCGAGCACCTCGCGGTCCAGGCGATCGAGTTCTCCGGCGCACGCGGCACCGAACCGCCCGAGGCCGATCACCAGGACCGGGGCGTCACTGCGGATGCGTTCAACCAACGATGGGCCTTTCGACGGGCAGCGCGTACAGCTGCGATCGAGACGAGGCCGCGACCGCGGCGGCGAGTGTCACAGTACCAATGCGTCCCATGAACATGGTCACGGCGAGAACGTAGACGGCGGGGTCGGGAAGCTCGGCGGTCAGGCCCGTCGACAGGCCCACCGTGGCGAACCCCGAGATCACATCGAAGAGCACGTGCTCGATCGGCGCGTCGGTGATCCGGCTGATCGTCACCGTCGAGATCGCGACGATCGTCGCCCCCCACGCCACGACCGAGAGGGCGACCCGCTGCACATCGCTGGGGATGCGTCGACCGAAGGCCTGCACCGAGGGACGTCCCTTGGCCTCGGAGAACACCGCGAGGGCGAGGACCGCGAGGGTCGTGACCTTGATTCCGCCGGCGGTGGATGCCGAGCCCCCGCCGACGAACATGAGCATCGACCCGACGATCAGGGTCGCTCCATTGAGGTCGCCGATGTCGATGACCGAGAAGCCGCCGGACCGCGTCATCGCGGAGAGGAAGAAGGCCTGGAACGTCGTGTCCCACGCGTCCATGCTTCCGAAGGTCAGGGGATTGTCGTATTCCAGCAGCAGAATGACGCCAGCCCCGGCGAAGAAGAGGATCACCGTGGTGATGATCGTGAGCTTCGCGTGCAGGGACCACAGTCGGAATCGCCAGTAATGACGCCACAGCGTGAAGATGACCGGGAAGCCGATCGACCCGAGGAAGACGCCCAGCATCAGCACCGAGAGCAGGAAGTAGTCCTGTGCGAACGGCGTGAGTCCGTCCGCATTCGGGACGAAGCCCGTGTTGGTGAAGGCCATCGCCGCGTAGTACGGCGCCTCCCACAGGGCGACGAAGGGGTCGATGCCGCCGATCACGAGTGACGGGTAGATGAGGACCGTGAGCCCCGCCTCGATCACGAGGGTCGACAGGGCGACGGTCCGCAGAAGCTGGCCGACCTCGCCGAGGCGGACCGTCTGGCCCTCGTTGACCGGGCCGCCGTGGGCGCGCAGTGGGTTGCTGTCGCCCGCGGCGATGAGCTTCGCCCGCAGGCCCAGCCGCTTCGAGATCACCAGACCCAGGATCGACGCGAGGGTGAGGACACCCAACGCACCGACGTTCACGCCGATGTACGTGATGACGTGGCCGAGCGGCGACCAGTGCGTGTACATGTTCACCGTCGACAGGCCGGTCACGCAGATCGTCGAGACCGCGGTGAAGAGGGCATCGGCGAACGGCGTGCGCTGTCCGCTCGCCGAGGCCTGGGGGAGCGAGAACAGCGCGGTGAAGAGAAGGATGAGCGCGACGAAGACGAGGACCGCGAATCGCGCCGGCGATGACGTCGTCAGATTCCGCAGCCGGTCCCATGCCTCGGCCGCCATGCGTCGAGCGCGCACGGACAGGCGCACCTCATTCGGCGTCGCTGCCATGCGCCGCTCCCTTCGGTGCCCGAACCCGAATCATGGTACTCGGGCGGGGGCGCGGCTAACCTAATGCCATGGCGGACATCTTCGACGTGATCGCTGACGGAACGCGTCGCGACATCCTTCAGCTGCTCCTGGAGCGGGCGACCGGTGGCGAGCGCGGAACGAGCGTGTCGCAGATCGTGTCGGCGCTCGGTGTGAGCCAGCCGACCGTGTCGAAGCACCTGAAGGTGCTAAGGGAGGCCCAGCTCGTCACGGTTCGCGAGGAGGGGCAGCACCGGTACTACAGCCTGGCCGTCGCCCCGCTCGACGAGGTCGACGACTGGCTGGTGCCGTTCTTCTCGGTGGATGCCGAGAACGAGCCGGCTCTTCCGGAATCGGCGATGCACTACGCCGAGGTCGTGGGCCGCGCGGCCGCCTCGGTGAAGCACTCGGTGACGACCGCATTCCGCAAACTGCCCGGACGGTGATTCGCATACGCGAGTCACAGTGGTCACATAGGTTTACAGCCGTCGCACCCAGACCCTAGAGTGTCCAGCATCGAAGGGTGAGTCCACCCTGGACGAAGGGTGAACGATGGCAGAGCTTCCCGACATGCGCTTCCTCACGGTCGCGGAGGTCGCCGAGCTCATGCGCGTCTCGAAGATGACGGTCTACCGTCTGGTGCACGCCGGCGAACTGCCCGCCGTGCGCTTCGGACGCAGTTATCGTGTGCCGGAGTCGGCGGTCGCCGAGGCCGTGCAACGCCCGGTGTCCGACGTCGGCTAGACTGATCCGAGGCTTTTTTCCAACGCCTGCTGTTCCCGGGGGCCGACATCGGCACCCAGACCCCGACTTAGTGAGGTTTTCCGTGGGTTCTGTCATCAAGAAGCGCCGTAAGCGCATGGCGAAGAAGAAGCACCGCAAGCTGCTTCGCAAGACTCGTCACCAGCGCCGCAACAAGAAGTAAGCGGCCACCACACCGAGCGCCTGTCCGATGCGACGGGCGCTTCGTGTATGCGCCCGCCAGATCCGCTCTTCGGAGGAAAGCATGCAGTCCATCACCATCGCCGAGCTGCGCGCCGGTCGCGATCGTCCGCTCATCGACGTGCGCGAGGAGCACGAGTTCGCCGCGGGACACGTCCCCGGTGCCGTGAACATCCCCATGTCGACGCTGGGTGACCACCTCGACGAGATCCCCGCCGAGCCGTTCGACGTCATCTGCCAGGCGGGCGGGCGCTCCGCGCGCGTGGTCGAGGCTCTCTCGGCGCGTGGCCACGACGCCACCAACGTCGAGGGTGGCACGGGCGAGTGGATCGCCGCGGGTTACGACGTCGAGGTCTGATCTCACCTTTCGTCCTCGTAGGATGAATACGTGACGACCCTCACGTTGATCGGTAAGCCCGACTGCCACCTCTGCGAGGTCGCCGAGCAGATCGTCGAGACGGTCGTCGCCGAGCTCCCCTCCGACGTGGCGGACCGCGTGGTCATCGACCGTGCCTCCATCGCGGATGACGCCGCGCTCTCCGAGAAGTGGTGGGAGAAGATCCCCGTCGTCCTCATCGACGGAGAGCTTCACGCGCACTGGCGCGTCTCGGCCGACCGACTGCGCACCACCCTGTTGGCTGCCGACACCGAAGGAACCCGCGCGTGAGCATCCGACACATCGTCCTCTGGAAGTTGGCCGCCGACGACGCCGACACGCGTGCGCTGCACGCCGAGCAGATCGAAGAACGCCTGCTCGGGCTGCGCGACGTCATCGACGAGATCGAGCACCTCGAGATCGGGCGCAACGTGGTCTCCCCGCAGACCAACTGGGACGTCGCCCTCGTCAGCCAGTTCGCGGATGCCGAGGCCCTCGAGCGCTACCAGG
This sequence comes from Microbacterium sp. SORGH_AS_0969, assembly GCF_030818255.1. NCBI lineage: Bacteria > Bacillati > Actinomycetota > Actinomycetes > Micrococcales > Microbacteriaceae > Microbacterium > Microbacterium sp. SORGH_AS_0969. The sequence goes on from NZ_JAUTAG010000001.1 coordinate 2,141,755, forward strand.
TGCACCCCGCACACCAAGAGGTTGTCGGCTTCGTGCGTTCCGTCGTCGCCGAGCGCGCCTGCGTCGACTACCCCGCCTAGAGCTCGAGCGCTCAGGGCGCGGCCGGTCGTCGAGAGCCGGGTTTCAGCCGATCGGTCGGATCGTCGCGGGCGCCGGGGCGAGAGCGACGCGGATGTGATCTTCCGGGTCCAAGCGGAGCTCGGACGGGTGCTCGACGACGACCTGAACGCCGTCGGAGGTGCGGACGGTGGATCGCCGCGCGCTGCCGAGGAACGTCGTCGCCTCGACGACGGCATCCATCCCGGGGTCGTCCGATCCGATGACCAGGACGTTCTCGGGGCGCACGATGACCTCGCAGTGACCGTCGGCAGCGGGGCGGGCGAGGGGCACCTCTCGGCCCCAGACCTCGACGATCGAGCCATCGACGATACCCGGCACAGCGTTGACGGGGCCGAGTACCTCGGCGACCACGGCGTCGTCGACGCGCGTGTAGAGCTCGTCCGGAGACCCCGCGGCGATGACGCGGCCTCGATCCATGACGACCAGGCGATCGGCCACGGCCGCGGCCTCGGCCGTGTCGCGCGTGACCCAGAGCGTCGTCACCCGGCGCGCGCGGAGCTCGTGCACGACCCGGTCGCGCGTCTCGGCCCGCGCCGCGGTCGGAAGCGCGGCGAGAGGATCGTCGAGCGCGAGGGCTCCGGGACCGGTCGCCAGAGCACGTGCGAGAGCCCAACGCTGGCGGTCGCCGTGCGCGAGCCGGTGCACGAGCTTGTCCAGCGCCCCGAGACCCACGACCTGCGCCAGGCGGGTCGCCTCGGCCTCGGCATCCGGTCGTCCCACTCGCCGCGCCATGGCGGCGATCGAGGTGCCCACGCGGCCGAATCGCGCGACGGGGGTGCGGTCACGGACCTCCGGTATCCGCGGAGCCGCCGCCCCCGCGCGCCCGTCGACGGTGATGACTCCGGCGTCGGGACGCTCGGCGCCCGTCACCGCGCGCAGCAGCGTCGAGGCTCCGCACCCGATCGGGCCGACGAAGGCAATGATCTCGCCCGGCCGTATCTCGAGGTCGATGTCACGCAGCACGGGATTGCCCGCGCGGGAACGGCGCACGCCCTGCAGGGAGATCGCCCACCCCGCCCGCGCGGAGTCGCCGGTCGAGGGCGGCGGGTCCACGGAGCGCACGGTGGTCATGCGCCGACGGTACGAGCCCCTTATGACGTGACGACGCCCGGGGAGTGAACCCCGGGCGTCGGTCGCTCGAACCTTACGGGGCGAGGCGGGTCGGGCCGCGGAACAGGTAGGTGACCTCGCGGATCGAGGATTCGCCGAGCAGGAGCATCAGCACGCGCGCGAGACCCATGCCAAAACCGCCGTGTGGCGGGGCGCCGAAGCGGAAGAAGTCGAGGTAGAAGTCGAGGTGCTCGGGGTCGAGACCCTTCTCTTTCGCCTGCTCGATGAGCACGTCGACGCGGTGCTCGCGCTGCGCGCCGGTGGTGATCTCGACGCCGTTGAAGAGCAGGTCGTACGACTTGGTCAGCCCGGTCTCTTCGTCGCGCATGTGGTAGAACGCGCGGATCTCGGGGTGGTAGTCGGTGATGAACACGAACTGGTGCCCGTACGTCTCGGCCACGTGGGCCGCGATCTGGCGCTCGCCCTCGGGGTCGAGGTCGCCGTCGGTGCGGGGGATCTCGTAGCCGCGAGCCGCGACGATCTCGCGCGCCTCGGCGAGCGGGATGCGCGGGAAGGGCAGCGTCGGCACCTGGACCTCGACGCCGAACAGTTCCTGGATCTCGGCGCCGTGCTTGTCGGCGACGGCCTGGAAGGCCGTGTGCAGGAGTTCCTCCTGCATGCGCGCGACGTCTTCGTGCGAGTCGATCCAGCTGATCTCGGCGTCGATCGAGGTGAACTCGGTCGCGTGACGACTGGTGAAGGACGGGTCGGCGCGGAAGGCGGGAGCGATCTCGAAGATCTTGCCGAAGCCGGCGACCTGCGCCATCTGCTTGAAGAACTGCGGGCTCTGCGCGAGGTAGGCCGTCTTGTCTTCGAAGTAGGGCACCTCGAACAGCTCCGCGTTCGACTCCGAGGGGGATGCCATGAGCTTGGGGGAGTGCACCTCGATGTAGTCGCGCTCGACCCAGTACGTGCGCATGGCGTGCTCGAGCGTCGTCTGCACGCGGAAGATGAGGTTGTTGCGGCGCTGACGCAGGTCGATGAAGCGCCAGTCCATGCGCTTGTCGGGGCTGCTGTCGGCGGCGATGGGGGTCTCGGGGTTGGCCGCGGCGGCGATGACCAGCTCGCCGACCTTGATCTCGACGCCGCCGAGCTTGACGCGCTCGTCGTGCTTCAGCTCACCGCGCACGGTGAGGAACGTGCCGGTCGCGAGGGCGCCGATCATCTCGGTGAGCGCGAGGGCGGCGGCATCCTGATCCGTGGCGTCCTCGGACGGGCGGGTGGCCGGGTTGACCAGCTGCACGGCACCCGTCTCGTCGCGGAGCACGACGAACTGCACCTTCTTCTGATCGCGCACGGTTTCGACCCATCCCGACACCTCGACGGCGCCGGCGGGGAGGGATTTCAGCTGGTTGACCAGGACGCGTTCGCTCACGATCGACAAGTCTACGTGTGGGGTGAGAGCGCCCGCGCTCAGCGGCCGGAGCCGGCGGTCAGCCCCGCCTTGACGTGACGCTGCGCCGCGAGGATGACCACGAGAGCGGGCACGCTGGCGATGAGCGATGCCGCCATGGTCGCTGCCCACGTGTTCAGGTTCGAGTTCGACAGCGCGAGGATCAGCACCGAGATGGGGTACATCTCGTTGCGGTTCACCAGCGTCAGGCCGAAGAGCAGATCGCCCCAGCTGAAGAGGAACGCGAACACGCCGGCCGTGACGATCGCGTTGCGCGACAGCGGCACGACGATGCGCCACAGCGTGCCCACAGGCCCGAGGCCGTCGACGGTGGCCGCCTCGATCACCTCGGTGTCGAGCCGGAGCATGAACGCGCGCATGACGATCACCGCGAAGGGCACTCCGGCGGTGGAGTTGGCGAGGATGAGTCCGATGAACGTGTTGAGCAGACCCCACGAGTTGAACATCGCGTAGAAGGAAGTCGCCAGCACGACGCTCGGGATCATCTGTGCCAGCAGCAGGAGGATCAGCGCGATGCTCACAGCCCGAGACCTCAGCCGGCTGAGCGCGTACGCCGCGGGGATCGCGACGAGCAGGGTCACGAGCACCGAGCCCAGCCGAGACCAGGATCGACACCCGCAGGCCACCGATCCCCGCGTCGTCCAGGGCCATCTGGTACCCGCCAAGACCGGGCGAGGTCGGGAACCACGCGGTGTCGGCCGAGTTCGCCTGCGGCTGGAGGGATGCCGAGATCATCCAGTAGACGGGGAAGAGATACACCGCGAGCACCGCGACCGTGACGATCGTCCACGTCCAGCCACGACGGCGGCGGCGCCTCGAGACGGCGGAGGTCGTGATCGGTGCCGCGTCGACGGTAGGCGCGGCGGGCAGGGTCGCGGTCATTCCTCACGCTCCCGACGGATCGACATCACGGTGTACGCGATGGCGAAGAGGATGCTGATGCCGAGCAGCAGCATGCCGTAGGCACCGCCCTGCCCGAACTGGAACTGCTGGAACGCCTGCCGGTACGACAGGAGGCCGAGCGTGACCGTGCTGTTCGCGGGACCGCCCGCGGTCAGCACGAGCACGAGGTCGACGATGAGCAGCGTGTAGACGACGCTCATCACCACGAGCACCGAGACGACGGGCCAGATCGTGGGGAGCACGATCGCGGTGAGTCGACGCCAGGCGCCGGCGCCGTCGAGCTGCGCCGCCTCGAGCTGCTCGGCGGGCACCTGCTTGAGGGCGGCCCCGAGAATGGTCGCCCAGTACGGCAGGCTCGCCCAGACCGCGACCACGATCACGGCGGGCAGCGCCGTCGCCGGGTTGGCGAGCCACGCCTCGACGGGGATGCCGAGCGCACCCAGGACGTCGTTGATCGGACCGTCGCCGGCCAGGAGCGATTTCCACACGGTGGCGACGACGACGGCGGGGAGCAGCCACGGCAGGAGGATGAGGGTGGGCAACCACCGACTGCCCGGGAAGGTGCGCGCGAACAGCAGCGCGAGAAGGAGTCCCAGGACGAGCTCGAGCGCGACCGCCACGACCGTGATCGTCACGGTGTTCGTCAGCGCGCGGAAGGTGATGGGCTCGGCGAGGATCGCTTCGAAGTTGGCCGTGCCGACGAACGGCGCGCGTCCGGTGATGAAGGTGCCCGTCGTGTAGTTCGTCGTGCTCATGTACACGCCGTACCCGAGCGGGAAGAGGAAGAAGACGACGAAGAAGACGATGGCGGGGGTGAGGAACCCCCACAGCTCACCGCGCTGACGCGCCGCCAGCGAACGCCGGAACCGGCCGGGAGCGCGAACCCCCGACCGGCCGGTCGTCGTCAGCGTGTCCGCTGTCACTTGCCGCTGGCCTGCTCCAGAGCGGCCTGTGCGGTCTGCCCGCCGACGGTCGCGGCCTGGATCGCGTCGACGTACTGCTGCTGCAGGGTGTTCCACTCGGTGCCGAGCTGTGCGGAGTTGTAGGCGCCGTCCACCGCGTCCACGAACGGAGCGGCCGCGGGGACCTTCTCGACGAAAGTGGCCTGCGCGCTGGTGAGAGCGGGGATGTAGCCGCCCTGGACGGCGGTGTCGACCTGGTTCTCCTCGGATGCGCGGCACTTCACCAGGGCTGCGGCGGCGGCTTCCTTCTGGGCATCCGCATTGGCGGCGACGCCGTAGGCGTAGCCGAGCAGGTTCACCTTCGGGGACTCGCCGGACGTCGCGGTGGGAAAGGGGAAAGTGCCCCACTCGAAGGGGATCGAGGTGTCGACGAGGTTCCAGGGGCCCGAGACGGTCAGCGCGGCCTTCTGCGAGGTCCACTGGTCGATCGACTCCCAGCCCCAATTCACGAACTCGGGGGACAGCGAGCCGTTCGCCACGAGGTTCTTGTACAGGTCGACCGCCGCGACGGCACCGGCGCCGGTCGGGTCGGCGGGGTCGCCGCCGGCCGAGAGCAGGAACGGGAGGAAGTAGACGGGAGTCGAGCCGTCACCGCCGATGCCGGGCAGCACGATGCCCTTCTGGTCGGCGGTGGTGAGGGAGCCGGCGAGCTTGACGAGGTCGTCGAACGTCTTCGGAGCCGTCTCGGGGACACCGGCCGCGGCGAAGGCCGCCTTGTTGTAGAAGATCGCGTAGTCCTCGACCTGCACCGGGAGGCCGTAGAGGGTGTCCTGGTAGGTGCCGAGACCGGCGACGCTGTCGGCCAGACCGTCGGTGCTGACGTCGTACTGACCGAGGTCGGCGAGGACTCCCTGCGAGGCGAGCTGCGGGAGCTGCGTGTCCGTGGAGAGCAGGGCCACATCGGGCAGCGACTTGGCTCCCGCCGCCTGCAGGAGCTTCGTCGTGTAGTCGCCGGACTGCGTCTGGACGTCGACCGTGATGCCGAGCTCGGACGCGCAGTCCTCGAAGTACTTCTTCTGCAGGCCCTGATAGGGCTCGAAGTCGATGTTGTTCCACACCGTGAGCGAGACGCCGTCGAAGCCGTCGGTCTGGGCGGGCGCGGCCTGGCCGCCCCCGGAGCAGGCCGTGAGGGCGAGAGCGGCGGTGAGGCCGACGGCGGGAAGAGCGACGCGTCGAAGTCGCTGAGACGTGGATGCCATGGGTGTGTCCGTTCCCGACGACGCCGACGGCGCCGATCGACATGTGCTGTGGGGGTGAGCGGCGGAGTCCGCCCGCGTCACCCCTCACTCTGGGGTCTTCTCGTGACGAACAGGGAACGAACGTGTCACGCGGTGTAACACCGGGCCGTGTCGGAGGCACCGAGCGGGCAGGGTGAAGGCATGGCATCCCCTTCTTCTTCCGTCTCTCGCCGCGTGCTCGTCGACACCGACACCGGTCTCGACGACGCCCACTCGCTCATGTATCTGCTGGCACAGCCCGATGTCGAGATCGAGGCGATCACCACGATCTACGGCAACACGCCGGTCGAAGACTCCGCGCGCAACGTCCGCACCGTCCTCCGGCTCGCCGGGCGCGAGGACATCCCGATCCACCTCGGCGAGGCCGCCCCCATCGAGGGTGAGGCGTCGATCGCCGACTTCGTGCACGGCACCGATGGGCTCGGCGACCGCTTCGAGCGTGCCGAGCTGCGCGTCCAGGACGAGAGTGCGGTGGATGCCATCGTCCGCATCGCCGCGGAGAACCCGGGCGAGGTCGACCTCCACCCGCTCGGACCGCTCACGAATATCGCCCGGGCACTCGAGCGCGACCCGGAGCTCTTCCTGAAGTACCGTTCCGTCGTCATCATGGGCGGCGCCGGCGCCTACCCGCCGCCCGGTGGGGCGACCCTGACGGATGCCAACACGGCCAACGACAGACGAGCGGCCGAGATCGTCTTCGGTGCGCGCAACAACGGCAACGTCGTCATGGTGGGTGTGAACGTGACCGCCCAGGCGATCCTCGACGAGCACGTGCTCACCGTCTTGCGAGGGGTCGGCACCCCGTGGGCGACGTTCGCGGGCGAGGTGCTCGACGCCTACAACGACTTCTACCAGTACAAGTGGGGTCGCCGGATCTCCTCGGCGCACGACGGCCTGGCCACGGTCGTGCTGCACCGTCCCGAGATCGTCACCGGGTGGATCGAGGGGCCGGTGGACTTCACCCCGTATGCGGACTCGCTCGCCACGCGGATCGCCCTGACGAACGACGGGCTGCCGCTGGTCTGGGGGACGCCGGACGGGCCGTCGGTCCGCGCCGTCACGTCGTTCGACAAGACGGAGTTCCTCCGCCGCTTCGTGCAGGCCCTCTCGACCGGCCCCGCCTCGCGCGACTGATTGCCGGCGCGCTCGCCGCCGTCGCGCGCCGCCCTCGCTCGGTACGCCCGCCCCGTCAGCGCACGCCGGCGCGGGCGGGGTGGTCGTCCGCGAGGCGGTCGCGGCGGTCGGAGCGCAGGCGGGAACGGAACGTGCCGTCCTTCGGGAAGCCGCCGTACAGCCCACGCTCGGTGAGGGCGGGGACGAGCATCTCGGCGAAGTCCTCGACCGACGCGGGCGACAGGAACGGGTGCAGCAGGAAGCCGTCGACCCCCGACTCCTCCACGAACGCTCCGATCGCGTCAGCCACGGCGTCGGGGGTGCCGAGGAACCTGTCGTCGGCGAACGCGGTGACTCGCGAGAACTGCCGGCGCACATCGCCCGCGGTCAGCGTGGGCGCGTCGGCGCGGGTCTCCTTCGTCTGCGTGGCGTTGGTGGCGCGCTTGACCAGCGGCTCGTCGTCGGCGTACCGCGAGAAGTCGATGCCGCCCCACCCGGCGTAGGCGGCGAGCTGCGCCTCGGAAGAGTAGTGCGCCTGTAGCGAGTCGATCTTCTCCTGCACCGCGATGTCGGTCGGAGCCACCACGAGGTTCATGCCGACGACGGCGCGGATCTGCGTGGCATCCCGGCCCAGTTCTTCGGCTCTTTTGCGGATGCCGGCCAGCCCCTCGCGGATCGCCACGGGGTCGCTGTCGCCCACGAAGATCAGCTCGGCGTGGCGCGCGGCGAACTCGCGGCCGCGCGGCGACCAACCGGCCTGGATGATGACCGGTGTGCGCTGCGGCGACGGGGTGCTCAGGTGGGGACCCGCGACACGGAAGTGCTCGCCCTCGTGGTCGATGCGGTGCACCTTCGCGGCATCGGCGAAGCGCCCCGAGGCCTTGTCGCCGAGGAACGCGTCGTCTTCCCAGCTGCGTTCCCACAGGGCGTACGCGACCTCGAGGAACTCGTCGGCCCGGTCGTAACGCTGATCGTGGGCGAGCACGTCGAGGCCGAAGTTCGCGGCGGCCCCCGGGAGGTACGAGGTCACGACGTTCCAGCCGATGCGCCCGTCCGTGAGGTGGTCGAGGGTCGAGAACCGGCGCGCGTGGGCGAACGGGTGCTCGTACGTCGTCGAGACGGTCGTGCCGAAGGCGAGGTTCTCGGTGACCGCGGCGAGCGCGGGGATGTGCAGCATCGGGTCGAGCGCGGGCAGTTCGACGCCGGTCTCGATCGCCGTCGCCGCCGACCCGCGGTAGGTGTCGTACATGCCGAGCACGTCGCCGAAGAAGAACAGATCCATGCCGGCCGCCTCGACGCGGCGGGCCTGGTCGATCCAGTAGCGCAGCGAGGTCGCGGAGAGGCGGTCGTCGGCGGGGTGCGTCCACATGCTCGCCGCCGAGGAGCCGTTGCCCACGCAGGCCTGCTCGTACAGGCCGAAGAGCAGGGGCCGGGGGTCAGACATTCGCGGTGGTCCGTTCTTCTCGGGCGGGGGTGCGCCAGCGGACGTGTCCGCCGACGACGGTGAGCAAGGCTTCGCCGGGCCCGGACTCGACGAGCTCCACGAGCGCGTCCTCGGGGGTCGTCGCGTCGACCGGGAACACCGCGAGGTCGGCGCGGGCACCGACGTTCAGGATGCCGGTCGGGTCGCTGGCATCCAGACCCAGGGCGTGCGCCCCTCCGGCGGTGGCGGCGTGGAAGAGGCGGGCGTGCAGATCGACGTCGTCGTACCCCTGGGAGCGTGCGAGGCGGTACAGTTCGGCGACGTCGTCCCAGAGCGACAGGCTCGGCGACGACGAGAGCGAGTCGGTGCCGACCGCGATCGCGTTGCCCTCGCGCAGGTAGGCCGCGATCGGGGGAGGGTCGAGGCCGATGACCGCGTTCGACCGGGGACAGAGTGCGACGCTCACCCCGCGTTCGCGGAGCAGCCGACGGTCGTCGGCATCGACGTAGATCCCGTGCGCGAGGTGCGTGGTCGGCCCGAGCGCACCCAGCGAATCGAGATACGGGATGACGCCCGTGCCGATGCCCCCGTCTCGCAGCAGCGCGAACTCGCCTCGACCGTTCGCGCGCCACCGCTCGGCGAGATCGCCGGTGCCGGTGCGGACGTAGGCGTCCTCCCAGGCGGACTCGGCCGCGTGGATGTGCTGACGCACGCCCCACTCCGCGGCCAGGCGGGACAGGTCGCGGATGACCTCGGTGTCGAGCGAGTAGATCGCGTGCGGCGAGATGCCCACCGCCGGGGGAGTGGGCAGGGCGCCCAGCTGCGCGCGGACGGTGTCGGGGCCCCCGAGGTGCCAGGCGCTCTCGGTCCACCCGAGCACCTCCCAGAAGGCGATCCCGTGCAGCCCCGCCGCGTGCACAGCGCTCCCGGCCTCGGCATCCGTGACGATCTCCGCCACCGCGGTCGTCCCGGACCGCAGGCACAGGGCGGCCCCGGCCGCGGCCGACGCGCTCCAGTCGCGGGGGAGGGGGTAGAGCTCCATGAAGGCGCTCATCCACGACTCGAAGCCCTCGTGCGAGGCGCGTCCGACCGCGGCCATGTCGGTGTACTGCAGGTGCGTGTGCGCGTTCACGAGCCCCGGAGTCAGGGCGCCGTCCCACTCGTGGACCTCCGGGGCGTCGAACTCGCGGACGACCTCGTCGAAGCCGCCGACCGCCGCGAGACGACCGTCGCGCACGGCGACCGCTCCGTCGGCTCGGGCCGGAGCGCCCGGAGAGAGAACCACGCGGGCGCGGTGGACGACCACGCTCACTCGTCGTCTCCCTCTGCGGCGATCCACGAGGCGAGGAACTCCCGCTGCGCCGCCGAGACGGTGTCGACCGTGCCCCCGAAAGAGGCGAGCGCGATCGCCGCGACCTCGTCGTCCGCGCCGCGCGGGAGCTCGTGCACCGCGGCCCCGAGCCCTGGCGTCGTGAGCAGGTACTCCACCGACGCGAGCTGCACCCCGAACGACAGGTCCATGATCTGCACCGGGTTGCCCTCGGCCGCGCTGACGTTGAGGCAGTTGCCGTCGTCGAGGACGTGCACGAGCGATCCGCTCGACATCCGGAGGGTCGACACCGCCCCGTCGCGCGCGATCTCGATCGCACCGGCCGCGCGGGCGGCATCCAGGGCGATCTCCTGCGAGACGCCTCCGCCGACCGCCACGATCGCCCCGCTCGGCAGGGCGTCGAGGTGGGCGACGTCGACGGTGTGCCGGATGCCGGTCGCCGAGATCACGATGTCGGCCTCGGCGGCGGCCTGAGCGAGGGTGCGCACCGGGAAGCCCGCGAACGCCGCTTGCAAGGCCGCCACAGGATCCGTCTCCGTGACGATCACGCGCGCACCGAGGGCAGCGGCGTGCTCGGCGATGCCGGAACCGACGCGCCCGTAGCCCACGACGACGACAGTCGCTCCGCGCAGCGAGCGGTTCGCGACGTCGGCGACCGCGAAGACGACCGACTGGCCCGTGCCGTGCCGGTTGTCGAACAGCGACTTCGACCGCGCGTCGTTGGCGGCGATCACGGGGATGCGCAGCGCACCCTCGGCGTGCATGCGTCGCAGGGGTCGGACGCCGCTCGTGGTCTGCTCGGTCGCGCCGCGCATCTCGGCGCCGACGTCGGGACGCTCGAGGTGCACGAGGCGGATCGTCGAGGCGCCGTCGTCGACGATCACCTCGGGCCGGTGGTCGAGCAGGGCGAGCGCGTTCTCGCGGTCCTCGGAGCGCCCGGCATCCGCCCGCGCGTACACCGCGAGGCCGGCGTGCGCGAGGGCGGCGGCCACCTCGTCGTCGGTGTTACGGCCCGCCGAGGTGACCGTCACCTCGGCTCCCGCCTCGGCGAGGGCGAGGGCGACGGCGGCGGTCTTCGGCTCGAGCACGTCGGACACGCCGATTCGCACCCCGGCGACGGTTCCCGCGCGGCGCAGTCGCTCGGCGAGAACCACGGTGACCGGCATGTGCGCGCGCGCCCAGTCGATGCGGTCCGCTCCCGCGCGCCAGAGCGAGGGGTCGGCGATGCGTCCGATCACGGGGTCACCTCCCGGGCGAAGCGGTCGTCGTCTCCGTCGAGGAGGATGAGGGCGATCAGGGCGTCGAGGAGCAGCCACGGGGTCGCGGCCGGAGGGGCGTCCTCTTCCGGCAGCGGCGACGGCATCTCGACGAGGAAGGCCTTCCCCGCCTGCCCGACGAGCGGGCGCGACGAGGGCGACGTGTGCACGCCCGCGGTCGCCGTCCCCGCGGGGGAGGCGTCGGCGACGAGCCCCTCGAGGGCATCGACGGGAAGGATGCCGTGCCCCTCACCGGTCAGCAGCGTGAGGTGCACGGGAGTGTCGCGGGAGGCGAGGGCGTCGAGCGCTCGCACGCGGTATCCGTCGAGGCGTGCGGCGAGGGCCACCACGGGTGCGTCCGTCGCGCGGATCACCGCGGCTCCCAGCGTGCGGAGCGAGGTCGCGAGCGCCTCGGCGAGCAGCCCGTCGCCCACGACGGTCACGGTCGTCCCCGCGATCGTGAGATTGGTGCGCGACGAGACGGCGCGGAGCACCTGTTCCGCACGAAGCCGGGAGTACAGGATGCCGAACGCCGGCGACCCGAACGGATCGACGCCGTCGTCGGCGCGGGAGAGATCGATCCCGGCCGCCTCACGCAGGAGCGCGAGCACAGACGGGGGGAGGGGAGGGAGGGCACCGCCGTACGACAGGGTCACGAGCGCGCTGCGCCACTCCCGGTGGAGGCGGAGGGAAACGGGGAGCAGCGCGTCGATCCTGTCGGGCGTGAGAGACCGGAAGGACGACACGTCTCGACGGTACGGTGCGCGGGCACCGGATCGCCACTTCGTGACGGTGCGTGGCGTGGCGTGGCGTGGCGTGGTGCGGCGTGGCGTGGTGCGGCATCGTGCCGAGCGGCGGTGGCCGTGGCATCCATAGGATGGCGGGCGTGACCTATTCGATGCCTCCGGAGTCGTTCCGGACGCTCCGGCCCGAGCCCGTGCATCGGTCTTCGCGCACGTGGGACATCGTGCTCACGATCGTCTTCCTCGTGCTGCTGCCGCTCGCCGCGCTCGCCGCGTCGTACGCGGGTCTGTTCCTGGCCTTCGCGTCGGACGCCTGCGGGGTGCAGAACTGCAACAGCGACCTCATGAACCTCGGGCTCTGGTCGGCCGTGATCTCCCCGTGGGTGGTGCTCCTGATCGGCGTCGTCGTCTCGATCGTGCTCCTGGTCAAGCGACGGCTGGCCTTCTGGGTGCCGCTGGCCGCGATGGCGCTCATGACGGCGCTGTGGTTCGTCGCCGCAGCCATCGTGAGCCTCGGGGTCTCGGCATCCTGAATCCGAGAACCCGCTCGGGGGCAACCCCCAGGATTCGCCTCTGACCGGGCCGTAGCCTGGAACGGGCGCCCGGACGGGCGGCCGATCACCGAGCGCGAAGGCACCCGATGACCGACATGACCCTTTCCGTCGCACCCGCGGCAGCCCCCTCCGCGGAGGAGGGGCAGTCCTGGCTGACCTCGCTCGCCGACTGGACCGTCTCGCTCATGGAGGTCATCGGCCCCGTGGGGGCGGGGGTCGCCATCGCCCTCGAGAACCTGTTCCCGCCGCTGCCGAGCGAGGTCGTGCTGCCGATGGCGGGTCTGACCGCGAGCCGCGGTTCGTTCACCCTCTTCGAGGCGTTGCTGTGGACGACCGTCGGATCCGTGGTCGGGGCGTTCATGCTCTACGGCCTCGGCCGCTGGCTCGGGGCAGCCCGCCTGCGCCGCTTCGCCGAGAAGATGCCCCTGTTGCATCCCGAAGACGTCGATCGCACCGTGGCCTGGTTCGAGCGCCACGGCGGCAAGGCGGTGTTCTTCGGACGCATGATCCCGATCTTCCGCAGTCTCATCTCGATCCCCGCGGGCGTCTCGAAGATGCCGATGTGGCGTTTCGGTCTGCTCACGGGTGCGGGCAGCCTCATCTGGAACACGATCTTCGTGCTCTCGGGCTACCTGCTGGGCGAGAACTGGCACATCGTCGAGGAGTACGCCTCGATCCTGCAGTACGTCGTCATCGCGGCCGTCGCGATCGGGGTGGCGTGGTTCCTGTACAGCCGCGTCCGGTCGCTGCTCGCCTCGCGGCACAGCGAGGTGTGAGACCACGCCGGTCCCTTCGACGGGCTCAGGGACCTCGGGCCGGCGTCTTGGCGGTGGCTGAGCCTGTCGAAGCCTCCGAACCACCGCGATCGTCGGTATCTCCACGTCGAAACAACCGCCCCGCTCGCTCAGTCAGACCACAGAACCCGCCCGTAGACTGATCCGGTGCCCGCGGATCGCCTTCATCTCGTGCGCCACGGGGAGGTTCACAACCCCCGTCGCGTGCTCTACGGTCGGCTCCCCGGGTTCGGTCTGAGCGTCGACGGCCGGCACATGGCACGCCAGGCCGCCGAGTACGTCCGCGGGCTCGATCGGCCCGTGTCGGCCCTCATCGCCTCACCGCTGCAGCGCACGCGCGAGTCGGCCGAACCGTTCGTCTCGCTCTTCGGCATCGAGCCCGTGATCGACGAGCGCGTGATCGAGCCGACGAACGTGTTCGAGGGGCGCCGCATGAAGCAGGCGCTCGCGAACCCGGTCAACTGGCGGCACCTGCGCCGGCCCGCCGTGCCGAGCTGGGGCGAGCCGTACGCCCAGGTGGTCGCGCGGATGACGGCCGCCATGACCGATGCCTGGGACCGCGTGCCCTCGGGCGATGTCGTCATCGTCTCGCACCAGCTCCCGATCTGGGTGACCCATCTCGCCCTCTCCCTCCAGCCCACCCGCCACGATCCCCGGAAGCGCCGCTGCGCGCTGTCGAGCGTGACGAGCTTCGAACGGCGCGACGACGCCGACGGCTCCCGCCGCTGGGTCGAAGTGGCCTACGCGGAACCGGCGAGCACCGCCGGGGCCGTCGACGTAGGAGCCGTGTGATGCGCCGAATCCTCACCGCCGTCGCTTCCGCGACCGCTGCCCTCGCCCTCGTGGCCGGGCTGTCCGCCTGCACCACCGACCCGCTGGCCGAGCAGTACCGCGCGGGCGACAACAAGGGCTACATCGCCGCCAACGGGTTCCAGACCCAGGAGATCGCCCCCGACCAGCGGGGGGAGCCCGTCGACTTCGCGGGAACCCTCGACAACGGCTCGCCCGTGTCGAGTGCCGACTTCTCGGGCAAGGTGCTCGTCGTCAACTTCTGGTACGCGACGTGCGGCCCCTGCATCATCGAGGCGCCGCGACTCGAGCAGGCGTACCAGTCGTTCCAGGGCCAGGACGTCGCGTTCCTCGGCATCAACACGTACGACCAGGGTCCGACCGCCCTGTCGTTCGCGCGCGACAACAAGGTGTCGTACTCCAGCGCCCTCGCCGTGAACGACGCCGAGCTCAAGCTCGCCTTCAACGACAAGACGCCCCTGAACGCCACCCCCACCACCCTCGTGCTCGACAAGCAGGGACGCGTGGCGGCCCGCATCATCGGCGAGCTGCCCGAGGCGTCGATCCTCGAGTCCATGGTGCGTACCGTGCTCGAGGAGAACGCGTGAATCCGGGCGCTCTCGTCTTCGACGGGGCACTCTGGCTCGCGATCCCCATCGCCCTCGCCGCGGGACTGATCTCGTTCCTCTCGCCCTGCGTGCTGCCGCTGGTACCCGGATACCTCGGCTTCATCGGCGGCGCCGTCGCACCGCGGGGGAGCTCGGCATCCGGGAACGGTCGCGGTCGTCTGCTCGGCGGGACCCTGCTCTTCATCGCCGGCTTCACCGTCGTCTTCATGGCGCTCAACGTGCTCGGCGGGGCCGCGGGGGCGTTCTTCACTCGTTACGCCGACGTGATCACGCGCATCGTGGGCGTCGTCATCATCCTCATGGGCCTCGTCTTCATCGGGCTCTTCGGCATCGCCCAGCGCTCCGTGCGGATGCAGGCGCGCGGCAACCTCGGCCTCATCGGGGCGCCCCTGCTCGGCATCGCGCTCGGCGTCGGGTGGACCCCGTGCATCGGCCCGACGCTGACCGCCATTATCTCGGTGTCGTATATCGTCGGCGACCCCTGGCGGGCAGCGATGCTGGGGCTGTCGTACTCGCTGGGCCTCGGCATCCCGTTCATCCTGTTGGCCCTCGGCTTCGGCTGGGCGACACGGTCCGTGGCGTTCATCCGCAAGCACATCCGCCTGGTCAACCTCATCGGCGGGGTGCTGCTGATCGTGCTCGGCCTGCTGATGGTCGTCGGCGTCTGGGGAACGTGGATGTCGACGCTGCAGGGGGTGATGCTCAATGTCCAGCTCCCGCTCTGATCGAGGTGGCACCGTGACCGAGCCGACCGACGGCGTCCTGCGCCCGTCCGATCACGCCGACTCCACACCCTCCGGCGACGGGGGCGACGACATCACGCAGCCGCGCCTGGGCGTCATCGGCTGGATGCGATGGGGCTGGCGACAGCTCACGAGCATGCGCACCGCGCTCGTGCTGCTGCTGCTCCTCGCGATCGCGGCCGTGCCCGGATCGATCGTCCCGCAGCGCAGCGCCGACCCCAACGGCGTGACGCAGTACTTCACCGACAACCCCGACCTCGCGCCGGTGCTGGACAAGCTGAGCATGTTCGACGTGTACACGTCGCCGTGGTTCTCGGCGATCTACATCCTGTTGTTCATCTCGCTGATCGGGTGCGTCCTTCCGCGCACCAAGCACCACTGGAAGGCGCTGCGCTCGCAGCCCCCGCGCACGCCCGCGCGGCTCGGTCGCCTCGACGATCACCGCGACGTGACCGTGCCGGTGCCGGAGGGCCAGGATGCCGCGGCCGTCGCCGCCGCGGCCGTCGACAGCGCCGCCGCGCAGTTGAAGAAGAGCGGCTACCGCGTCGCCCGATACGACGGGCGGGGAACGTTCTCGGTCTCGGCCGAGCGCGGGTATCTGCGCGAGACCGGAAACCTCGTCTTCCACGCGGCCCTGGTCGGAGTGCTGATCGCCGTCGGCGTCGGCGGAGGCTTCACCTACACGGGCCAGCGCGTGCTCGTCGAGGGACAGGCGTTCGCGAACAGCCTGCTCGACTACTCGTCCTTCAACCCCGGACGTTTCGTCAGCGGCGACACCCTCACGCCGTACTCGATGACGCTCGACAAGTTCGACGTGAACTACGTCGCCCCCGGGCAGCCCGGTGGCGGGCAGGCCGGCGACTTCGTCGCGCACATGACCACGCAGGCACCCGGCGGCACCCCGCAGGACGGCGAGATCCGCGTCAACCACCCGCTCGATGTGCAGGGCGACCGCGTCTACCTCCTCGGCAACGGCTACGCGCCCACCGTCACCATCCGCAACGCCCAGGGCGAAGAGGTCTTCCACGACTCGGTCGCGTTCCTCCCGCAGGACTCCAACATGACCTCGCTCGGTGTGATCAAAGTCGCCGACGGCATGCCGGAGCAGCTCGGCCTCATCGGCTTCTTCTACCCGACGATGAACGTGCTCGACTCGGGCGCTCTGACCTCGACCTACGGTGCTCTCGAGTACCCCGTGCTGACTCTGCGCGTCTACGCGGGAGACCTCGGCATCGACGACGGCACGCCCCGTTCGGTCTACACGCTCGACCCGACCAACATGACGCAGCTCGCCGGTGGCGACAGCGGCACCCCCGCGATCCGGCTCATGCCCGGCGAGACCCAGGACCTGCCCAACGGGCTCGGCACCATCACCTTCGACAACGCCGCGCCGGCGGGCGCTTCGGGATACGACGGTTCGGTCAAGCGCTTCGTGTCGCTGTCGATCCACCGTGACCTCGCCGGTCCGTGGGTGCTCGCTTTCGCCCTGCTGGCCCTGTTCGGTCTGCTTGCCGCCCTGTTCGTCCCGCGTCGACGCATGTGGGTCAAGGCGACACCGCGCGGCGGGGCGGTGCTCGTGGAGTACGCCGGTCTCGCCCGCGGCGAAGACCCGACACTCGCTGCGGCCGTCGATCAGATGGTCGAGAAGCATCGGGGGTCGCTTCCCGCGGCTGCTCCTGTTTCTGACGCTGCCGCTGCCGCGTCTGCGGCTTCGGCCTCTGCGGCTTCGACCTCCGCGGGGGATGCCCCGAGTGACCCCGCGAACGGTGCCGAATCCGCTCCGACCGACCCGTCCCACCCCGACACCGGAAAAGTAGACTGAGACCATGCCCGGACCGAACTCGCTCCTCCTCGACGAGATCTCCCTTCTCCTGGTGTGGACGGCGGTCGGCGTCTATGTGCTGGCGTTCATCGCCTACGCCATCGACCTCGCGCGCCGTTCCGACCTCGCTGTGAAGGCGAAGGACCAGGTCGTCGCTCGCGAGCTCGTCACGGCCGGTGGCGGGGGCGTCATCGACGCCTCGGCCGGGGGTGTGGCATCCGGTCCCTCGTTCACCGACAAGCCGCGCTATCTGTGGGCGCGCATGGGGACGGCGCTGACCGCGCTCGGGTTCCTCTTCCACCTCGCGGCGACCGTGCTGCGCGGCTTCGCCGCCGGTCGCGTGCCGTGGTCGAACATGTACGAGTTCGCCCTGACCGGCCTGCTCCTCATCGTGATGGTCTACCTCGCGTCGCTGACGCGGTACGACCTGCGCTTCCTGGGGTCGTTCATCACCGGCCTCGCAATCGTGCTGTTGGGCGGCGCGACCCTGGCGTACCACGTCGACGTCACGCCGCTCGCCGATCCGCTCAAGTCGGTGTGGCTCGTCATCCACGTCTTCGTCGCGATCCTCGCGACCTCGCTGTTCGCGCTGGCCTTCGGGCTCTCGGTCGTGCAGCTGCTGCAGACGCGGCGCGAGCGCAAGCTCGTTGGTGCGCCGGTGGATGCCGCCGGCCGCCGCAGCTTCCTGCGCACGCTCCCGTCGGCCGACGCTCTCGAGTCGCTCGCCTACCGCTTCGCGATCGTCGGGTTCATCTTCTGGACCTTCACGCTCATCGCGGGCGCGATCTGGGCCAACGACGCCTGGGGTCGCTTCTGGGGCTTCGACACCAAGGAAGTCTGGACGTTCGTCATCTGGGTGCTGTACGCCGGGTACATCCACGCCCGCGCGACCCGCGGCTGGCGCGGCACCCGCTCGGCCTGGCTGTCGATCATCGGTTTCTCGGCCGTGCTGTTCAACTTCACGATCGTGAACGTCTTCTTCAAGGGCCTGCACGCGTACAGCGGTCTGACGCAGTAGGCACGCGGGGCGGCGCGCCGGGGTGCGGCCGCGCGCCCGCGCGTCCGCCGCGCCCCGCGCGCGCGCCCACCCGTTGAGTGTCCAAAACACGCCGTAACTCGAGTCGGAGTTGCGGCGTGTTTTGGACACTGAACCGGATGCCGCGGCTCACGGGCGCCAACCGGCGGCGCGGAGCGCGGCCACAACGGGAGCCACAACATCGCGTTCCGGGAAGTCGAGGTGGTGGGCGACGATGCGGACAAGGGTCCAGCCCTGCGCGGCGATAGCGCGCCAGCGGTCGGCATCCTTTCGAAACTGCTCAGCGTCGGCGTGCTGTCGTCCGTCGTACTCGACCGCCACACGGTGATCTCGGTAGGCCATATCGAGCCGGGCAACAAATGCGCCAGACGGATCGCGGAGCGTCCAGTTCAGGTCGGGTTCGGGGAGCCCCGCCTGGACGAGAATGAGTCGAACGCGCGACTCGCGCGGGGATTCGGAGCCGGGACGCGCGAGGCCCGCGGCCGAACGTAGCGCGACGATGCCCCGGTGGCGGTGCCTTCCCGCGGCCGCCGCGAGCGCAGATGGCGGAACGTCGTGGGCGAGGAGCCAATCCCCGATCGCCACGAGGTCGGCCTCGCTGACGACCGTGGCGAGGTGCGCCCACGTCGCGACCTTCGCTGTCACGGGTAAGCCATCGAGCGTCGCGATCTCGTCAGACGAGAGGGTGAGGCGATGACCCATGACGCCCTTCGTGCGGGGCTCTCTTGCGGGAGGGACGGCGCTGACGTGTATGACCGCGTCGTGTCGGCAGGCCAACGGCATTCCCCAGAGCCGTGCCGCTGTCGCGTGGCTGAAGAACTGGCCGGGGTGCAGTCGTGGGAGATATGTCCGGCAGCGCTCGAGAACGGAATCGACGGGCACGTCAGCCGACGCGCGCACGCCGTGAAAAGGCGCGTTCAGGTCGCGCGCTATCAGCCGACGACGCGGGACGTGCAGTTCGTCGGCATCCTGCACATGAAACGCCGCGCCGAGGTTTGCGGGCAAGGGCCGGGGAGGTCGCATCGCGCCATCTCACCGGACTTCCGTCCGGCGTTTCGCTGTCCCCTCTCGTCTGTGGAGAGAACACCGCCCTGTGCAGAAGGAGTCGCCGCGTCTGCTCCCATCGCGTCGTGGACGGCCGCACCCCGTCGAGTGTCCAAGACACGCCGTTATGAAGGTGGCGGTTACGGCGTGTTTTGGACACTCAACGAAGGAGAAGGGATGCGGCGCCGCGCCCCGCCTACGCCGCGGCGAGCACCGCGGCGGCGCGCGCCGACGTCGTGCGGCGCCGGACGACCACCAGCGTCGTCACGATCAGCGCGAGCACGCCCCAGACCGCCAGCCCGGCGACACCGGCCCCGACTCCGCTTGCCGACGACAGGGCGCCGAGCATCGCGTCGTAGGCGGGGGAGGTGGGCAGGAGCGACGCGATGCCGGCGAGTACGGGCGGAACCGTCGAGACGATCGTCGCGGCGAGGGCCAGGCTGCCGACGATCGCGGCGATCCATCGCCCGGCTCCACCGAACAGCGCGACGAGCGCCTGGTGCACCGCGGCGAAGGCGACACCCGCGGCGACGCACACGAGCGCGAACAGGGCCCAGTCGCCCCAGTCGTACTTGGATGCCACCTGCACCACCCCCGCGACCAGCAGACCCTGCACGGCGCCGACGAGCGCCGCGGGCGCGAAGCCGCGGAGGGCGACGAGCGCCGACGGGCGACGGCTGGTGAGCGCGCGGGCCGAGACGGCCTGGAACGCGACGAACGACGCCAGACCCCCGAACCACAGCACCGCCATCGCGAGCAGGGGGACGGCTGCGGCTCCGAAGAGCGAGTCGCTCGTCCCGGTCGCCGAGACGGGGTCGGCGACCACGTCGGCGAGGGTCGTCGCCTGCGCATCCGTGTACTTCGGTAGCTGCGCCACGGCGCTGTCGAGGCCGGAGGCCAACGACGAGGTTCCGGATGCCACCTGGCTCACGCCGTCGGCGAGCTGGCCTGCGCCGGTCTCGGCGCCCTGGGCTCCGTCCGCGAGCTTCGCGGCGCCTCCCGCGGCGCTGTCCGCACCGCTGACGAGCTGACCTGCACCGTCGGCGGCCGTGCGCGCCCCGGTCGCAAGCTGCCCGGCACCGCCGGCCGCGGCCTGAGCGCCGTCGGCCAGCTGCGTCGCACCCGAGCCGAGCTGCGAGGCACCCGCGCCGAGCTGTCGCGCGCCGTTGCCGAGGTCGCTCGCACCGCCGGCTACTCCGTCGATTCCGCCCGCGATCGTGTTCAACCCCGTCTCCGCATCGCGCGCCCCCGATGCCAGTCCTTCGGCACCGTCCGCGAGCTTCGCATTGGCGTCGGCGATCGCGCGGACGCCCGCCGGCAGCTCGGCCGCCTGCCCGGCGATCTTGCCGATGTCGGTCACGGTCTGCTGGGCGTTCGGCAGTTCGGCGTTCGCGCGGTCAGACGCGGCGCGCAGCTGCGTGCACAGGTCGGGGGTCTTCTCGGGGTCGCACGAGTCGGCGAGACGTTCGAGGTCTCCGGCCGCGGTGCCCAGCGCCTCGTTCACCTTCGGCGCTGCCGCGGCGACCTCCTTGGCGGTGTCCTCGAAGCCCGGGGGGATGGCATCCGCGATCTGACCGACTTGCGTGGCCAGCTGCCGATTGCCGTCCGCGATCCCGTCGGCACCCGTCGCGAGCTTGCCGACACCGGAGGCCGCGTCGCGGGTGCCGTTCGCGAGACTCGTCGCTCCCGCTGACAGCTTGTCGGCCCCGCCCGCGAGGCCGTCGAGTCCGCCGGAGAGCTGGCCCGCACCGTTCGCGAGATCGCCGGCGCCCGCGGCGAGCTTGCCCGTCCCGTCAGCGAGTTGGTCGGCGCCCGTGGCGAGCTGGCCGACGCCGCCGGAGAGCGAGCCGACACCGGTGGCCAGCTGACCGAGACCCGTCGAGAGGTCACCCGCTCCGTTCGACAGCTGCCCCAGGCCGTCTCGCAGGCCGTTCGCGCCCGTCGCGGCCTGGCCCGCGCCGTCGGCGAGCTGGTGCGCGCCGCTCGCGGCGCTGCCGAGCTGGTCGCTCAGGGTCGTGAAGCCGAGGAAGACGTTCTTCAGGTACTGCGACGACAGTTCGGTGCCGAAGACCGAAGAGGCGGTGGATGCCAGGGTCGCGGTGATCGCGCCGTCCACGACGCGCGCGTTGGGCGCGGTGGCGACGTCGATCGTGGCCTTCTCGGGCGTCTCTCCGGGGCGGGTCGACAGCGAGGCAGCCGTGAAGTTCTCGGGGATCGTGACGACCGCCGTGTAGGTGCCGTCCTTCAGGCCCGCCGCCGCGTCCTCGTCGTTCGAGATGACCCAGTCGATGTTGCTCGCCTGGTCATCGGCTCCCTTGACGAGTCCGCCGGTGAGCTGACGACCGAGCGGCACCAGCTGCCCATTGAGCTCGACGGCCTTGTCGTCGTTGACGATCGCGGCGGTCATGTTCTCGAGTCGGTCGGTCGGGTTGTACAGCGCGCCGACCAGGATGCCGCCGATGACGGCAGGCAGCAGGAGCACACCGACGAGGGTGCGCCAGGTCACGGGGCGGCGTGAGCGCGAGCGCTCGACGGGGAGAGTCATGCGAACACCTCGGAGAGATCGGCGAAGGTTTCGGGTTCGGTGCGGTGCCCGCGCGGCGTCGGCAGGGCGAGGGATGCCACGTCGGGGCGCAGCGCCTCGGACAGGAGCGCGAGGGCCCGGCGTTCGTCGCGCGCCGAGACGATGAGCGTGAACGGGGACGACGCGTCGCCGGAGCGTTCGCGTGCCTCGGTGGCGGCACGCCGCAGCACGTGCGCCACCTCGTCGCGGGCGTCGTCGTCGAGACGGTCGACGTCCGAGACGACCACGATGCGCGTGCCGCGACCCACGGCGTCGGCCACGGTGCGAGCCGCGTCGGCCGTGTCGTCGAGCAGGGCCACCCCGACACGGGCTCGGACGGCCCCCGCGCGCTCGGGGACGAGCAGACCGTCGACGCGCAACCGACCCTCGATCCCGGCGAGGCGTCCCGACAGGGCGAGCAGGAGCGTGCGGGTCATCCGACTCTCGCCGGTGACCAGGAGGGTTCCGCCGTATCCGAGGCGCAGTGAGATGTCACGGAACACCGGCTGGTCGGCATCCGAGGATCCGACGGCGGTCAGCTCGTCGGCCGCGACGGCGATGGCGGGTTCGCTCGGCCAGTCGGCGAGCCGCACCTCGCGCTCGACCGCCTCGCCCTCGACGTCGAGCTTCGGCAGCAGACGGTCGAGCCAGCGCGGCATCCACCAGGCCTTGTCGCCGAGCAGGGCGAGAACCGCCGGGACGAGTGTCATGCGAACCAGGAACGCGTCGACGGCGACGCCGACGGCGAGGCCCAGGGCGATCGGTTTGAGGCTCGAGTCTCCCTCGGGGACGAATGCGACGAAGACGGCGAACATGATGACGGCGGCGGCGACGACCACGCGAGCCGAGCCCACGAACCCACTGCGGACGGCACCGAGCGCGACCTCGCGCGGCGTGCGACCCTCGCGGTTCGCGTGGACGTAGTCCTCTCTCATGCGCGAGACGAGGAACACCTGGTAGTCCATCGCGAGGCCGAAGAGCACGCCCATCACGACGATCGGCATGAAGCTGATGATCGGGCCGACCTTCGCGACGTGCAGGGCGTCGGCGAACCAGCCCCACTCGAAGACCGCGGCGACCACGCCGAACGACGCGGCGACCGAGAGCAGGTATCCGCCCGCGGCGGTCAGGGGAACCCAGATCGAGCGGAAGACGATCATCAGCAGGATCAGCGAGAGGCCGACGACGAAGATCCCGAACGGGAGGAGGGCGGCGCCGAGCTGATCGGAGATGTCGATCGTGACCGCGGTGTAGCCGGTGACGAGAAGGCGCACGCCGAACTCGTCGTACAGCCGCTGCTCCTGCGAGCGCAGCTCGCGCACGAGATCGGCGGTGCGCGGATCGTCGGGGGCCGTCTCGGGGATGATCTGGACGATCCCGGTGTCGGCGGTCTGGTTCGGGGTGGCGAGGGCGACCTCGGCGACGCCGGGGATCTTGGCGATCTCGTCGCCGATGTCCTTCATGAGGTTGAGCGGATCGTTCGAGGTCACGATCGTCCCGGTCATGATCAGCGGGCCGTTGGCGCCGGGACCGAAGTACTCGTCGGTCAGCTCGTACGCGACGCGCGCGGGGTTGCCCGGGGGCAGCTGCCCGGCATTGGGCAAAGTGAGGGCGAGGCTCGTGGCGGGGATCGCGGTGATTCCGAGCAGGCCGATGACCGCCACGGTGGTGACCAGGGGATGCCGGGTGACCAGGCCCACCCAGCGACGGGCCGGGCCGTTGCGCTGGGCGCGGATGGCCGCGGTCTCCGCCTTCTTCTCGCGCTCGGCAGCGTCCGCCGCAGCGGCCGCAGCGGCCGCGGCGACCGTGGCGTCGTCGGCGGGCCCGGTGGCCGCGCGGGCACGGCGGGAGGGCTTCTTCGGCCTCTTGAAGCCCCACCCGACCACGCGGTGCCCGGCGAAGCCGAGGAAGGCCGGGGTGAGCGTGAGCCCGACGCACACGGCGATGGCCACGGCGACGGATGCCGCGATGCCCATCGTGGTCAGGAACGGGATGTTCGCGAAGCCCAGACCGATGAGGGCGATGAGGACCGTGATCCCGGCGAACACGACGGCCGAGCCGGCGGTGCCGACCGCGCGGGCGGTCGACTCCTCGGGGTCCATCCCCGCCCGTGTCTGGTCTTGATGTCGCGACACGATGAACAGCGCGTAGTCGATGCCGACCGCGAGCCCCAGCATGACCGCCAGCAACGGGGTGGTCGACGAGACGGTCGCGAAACCTGTCGCGATGAAGATCAGAGCCACCGAGAGGGCGACGCCGAGCAGGGCGGTGGCCAGCGGCATCCCGGCCACGAGGAACGAACGGAACGTCACCATCAGCACGAGGGCGGCGATCACGACGCCCAGGGCCTCGGTGAGGGATGCTCCGGGGATCTCGGTGGCGAAGAGCTGTCCGCCGAGGATGGCCTGCGCGCCGGACGGGAGCGCGGAGCCGAGCGCCGTCGTCGCCTCGTGCAGAGCGTCCTCCGTCGCCTGAGGGACGGAGGACGCCTCGCCCGCGAACTGGATGCGCACGATCGCGGCGCGGTTGTCGTCGGCGATGCTGCCGGAGATGTTCGCGTCGTAGGGGTCGGTGACGGCCTCGACGAAGTCGAGCGTGCCGATGTCGGTGGTCGTCTTCTGGATGGCGTCCTGGTACGCCTGATCGCGCACGCTCGCGCCGTCGGCCGCGACGACGATGATCTCGGCGCTGGCCCCGCTGACCTGGGGGAAGGTGCGGTCGAGCATCTCGAGACCGGCCTGCGACTCGGTGCCGGGGATGGCGAAGGTGTTGTCGGTTCCCTTGGCGAGGAGAGCGACGCCGCCGCCCGCGAGCACGAGGATGAGCAGCCACGCGCTCAGGACCCGCCACGGGTGACGGAACGACCAGCGGCCCAGGGTGTACAGGAAAGTTGACACGGTGGCGGCTCCCACGATCGGCGGACAGTCGATACATCACCGTATCGGATACAACAATGTATCGTAGTCGCGGGGAGAGGACTCGAACCTGAGTCTCGGGTGTGAGCAGGAGGATGTGGATGACGGATACGGCACCGGCGCCGTCGCGTCGACGGGAGAACACGCGCACGCGTCTCATGGATGCCGCGGCCGAGATGTTCGCGGAAGTCGGCATCGAGGCCGCCTCGGTCGAGGCGATCTGCGAGCGAGCGGGATTCACGCGCGGTGCCTTCTACTCGAACTTCGCCTCGAAGGAGGAACTGTTCCTCGCGCTGTGCGCGCGCTCCGCCGAGACGACCATCGCGTCGGTCCGCGCGCGCGTGACCTCGATCGAGGATCGGGGGCTGAACGGGGCGGGCGATGTCATGCAACTCGTCCAGGAGGTGCTCGAGGCGACCGGCGAGGACCGCCTCGATGTGCTCCTCGGCGCCGAGACACGTTTGCAGGCCCTGCGCAATCCCGAGTTCGCCGAGGCCTATCTGACGCTGAACCAGGGGCTCGGCGAGAGCGTCACGCAGCTCGTGCGCGACATCGCTGACGCGCGGGGGCTGGCGTTGCGGGTCCCCGCCGAGGTGGCGACGGAGCTCCTGCTCGCGGTGTGGATCTCGACGTCCGAGACCGCTCTGCTGACCAATCAGGCGGTGACCGTGTCGCGCGTCCAGCTGGCCGAGCGTCTGTCGCAGGTCGTGGGCCTCATCCTCGAGTGAGCTCGAGCGCGGCGTGACAGCGCCGCAGCCGGTCCAGCCACAAGTCGCGACGATCGTCGTTCGCCGCGACGCGATCGAGATCAGCGGTATTCGGGCGCGGGCGCTCAACGGGCAGGACTCCGCCCCGGGCGCGGAGCGGGGATGCCACCACGTCGGCCGTGAAGAGCGACGCGGTGCCGAGCCCGCAGTCGTAGTCGAGCGCGGGGAGCGCCGCGGCCAGGGCGACGCCCATCGAGAGGCCGATCGACGTGTCGAGAGCGCTCGAGACCACCGCGGGCAGTCCCGCCTGCGCGACGATGTCGAGCGCCGCGCGCACGCCGCCGAGCGGTTGGGCCTTGACGACGAGCAGATCGGCCGCTCCCATCCGCGCCACCCTCAGCGGATCGTCGGCCTTGCGCACGCTCTCGTCGGCGGCGATCGGGATGTCGAGGTACGCGATGCGCTCGCGCAGCTGCGCGAGTTCGTCGACCTCGGAGCAGGGCTGTTCGACGTACTCCAGGTCGAACTCGGCGAGGGCGTGCACGGCCCGTTCCGCCTCATCGACGTTCCAGGCGCCGTTCGCATCGACGCGCACACGACCCTCGGGACCCATCGCCGACCGGACCGCCCGCACCCGCGCGACATCGTCGTCGAGCACCTGCCCCGCCTCGGCGACCTTGACCTTGACCGTCCGGCATCCGTCGTACCGGGCCAGGATTCCCGGGACCTCGGATGCCGCCACGGCGGGCATCGTGGCGTTGACGGGGACCGTATCGCGCCGGGCCGTCGGTGCGGGGTTCCAGCCGAAGTCGAGGGCGGCCGCGAGCCACGTCACCGCTTCCGCGTCGGAGTACTCCACGAAGGGCGAGAACTCCGTCCACCCCGCGGGCCCCTCGAACACGACCGCCTCGCGGGCCTCGACACCGCGGAAGCGGGTGGCCAGCGGGAGGGAGACCACCCGCGCCGTCGCGAGGATGTCGTCGAGCGGGGGGAGGGGCGCGGTGCTCATCTCCCCATCCTGGCCCGCGTGTCCACGCCCGGGAATAGGCTGGCGCCATGCTCTTCGACACTCCGGTGCGCCTCGGCGTCCAGATCCAGCCGCAGCACGTCCAGTACTCCGACATCCGCGATGCCGTCTTCCGTCTCGAAGAGATGGGCGTCGACATCCTGTTCAACTGGGATCACTTCTTCCCCCTCTACGGCGACCCCGACGGCGAGCACTTCGAGTCGTGGACCATGCTCGCGGCGTGGGCCGAGCAGACCGAGCGCGTCGAGTTCGGCGCGCTGGTGAACTGCAACAGCTACCGGAACGCCGACCTGCAGGCCGACATGGCCCGCACGATCGACCACATCAGCAAGAAGGGCGGCGACGCCGGCCGCTTCATCTTCGGCACCGGCTCGGGCTGGTTCGAGCGCGACTACGACGAGTACGGCTACGAGTTCGGCACGGCCGGCTCGCGCCTGAACGCGCTCGCGACCGACCTCGACCGCATCGTCGATCGCTGGGGCAAGCTGAACCCCGCTCCCACCCGCAAGATCCCCGTGATGATCGGCGGAAAGGGCGAGCAGAAGACCCTTCGCATCGTCGCGAAGCACGCCGATATCTGGCACAGCTTCGTCACGCCCGACGAGCTGCCCCACAAGCTCGGCGTCATCGAGAAGTGGGCCGAGACCGAGGGGCGCGACCTCTCGGGCCTCATCGTCTCGAACGAGCTGAAGGACCGCGACGAAGAGGTCGCGGACGCTCTCTTCGACGCGGGCACCCGCCTGTTCACACTCGGCTTCTCGGGCCCCGAATGGGACTACTCGCTCATCGAGCGCTGGTTGGCCTGGCGCGACGGCAAAAATAGCTGACCCCGGTACGCCATGATGAGCGCATGACCCTTCGTCGTGCCCTCCTGGTGGCCGCTGTCGCAACTTCCGTCGTCCTCACGTTGCCCGCGTGCGCGGGACTGAACGATCCTTCCGACGTCGACTCCCTGGTCGCCGAAGGGTCGTCGTTGTCGTCGGCCTCCCCGACGACCCCGACGACCCCGACGACCGACGCTGCGACCGTTTCCGTGCCGCTCGTTCATTCGCCCTCGGGCGGTCTGCGTCTGTACACCACCATCTCCGTAGGCGGCGGCGCGCCTTTCCTCGTCATGCTCGACACGGGGTCGACCGGACTGTTCGTGGAGCCCGGTGTCGTCGGGCCCGAGGTGACGAAGACCTCGACGCCGTTCAAGGTCGGCTATGTCAGCGACTCGCTCGAGACCGACCTCGCGACGGGATCCTTCTCGATCGGCGGTGTGCAGACGACGCAGGACATCACCTTCGGCATCGTCACGACGAAACAGACAGAGGCGATCTACGGCACCGAGGCCCAGGGCATCATGGGTGTGGCCCCTGTCGCCGCCGAGACGGCGTCTGCGGGCCTGCTCTCCCCGTTCGTGCAATTGCCCGCCCCCTACGACCAGGGCTTCCAGGTCGACATCTCGGCGACGGACTCGGGCACCCTGCAGATCGGTCGCCCGACCCCGTCGGCCCAGACCGTCACCACCCCGCTGTCGACGGTGCCTTCGCCTGCGTCCATGAGCGGCACGACGTTCTACAACAAGGACGTCACGCTGTGCTGGACGGTGGGCTCGAATGCGGCGAACTGCGGCCCGACCGATCTCGACACCGGGGCGCCCAAGGGGATGTTCGACACTTCGGTGGCCGGAGACCTGACCGTCGATTCGGGCATCGTCGCCCCCGGACAGACACTTGCCGTTTCCACGCCCGCGGGGGCACCGCTCTGGACGGTCACGACGGGCGGCACCGATGCGCAGAACAAGTTCGACGTCAATTCCCTGGCGAACGGCACGCTCTACAACACCGGTCTCGGTTTCTATTACGCCCAGGTGGTCGGCTTCGACTGGGTCGCCGGAGAGCTTCAGCTGACTCCCCAGTGACCTGCTCGGCTCGGGCTCATGACTCCTGCGTCAGTCGTCGGAGAGCATCCGCGGGAGGTAACCGAGAGTGTCAAGCCGCCGGATGAGCCGCGTTGCCAAGGGGCCGCGCGACAGGGACAGTCGATAGAACCGCGGTCCTTCCTCGGCGTATTGCAGGAGGTTGCGCTCGCGGAGTCCCCGGATGAAACGAGAACGCTGAGCGGCGCTGCCGCGGATGACGTCCTCGAGATCGCCGGCCTTCACGACACCGCGCTCCAAGGTCACGCGCAAAGCGGCATGAGCCTCACGGCTGACCACACCGTCGCGCAGGAGGCTGTCGAGCGCGGGGCCGACGAGATGGTCGATGACGAACTCGTGACGCTGTAGCTCGATCAATCGAGCGATATCGTCACGGATGCCGCTCACGAAGAACTCCGCCCAGGCGATTGTCCCGTCGGCGGTCAGGCTGTCCGCTCGTTCGAGTGCAGAGATGTAGGCGTCACGATCGTTGCCGAACACCGCCGTCGGGTTGAGAGCGCTGTAACCCCGTGTGGCGAAGATCGTCTTGCGGAGCATCGCATAGGTGAAGAGGCGAGAGACGCGCCCATTGCCGTTGCGGAACGGGTGGATCCAGACGAACCGGTGGTGCGCGATCGCGATCTGCAGCATCTGTTCGTGGAGAGGGCGCTCCGCGTTGGCGAAGTCGAGCAAGGCCGACATCTCGGCGTGCACGGTTACCCAGCTCGGGGGCACGTGCGTCGATTCCGTGATCGCCACGTCTACCTTTCGGTAGGAACCTGGTGTCGGATCTCCCTCGCGAACGAGGCCGTCCACCGTGCGGCGGTGGATCTCGCGGATAAGGGTATGCGTGAGTGCGGCTTCGGCGGGCAAGCTATCGATGAACCGGGCGGTCTCGGCGATGTTCTTGATCTCGCTGAGTTGATCCGCGGTGGACGATATGCCGCTCTCGATCTGATCCAAGGCGTCGTATACCGTCGTGTGGTTCCCCTCGATCCGCGCCGACACCACGCTCATCACGAAGTCGAACAGTCTGTGCAGCTCGAGGTAGGTGTCGCGCGGGGTGTCACCTGTTCCGATGTCGGAGCGGAGCCGTTCGATCTCGAAGAGAATCGCCACGAGTTGTGACTCGAAGTCCAGACGTGGAATCACGTACTTGTCTGTCATGGCTTGCTCACTTGCGGATAGAGGGCAAACTACTTGCACTTAGTGCGCCGAGTTCCCTGTCTTTGCGGTACTAAAGCGCTCACGCCGCGCCGAGTTATTTGCACTCACCGTACTGTAGAACTTGCGTGCACCGTATCCGCAACGTGCGCAGGGAGGTTCCGATGACCGTCTCCGAGCTGTTCGACCCCGCCGAGTGGACTCTCGCGCCCGGTGCCGAGCGATACACCGACATCACCGCGCACGTCACCCACGACGGGAGGATCGCGCGCATCGCGTTCGACCGCCCCGAGGTGCGTAACGCCTTCCGCCCGCACACCGTCGACGAGCTGTACACGGCCCTCGACATCGCGCGGCAGGACCACCGCATCGGCGTCGTCCTGCTCACCGGCAACGGCCCGAGCCCGAAGGACGGCGGCTGGGCCTTCTGCTCGGGCGGTGACCAGCGGATCCGCGGGCGAGACGGCTACAAGTACTCGCACGAGGAGCACGTCGTACACGACCCCGGTCGCGCCGGACGCCTGCACATCCTCGAGGTGCAGCGTCTCATCCGCTTCATGCCGAAGGTCGTCATCGCCGTGGTGCCCGGGTGGGCGGCGGGCGGCGGGCACTCGCTCAACGTCGTCTGCGACCTCTCGATCGCCAGCGCCGAGCACGGTCGTTTCAAGCAGACGGATGCCGATGTCGGCTCGTTCGACGCCGGTTACGGCTCCGCCTACTTCGCGCGCCAGATCGGGCAGAAGTTCGCGCGAGAGGTCTTCTTCCTCGCGGAGGAGTACTCGGCGCAGCGCGCGTACGAGTTGGGGGCGGTCAACCGCGTCGTGCCCCACGCCGACCTCGAGCGCGAGGCCATCGCGATGGCCCGCACGATCCTGACCAAGTCGCCGACGGCGATCCGCATGCTGAAGTTCGCGTTCAACGCGGTCGACGACGGGCTCGTCGGGCAGCAGGTGTTCGCCGGGGAGGCGACGCGCCTCGCCTACGGCACCGACGAGGCGGCCGAGGGGCGCGACTCCTTCCTCGAGAAGCGCGACCCCGACTGGTCCGATGTGCCGTGGCACTACTGAGGCCCGGAGCGACCGCGTGAGGCTCGAGGCCCCGGCATCCGGGGATCCTCGCGATGTCGTGCGCGCCCTGCGGGCGGCGGTGCTCGGCGCAGGTCCTGCCGTCGCGCTCGGGGGAGAGGCGCTGCCGGGCGAGGTACCCGCGGGGACCGCGGCCGTCGTGACCACCTCGGGTTCGACCGGCGTTCCGAAATCGGTGGTGATCTCGCGCATCGCCCTGATCAGCAGCGCCTACGCGACGGCCGCGCGCATCGGCGAGGGGGCATGGCTGCTCGCCGTCCCCGCGACCTACGTCGCAGGCGTCCAGGTGATCGTGCGGGCTCTGCTGGCCGACCGGGAGCCGGCCGTCGTCGCCGGACCCTTCCGTCCCGAGCCGTTCGCGGCGGCGGCCCTCGGCATGGCTTCCCACATCGACGGCGCGCGCGTTCCGAGTTACACCTCGCTCGTCCCCGCGCAGTTGCAGAGACTCCTGGATGCCGCGGACCACGACGACACCATCGCCCAGGCGCTGCGCTCGTTCGAGGCCATCCTCATCGGCGGTCAGGCGCTCGCCCCCGCCGTCCGCGAGCGTGCGGCGGCGGCCGGGGCGCGGATCGTGCGCACGTACGGCTCGACCGAGACCAGCGGCGGCTGCGTCTACGACGGGGTGCCGCTCGACGGCGTCGAGGTTGCGATCGTCGGCGGCGAGGTGCGCCTGTCGGGCCCGACGCTCGCCGAGGGCTACCTCGGCGACCCTGAGCGCACGGCATCCGTCTTCCCGACCGACGAGGCCGGCCGGCGGTGGTACCGCACGGGCGACGGGGGAGAGCTCGTCGATGGCGTGCTGCGCGTGACCGGCCGTCTCGACAACGTCATCGTCTCGGGTGGGGTCAACGTGTCGCTGGACCGGGTCGAGGCGGCGGTGCGCGGCATCCGGGGTCTCGAGTCGGCCGTCGTCGTCGCGATCCCGGATGCCACCTGGGGGCAGGGGTCCGCGGTGATCGCTCCGGGCCTCGACCCTGCCGCCACGAGCGAGATCCTGGCCCGCGTGCGTGACGTGGTCGCTGAGCACGTGGGCTCCGTGGCGCGACCGGCGCGCGTGATCGCCGTCGACGACCTGCCGACGCTGTCGTCGGGCAAGCCCGACCGGGCGTCGTTGGCGCGGCGGTTCGACGGCGCGGGCTTAGGATGACCCTCCGTGGCAGCACAGTCTCGTAAGCGCTCGCGTCCCGCCCCGAAGCGTCGTCCGCACGGCAATCCGCAGAAGCACAAGAGCGGGGCACCGCAGGCCGTGACCCCCGCCACCGCGCGCGACTGGATCGCCGCCGCCCGGCTGCGGACGCTGCCGCTCGCGATCACTCCGGTGCTGATCGGCACGGGAGCCGCGACCCTGGTCGACGACCAGCTCCACTGGGTGATCGCCCTCGCGTGTCTCGCGGTCGCGTTCGCGCTCCAGATCGGCGTGAACTACGCCAACGACTACAGCGACGGCATCCGCGGGACCGATGACGTCCGCGTGGGACCCGGGCGTCTGACCGGCGGCAAGAAGGCGAAGCCGCGCACCGTGCTCATCGTCGCGCTCGCGTTCTTCGCGCTCGCCGCGCTCGTGGGCCTCGCGATCGTCGTGCGCACAGGCCAGTGGTGGCTGATCGCGGTCGGCGCGGTGTGCATCGTGGCCGCCTGGTTCTACACGGGAGGCAAGCGTCCCTACGGGTACAACGCGATGGGCGAGCTGTTCGTCTTCGTGTTCTTCGGCCTGGTCGCGACCCTCGGCACCACCTGCGTGCAGGTGCAGGAGATCCCGCAGGAGGCGTGGTTCGGCGCGGTGGCTGCGGGGCTCCTCGCGTGCGCGGTGCTGCTGGCCAACAACCTGCGCGACATCGATCAGGACCGTCTTGCCGGCAAGCGCACTCTCTCGGTGCTGATCGGCCGTCGTGCGACGCAGGTGCTGTTCACGGTGTTCGTGCTCATCCCGTTCGCGATCTCGGCGTTCCTCGCCCTGTTCTACCCCGTCGCCTGGCTGACGCTGATCGCCCTTCTGGGGGCGCTGTCGTCCGTGCTGATCGTGTGGACCTATCGCACACCGCGCGAGCTGATCACCGCGCTGCAGGTCACGAGCTTCACGTCAGTGGCGTACGGCGCGCTGCTGTTCTGGGCATTCGTCGCCTGAGTCGCGAAGCCGGGTGGTGCTCAGCGCTCGGACGCGTCGGGCTTCGTCCGAGCAGCGAAGCCGGGCTGGGCTCAGCGCTCGGAAGCGTCGGGCTTCGTCGGTTCTGCCGCCGCCTCGGTCTCGGGCGACGCGGCGTCGACCACCGCGTCCTCCGCATCGGCGTCGGCCTCAGCGCCCGAGCGGCGACCCGTCGTGGCGCGAGCGGCGCGGCGCTCGGCGAGACTGCCGGTCACCTGGTCGAGCGGGCGGCGGAGGAAGAGCAGCGAAAGGCTGAGCCCGATCAGGGCGGCGAAGACCGCAGCGAGCCACGGGAGCTCTTGGAACACCGGGAACAGCAGCAGGATGCCGAGCGGCACGAGGAATGCGAGCAATCGCAGGACCGTGTAGACGAGGGCCGAGCGAGCACGCATCTCCCCATTCTACGGCGGGGCACGGGCTCGGCGGCGCCCGGCCCGTGTCCAGCCGACGCACGTAGAATCGGTCCATGGCACGGCTGCTTCTGGTACTGGCGCTCGTGGCGACCGCCTTCTGGGTCTACACGATCGTCGACTGCGCGGTGCAGCCCGCGACGCGACACCGCGGGGTCAGCAAGGGCGCCTGGATGGTCATCGTCATCCTGCTGCCCGTGCTCGGCGGCATCCTGTGGTTCCTCGTCGGCCGCGGTCGCGCGGGTGCCCCCGCGCTGCGGCGCGCGCCGGACGACGACCCCGAGTTCTTGGGACGCCTCTCGCCCGCCGCCCGCGCCGACCAGGACGAGCGCATCCGCCGCCTCGAAGAAGAGCTGGCACAGCTCGACTCCGAAGCCGACGACCCGCGCGATGCACGCCCGGAGACCCGGGACGACCCCGGCGACGACGATGCCCGCGGACAGCGCGGCGCCGTCAGCTGACCCGTGAGCACGCCCATCGAGCGCGCCGCGGCGCCCGCGACCGACGCGGCATCCGCCCTCCTCGCCGGCCTCGTCGCCCGCGGGGTCCGGCATGTGGTCGTCAGTCCCGGTTCGCGCTCTCAGGCCCTGGCCCTCGTGGCCGCCGACCTCGAGCGGGCGGGCCTCGTGCACCTGCACGTGCGCATCGACGAACGCGTGGCCGGATTCACCGCCCTCGGCATCGGCCGCGAGACCGGCATGCCGGCCGTCGTCGTCTGCACCTCGGGCACCGCGGTCGCCAACCTGCTGCCCGCTGCTCTCGAAGCCCACCACGCCGGTGTGCCGCTGCTTCTGCTCACGGCCGACCGTCCGCCCGAGCTCCGCGGCGTCGGCGCGAACCAGACCACCCGCCAGCCCGGGCTGTTCCGCGCGGCCGCGCGCTTCGAGGCCGACCTTCCCGTCCCCGAGGCCGTCGACCACGACGGCACCGCCGAACAGACCGCCGAGTTCGACGCGGTCGCGGCGACAGCTCTCGCCGCTTCCCTCGGCGAAGGGGCGCGAGCGGCGGGCCCGGTCCACCTCAACGTCCCGCTGCGCGAGCCGCTCGCGGGCGCCGCTCCGGAGTGGCTCATCGAGCGCGCCACCGCGCGGCCGGTGGCCCCGCCCGTCGACCTCGAGAGCGACGGCGAGGCCGAGGCATCCGGTGCTCTTTACCAGGGCGGAGGCGGGATCGGGGTCGCGGACGTCGCCCCCGAGACCGAGGCCGCGTTCCTCCTCGAGCTCGGGCCGCGCACGATCGTCGTCGCCGGTGCCGACGCCGGGCCGGCCGCCGAAGAGCTCGCTCACCGCGGCGGCTTCCCGCTCGTGGCCGAGATCGTCAGCGGGGCACGGTTCGGGCGCCAGGTCGTGCACGGGTATCGCGCGCTGCTGCGTGACCCCGAGCTCGGCGGCCGCATCGAGCGCGCGGTGGTGCTCGGTCATCCAACCCTCAGCCGCGAGGTCGCGACACTCCTCGGACGCGAAGACGTCGAGGTGATCGCGGTGCGCGGGCCCGGCGAGCCGGTCAACCTCAACGGGACGACCCAGGGAGTGGATGCCATCCGCGTCGCGGGCGGCGAGATCGACCGCGCGTGGCTCGGCGCGTGGATGCGCGCGTCGCGCGAGGCGGCGGTCGACCTGTCTCCGCCCGCCCCGGACGCCGACGGTCTCGCCTCGGCCGTGCCGCACGAACGCCTCGGGGCGATCAACGCCGAGGTCGAGGTCATCCGCGCCCCGCTCGACCGCGCCGCTCTGGTGGATGCGCTGTGGCGGGCGACGTGGCCGCACGACCGCCTGATGTTCGGATCGTCCCGCCTGGTGCGCGTCGCCGACGAGCTCCTGGGCGGCAAGAAGGTGTCGGTACATGCGAATCGCGGACTCGCCGGCATCGACGGTACGGTCGCCACGGCCACCGGGATCGCACTCGCGAGTCAGATCGAGGAGCGCCCCGGCGTGACCCGCGTGCTGCTGGGCGACCTCGCGTTCCTCCACGATCTCGGCGCGCTCCTGCTGCCCCCGGGCGAGGAGGAGCCCCGCCTGCAGGTCGTCGTCGGCAACGACGGCGGGGGCACGATCTTCGACGGCCTCGAGGTCGCCGCCGTGGCCGGTGCCGACGCGATGGAACGCGTCCAGTACACCCCGCAGACGGCACGCCTCGAACAGCTCGCCCTCGCGTTCGGCTGGGAGTACCACCGCGTCACCACGCGCGTCGCCCTCGACCAGGTGCTCACGGCCCCGGGCGGCGGGCGGCAGCTCATCGAGGTCCCGCTGCCGCGCTGAGCTCCCGCCGCGCTGACCTCTCGCAGGATCACCTTCGCGTCAAGGCGTGGCGCGATGTCGGTGGTTCGCGCCACGATGACGGGATGAGCACGAGCGAAAGATGGTCGGTTCCCGCGTCCGAGGCGTTGAGCGTCGCCCCGGGATTCCGCCTCGCCGACATCGACACCCGAGCCACCCCCGGGTATGACGGGAAGAAGGCCGACGGCCAAGCCGATCTCGAGGCCGGGATCGCCCCGCTCTCGGGTCTGCAAGAGCGTCTGTTCGCCCAGAGTGTCGCCGGCACGGCGACCGGTTCCGTCCTGCTCGTGCTGCAGGCCATGGACACCGCCGGCAAGGGCGGCATCGTGCGACACGTCGTCGGCTCCGTCGACCCTCAGGGTGTCGAGCTCGCGTCGTTCAAGAAACCGACCGCCGAAGAGCTCTCGCACGATTTCCTGTGGCGCATCCGTAAGCGGCTTCCGGATGCCGGCCGGATCGGCGTCTTCGATCGCTCACACTACGAAGACGTGCTGATCGGTCGTGTCCGCCAGCTCGCCCCGGCGGACGAGATCGAACGCCGGTACGGTGCGATCGTCGGATTCGAGGCCGAGGCGGCGGATCTCGGCATCCGGCTCGTCAAGGTCATGCTGCACATCTCGAAGGACGAGCAGCGCGCGCGTCTCGCCGAGCGTCTCGAGCGGCCCGACAAGCACTGGAAGTACAACCCGTCCGACGTCGACGAGCGCGAGCTCTGGGACGACTACATGGACGCCTACCAGGCGGCGATCGAGCGCACGTCGACGCCGCTCGCGCCGTGGCACGTCATCCCGGCCGACCGCAAGTGGTACGCGCGTCTCGCCGTGCAGCGCCTGCTCATCGACGCTCTCACCGACATCGATCCGCGGTGGCCGGCGGCCGATTACGACGTCGACGAAGAGAAGCGCCGCCTCGCGGCATCCTGACCCGGAACCCGGCTCAGGCGAGTGCGTCCACGATGGGCCGGAACTTCACGCGCGTCTCGAGCAGCTCCGACTCCGGGATGCTGTCCGCGACGATCCCCGCCCCCGCGTAGGCGGTGATCGGCGCGGTCGGGGACGAGGGCTCGGCGCGATCGATCTGGGCGCACCGCAGCGCGATCGCCCACTCGCCGTCGCCCGAGGCGCCGATCCAGCCGACGGCCCCGGCGTAGCGCCCACGGTCGAACGGCTCGAGGCGGCGGATCACGTCGATCGCCGCGTTCGTCGGCGTTCCCGCCACGGCCGCGGTGGGGTGCAGCACGCCCACGAGATCGAGCGACGACGCCGCCTCGCTGAGCACGCCCTCGACGTCGGTGGCGAGGTGCCACACGTTGGGCAGCTTGAGGGTGAAGGGCTGCTCGGCCGCCGCGAGCGCCGAGGTGTGCGGACGGAGCGCCGTGAGCACGCTCTGCACGGCGAACCGGTGCTCCTCCTGGTCTTTCGTGCTCTCGGAAAGAGCGAGGGATGCCGCGGCATCGGTGTCGGCGTCGGCTCCGCGGGCCACGGTCCCGGCGAGGACTCGCGCGGTCACCGTCCCGCCCGACACAGTCACGAGGGTCTCGGGACTCGCGCCGATCAGCCCGTCGACCGCGAAGACCCAGCAGTCCGGGTAGCCCTCGTGCAGCGACCGCACGAGACGGCGGAGGTCGGAGCCCGCCGGGATCGTGCCGGTGATGTCGCGCGCGAGGACGACCTTTCCCACCTCGCCGGCGTGGATCGCCTCGACGCCGAGGCGGACGGCATCCTGGTACGCCTCAGCGGTCTGGCGGCCAGGGCCGAGGGTCGCCGACCAGTGCGGTCCAAACGGGGAGCGGGGCGGTAGCTCGGGTTCCGGCTCGTCCGGGGTGTCGTCGAACGCGAGACGCGTGACCCACGCGCGTCCGCTGTGGCGGCCGACGATCGTTCCGGGCACGCGCAGGACGCTCTCGCGCTCGGACCGGGGGTCGAAGACGAACGATCCGAAAGCCACGAGTCCCGTGCCGGGGAGCTGTACGGGGTCGTCGACCTCGGCGGCCGCCGCGATCGCGCGCCACCGGTCGGCGACGCTCGCGTCGCCCGGACGTGCGCCCCGATAGCGCAGGGTGAGCAGGTCACCGAACGCGGCGAGGGACTCTCCGCGACGACTCCAGAAGAGCGGGTCGTAGGGGGTGGTGTACGCGAGCACATCGTCCATCGGGGGCAGCTCGCGCGTCACCACGCGCAGGCGCGGCACGGCGTCATCCGCGGGTTCGATCACGTTCTCGAGCGTAGACCCGCTCTCGGCGGGGCTCTCGGCAACCGTTCGCCGTCGACATAACGCCGTGCATCCGTGTCCGTGACCGTTTCGGGCATGCGTGTCGGTGCAGGTGCCCCCGGCGCGTCGGGCGCGCGGTGCCGCGGGATGCGCCAGGGTGCCGGTGGCCCGTTTTAGACTCGCGACATGTCCTCCCGTCCCGCTCCCGGCACGCGCCTGATGTTCCGCTGGCGCAAGTGGGACGGCTCACCCCACTGGGTGCAGGACAGCGTCTACCTCGGATCCGACGACTGGGGCGATTGGTTCGGCCAGCAGGTGGGCTGGCGCAGCGCGCGCCCCGGGGCCGAGTTCGTCTGCCGCCAGCCCAACGTCACGCTGGTTCCCGCGAGCGGCGACTGGGCCTTCACCCACAACGCCGCCCCGCACCCGGTGGCCGTGTACATCGACCTCGCGTGGGACATCCGGTGGAGCGACGACGGGGTGCCCGGCGGCATCGACATGGATCTCGACGTCGTCCGCCGCACCGACGGTCGCGGCACGTGGATCGACGATCGCGACGAGTGGGACGAGCACCGCGTGCAGTACGGCTACCCCGGCGACATCGTCGCGCACCTCGAGGCCACCGCCGTCGAACTCGAGCACCGTGTGCGCGAGGGCATCGCGCCGTTCTCCGACGCCGTGACCGGGCCGTGGCTCACGCGTCTGGCCGAGCTCGCAAGCCCCGAAGACCCGCCGCGCCCGCCCGCCTAGACTCGACGGGTGAGCAGCGACCCCAACCGCGCCGACCTCGGCAAGGACCCGCAGCGTGTCAGCGGCATGTTCGACCAGGTGGCCCCCGCCTACGACCGCACCAACACCGTGCTGAGCCTCGGCAACGACCGCTTCTGGCGCGCCGCGACACTCCGGGCCGTCGCCCCGAAGCGGGGCGAGCGCATCCTCGATCTCGCCGCGGGCACCGGGACCTCGTCGATGGCGTTCGTCCCCAGCGGTGCGCACGTCGTCGCGGCGGACTTCTCGAGAGGGATGATCGCCGAGGGACGCCGTCGCCACGGAAACGTGCCGAACCTCGAGTTCGTGCAGGCGGATGCCACCGACCTGCCGTTCCACGACGAGGAGTTCGACGCGGTCACGATGTCGTTCGGGCTGCGCAACGTCAATGATCCGCGGCGCGCTCTGCGCGAGCTGCTCCGGGTGACCCGTCCCGGTGGCCGGATCGTGGTGTGCGAGTTCTCGCACCCGCCGTCCCGCGCGTTCAACGGCCTCTACCGCCTCTACAACGACCGCGTCCTGCCGATCGCCGCACGCGCGGTCAGCTCGAACGCCGAGGCGTACGACTACCTCAACGAGTCCATTCGCGACTGGCCCGACCAGCCGACGCTCGCCAGCTGGATGCGCGACGCGGGCTGGGATGCCGTGGCCTACCGCAACCTGTCATTCGGCATCGTCGCTCTGCACCGCGGCATCCGCCCCGCCTGATGCGTGCGGCGCGACCGACGCGTGCGCACACGACCTCGCTCCGCAGACAGCCTGTCAACCGTCGAGATAGCCGAGGGACGGCGCGAGCGCGCCAGGATAGGCTGAAACCGTGACCCCGAGACTGCCCGCGGCCAGCACCCGCCTGTCGGGCAAGCTGGGCCTGAGTGACCGCATCTTCGCCGGCCTGCGTTCGCGCACCCTGCTGTCGACCGTCGAGGCGGGTCTCGCGCGCGTCGAGGGCACGCTCGAAGAAGAGGTGCGAAGCGCCGATCGCCTCGCCGACGTCACCGCCCGGTACCTGTACGAGGCCGGTGGCAAGCGCGTCCGGCCGATGCTGGCGATCCTCACGGCGCAACTCGGGCGCGGAACGACGCCCGAGGTCATCGAGGTCGCCACTGCTCTCGAGCTGACGCACCTCGGCTCGCTGTACCACGACGACGTCATGGACGGTGCCGACAAGCGCCGCGGGGTGCCGAGCGCCCAGACGGTGTGGGGCAACAACATCGCGATCCTCACCGGTGACCTGCTGTTCTCTCGCGCGAGCCAGCTCATGGCCCGGCGCGGCGAGCGGGCCATCCAGCTCCAGGCTGACACCTTCGAGCGGCTCGTGCTCGGGCAGATGCATGAGACCGTGGGCCCTGCGGAGGGCGACGAGCCCGTCGACTTCTACCTGAAGGTGCTTGCCGACAAGACCGGTTCGCTCATCGCCGCGGCCGCGCAGTGCGGCGTCATCTACTCCGGCGCCCCCGAAGAGTTCGAAGAGCCCATGGTGGTCTTCGGCGAGAAGGCGGGCGTCGCTTTCCAGCTTCTGGACGATGTGATCGACCTCTCGCCGGACGCGTCCGAAACGGGCAAGGTGCCCGGCACCGACCTGCGCGCGGGCGTGCCGACGATGCCGTACCTGCTGCTCGGGCACCGCTCCGACGCCGCGTCCGCCGATCTGCGCACGCGCATCGACGAGGGGCAGGAGCGCATCGCGGCCGGCGCCGACCCGGCGATCCTCGACGCTCCGCTCGCCGAGCTGCGCGATCACGACACGACGCACGAGACGCTCCGCCTCGCGCACCAATGGTCGCAAGAGGCGATCGACGCCCTCGTACCGCTGCCCGACGGTGCCGTGCGCGAGGCGCTGACGCGCTTCGCCCGCGCGGTCGCCGATCGTTCGGCCTGACTTTTCCACCACCCCCCGATCCCGATCGAGAGGACCCCATGACGAAGCTGCGCCTCGCCATCGTCGGAGCCGGCCCCGCCGGCATCTACGCCGCCGACATCCTGCTGAAAGCCGAGCGTCAGTTCGACGTCTCGATCGACCTGTTCGAGCAGCTTCCGGCACCCTACGGTCTGGTCCGTTACGGCGTGGCTCCCGACCACCCGCGCATCAAGGGCGTCATCACGGCGCTGCGCGAGGTGCTCGACCGCGGTGACATCCGCATCTTCGGCAACGTCCGCTTCGGCGAGGACATCACTCTCGACGACCTCAAGCAGCACTACAACGCGGTGATCTTCTCGACCGGCGCGATCCGCGACGCCGACCTGGACATCCCGGGCATCGACGCGCACGGCTCGTACGGCGCGGCCGACTTCGTCAGCTGGTTCGACGGTCACCCCGACGTGCCGCGCGAGTGGCCGCTCGAGGCCGAGTCGGTCGCCGTCATCGGCAACGGCAACGTCGCCCTCGACATCACGCGCATGCTCGCCAAGCACGCCGACGACCTGCTGCCCACCGAGGTTCCCGACAACGTGTACCAGGGGCTGAAGGCCTCGCCCGTCACCGACGTCCACGTCTTCGGCCGCCGCGGTCCCGCGCAGGTGAAGTTCACCCCGCTCGAGCTCCGTGAGCTCGGCGAGCTGCGCGACGTCGACATGGTCGTCTACGACGAGGACTTCGACTACGACGAGGCCTCGCTCGCCGCGATCCAGACGAACAAGCAGGTCAAGGTCATCGACCGTGTGCTGCAGGAGTGGCGTACCCGTCCGGGCGTGAACAACGCCGGGGGAGAGGCATCCCGTCGCCTGCACCTGCACTTCTGGGCCAAGCCCGTCGAGGTCGTGAAGGATGCCGAGGGCCGCGTCGCCGCATTCCGGTACGAGCGCACGAGGCCCGACGCCGAGGGCGGCGTCGTCGGCACCGGCGAGATCCGCGAAGTGCCGATCCAGGCGATCTACCGCGCGGTCGGCTACTTCGGTTCTCCGCTGAAGGACATCCCGTTCGACGAGCGCCACGGCGTGATCCCCAACCACGAGGGCCAGGTGCTGTCGGCCGAGTCGAACGAGCGCATCCCCGGCGTCTACGCGACGGGCTGGATCAAGCGCGGCCCCGTCGGCCTCATCGGACACACGAAGTCGGATGCCATGGAGACGGTGCGCCACGTCATCAACGACCAGAGCGAGTGGTGGCGTCCCGCGCACCCCGAGGAAGAGGCGATCCCCGCCCTGCTCGAGGAGCGCGGCGTCCGGTGGACCGACCTCGACGGCTGGCACCGCCTCGACGAGCATGAGATCGCCCTCGGCGCGCCGCACGAGCGCGCCCGCATCAAGGTCGTTCCGCGCGACGAGATGATCGCGATCTCGCGCGGCGAGTAACCCGCGTTCTCGAAGAGCCGCCCCGTCTCCGGACGGGGCGGTTCGTCGTTCGCGCGCGCGTGCCGCGCCACAGGGTGAAATCCCCAGGATGCAGGTATAGCTCCCCTCCGTGATGGGTGTTCGCACCCCGTCAGCCCCGGTAGCGTGGCGCCGGCGACGTACGTTCATCCACCGAACGGAACTCGCAATCTCGGTCGATGCACCTGCTGGTCGATGGCGCCGGAACGTTGCCCCGAACGTGCGGAGCGGCGCGTCGATGAAAACAAAGACGCCCTCCCGGAAGAGGGCGTCGGGCAGCGATCGTGACAATCAACCGCTGCTGTGGTGTCCGCCCAGTTTATCACCGCAGGGAAGTGGAGGGGAGTGTGGAAGCCGCAGAAGCAGAACGTCTCATCGTCTACATCGATGGCTTCAACCTGTATCACGGCCTGCACGACGCGGCTGGTAACCGGCTGCTGTGGCTCGACATCGTCAAGCTCGCGACAACTCTGCGGCCGCGGTCAGCTCTCGTTCAGGTCACGTACTTCACCGCCATCGTCCTGAACGAACCCGATGCGCAGGCTCGCCAGGATCGGTACCTCGCCGCGCTCCGCAGCTTGCACCCGAGCCGATTGACCGTGATCAAAGGCCAGTTTCAGGAGAAGTCTCGGACCTGTCGATCGTGCGGGGCGACATGGACCAGCTACGAAGAGAAACAGACGCATGTGAACATCGCTGTACACCTCGTCGCCGACGTCGCCGCGAACAGGGCCGAATCGTTCATGCTCATGACCGCCGACACCGATATCATCCCCGCCGTGAAAATGGCCTGGGGCGCGAATCCCAACGCACACATCTTCGCTCACTTCCCTCCTCATCGTGGTTCAGACGCCATGCGTCGTCTGATGCCCGCATCGCGACGCACCACCCTTGCCCGCGTGGAGAAGTGCCTGCTCCCTGCGGTCGTGAAGTCTCAGGACGGCGCAACCTTCCGGCGGCCCGAGAAATGGGACCCTTTGCCCGCCTCCGATGTCGTTGCTCCTCCGGCTGCGGCTGGTGAGCACGTGTGTTCATCGCCTCCACGGCAGCCCGGTAGCTGAGGTCGCGCGAGTACCATCCCCCGATCGGCGGGGGCAACCCTCGTGCCCGGATCCGCCCCGCATCGACAGGATGGACGCACGACGCCGGGCACCGACGCCCGCACCGAGGCGAGGGGGCCGGATGCGAACAACGAAACGGATCGTGGCCGGGGCGTCCGCGGTGGTCCTCGCCGGCACACTCGGCGCCTGTTCCGCGGGCGACGGGGTGCCGACCCTCACCTGGTACATCAACCCCGACGACGGCGGTCAGGCTGAGATCGCGGCATCCTGCACCGAAGCCGCCGACGGCGCGTATCGCATCGAGACCTCGCTGCTGCCGCGCGATGCCGCCTCGCAGCGGGAACAGCTCGCCCGGCGTCTCGCCGCGAGCGACCGCTCGCTCGACATCATGAGCCTCGACCCGCCGTTCATCCCCGAGCTCGCCGAGCCCGGATTCCTCGCTCCCGTCCCCGATGAGCTGCAGGACACCGACGGAATCGTCGAGGGCGCGGTGCAGTCGGCCAGCTGGAACGGGGAGCTCGTGACGGTGCCGTTCTGGGCCAACACGCAGCTGCTCTGGTACCGCAAGTCGGTCGCCGAAGCCGCCGGTCTCGACATGACGCAGCCGGTC
The DNA here is from genome assembly GCF_030818255.1 of Microbacterium sp. SORGH_AS_0969. NCBI lineage: Bacteria > Bacillati > Actinomycetota > Actinomycetes > Micrococcales > Microbacteriaceae > Microbacterium > Microbacterium sp. SORGH_AS_0969. The sequence goes on from NZ_JAUTAG010000001.1 coordinate 2,184,933, forward strand.
ACGTGGGACCAGATCATGCAGGCCGCGGAAGACCAGAACAAGCAGCTCGGCGTCCAGGGCGCACTCGCCGAGTCGCTCACGGTCTGGATCAACGCCCTCGTCGCCTCGGGCGGCGGCAAGATCCTCGAGGATCCCGAGGCGAAGCCCGACGAGATGCAGCTGGGCCTCGAGTCCGACGCGGGCAAGAAGGCGGCCGAGATCATCGGGCGTATCGGATCGTCGAACCTCGGCGGCCCGGGACTGCCGACGGCCGACGAGAACGCGAGCATGAACCTCTTCCAGGGCGACAACGGATCGTTCATGGTCAACTGGCCGTTCGTCTACCCGGCCATGCAGGGCGCGGCCCCCGAGGTCGTGGAGGACCTCGGCTGGGCGGTCTACCCCCGAGTGGATGCCGGGACCCCGGCCGCTCCTCCCGTCGGAGGGATCAACCTCGGCGTCGGGGCGTACAGCGAGCACACCGATCTCGCCTGGCAGGCCGTGAAGTGCATCGTCAGCCCCGAGAACCAGGCGCGGTACTTCGTCACCAACGGCAACCCGCCCTCCAACCTCGCCGCGTACGACGACGCCGAGGTGAACGAGAAGTTCCCGATGGCATCCACGATCGCGGAGTCCCTGCAGCTGGGGGCGCCCCGACCGCAGACGCCGTACTACAACGAGATCTCCATCGGACTGCAGCGCACGTGGCATCCGCCGAACGCCGTCACCCCCGATACGACGCCGCAGACCTCGACCGACTTCATCCTCGCGGTGCTCAGAGGGGAGCGACTGCTGTGACTGCTGAGATCGCTGCGGCCGGCAAGATCCGGGCCGACAAGGAACCGGGCGCGAAGCCCAAGAAGCGTCGCTCCGACCGTGCCCGGGCGGAGGCCCGCCTGGGCTGGATGCTCGCCGGCCCCGCTTTCGGCATCATGCTCCTGGTCACGCTGTACCCGATCGTGCAGGCTCTGTGGGACTCCCTCTTCAGCCTGCGACTGACGGCACCGGACGACCGGGAGTTCATCTGGTTCCGCAACTACCAGGTCATCCTCGGCGACCCGGCTTTCTGGCAATCCATGGGCGTGACGCTCTTCATCACCGTCGTCACCGTACTACTCGAGCTGATCATCGGTTTCGGTTTCGCGCTCGTGATGCACCGGGCGATCAAGAAGCTCCGCGGCTTCGCCCGCACGGCGATCCTCGTGCCCTACGGCATCATCACCGTCGTCTCGGCCTTCGCGTTCTTCTACGCCTTCGACATCAACTCCGGCGGGTACGTCAACAGCTGGCTGTCGTGGATCCCCGGGTTCGACGAGAACCTCAACTGGTTCGCTTACCAAGGCACCTCGCTCACGGTCATCATCCTCAGCGAGGTCTGGAAGACCACGCCCTTCATCTCGCTGCTACTGCTCTCCGGTCTCGCTCAGGTGCCCGGCGACCTTGAGGAAGCCGCGAAAGTCGACGGGGCGACCGGGTGGGAGGTGCTCCGCCGCGTCATCCTGCCGAACATGAAGGCCGCGATCATGGTCGCGGTGCTCTTCCGCACGCTCGAGGCGTTCCGCATCTTCGACAACATCTTCATCATGACCGCAGGGGCCAACGACACCGAAGCGCTGTCGCTGCTGGCCTACAACACCTCGATCGGACGCCTCGAGATCGGTCTCGGCTCCGCGATCTCGGTGCTGCTGTTCCTCAGCGTCCTCATCATCGCCGGCATCTTCATCAAGGGCTTCAAAGTGGATCTGTCTGCGGGGAGGAACTCCTGATGCGTGCAATGACCTGGCCCCAGCGGATCATGTGGCTCGTGATTATCGCGGTCGTGCTGGTGTGGTCGCTCTTCCCGGTCTTCTCGATCCTGATGACGTCGTTCAAGACGCAGGCGGGCCTCTTCTCCGGAACGCTGCTGCCCACCGAATGGACGCTCGACAACTACGCCACGATCCTCGCTCCGGGCGGTAGCGCGCCGGACCTCTTCCTCCCGGCGCTGCGCAACTCGATCGGCATCTCGCTCATCGCGACGTTCGTCGCCGTGGTGCTGGCGACGCTGTGCGCTTACGCGATCGCCCGGCTCGACTTCCCCGGCAAGCGCATCATCCTCACCACGGCGCTCGCGGTGTCGGTCTTCCCGATCGTGTCGATCGTCACTCCGCTGTTCAACCTGTGGCGTGTGGTCGGCCTGTACGACACGTGGCTCGGCCTGATCATCCCGTACCTGTCGCTCACGCTGCCGATCTCGATCTGGACGCTCGCGGCCTTCTTCCGCCAGATCCCGTGGGAGCTCGAGCAAGCCGCCCAGGTCGACGGGGCGACCCCGTTCGAGGCGTTCCGCAAGACCGTCGTGCCGCTCGCTGCACCGGGGGTGTTCACCACCGCGATCATCGCGTTCTTCATCGCGTGGAACGACTTCGTCTACGGCATCTCGTTGACGTCGACGGATGCCGCCCGCCCGGTGCCGGCGGCCCTGTCGTTCTTCACCGGGGCTTCGCAGTTCGAGGAACCCACGGGCGCGATCTCGGCGGCGGCCATCGTCGTCACCATCCCCATCGTCATCGTCGTCGTGATCTTCCAGCGCCGGATCGTGTCCGGTCTCACGCAGGGCGCCGTCAAAGGCTAAGGAGCGAGTCCGTGGCATCCATCACTCTGAACAAGATCGTCAAGACCTACGACGACGGCTTCACCGCGGTCAAGGGCGTCGATCTCGACATCGCCGACGGCGAGTTCGTGATCCTCGTCGGGCCCTCGGGCTGCGGCAAGTCGACGCTGCTGCGCATGATCGTCGGACTCGAGGACATCTCGGACGGCGAGCTGAAGATCGCCGACGAGGTCGTGAACGACAAGGCGCCCAAGGACCGGAACCTCGCGATGGTCTTCCAGAACTACGCGCTCTACCCGCACCTGACGGTGTACGAGAACATCGCCTTCCCGATGCGGCTGAAATCGAGCGACCTCGACGACAAGGAGATCGACGAGCGCGTGCGTCGGGCCTCGAAGCTGCTCGAGCTCGACGAGCACCTCGAGCGCAAGCCCGCCAACCTCTCGGGCGGTCAGCGTCAGCGCGTCGCGATGGGCCGCGCGATCGTGCGCAACGCCAGTGCGTTCCTGTTCGACGAGCCCCTGTCGAACCTCGATGCGAAGCTGCGGGGGCAGATGCGCACCGAGATCGCGCGGCTGCAGCGCTCCCTCGGGATCACCACCGTCTACGTCACGCACGACCAGACCGAGGCGATGACCCTCGGCGACCGCGTCGCGGTGCTGCGTCGCGGCGAGCTGCAGCAGGTCGCGAGCCCGCGCGGGCTCTACGACCAGCCGGTGAACCTCTTCGTCGCGGGCTTCATCGGCTCGCCGCCGATGAACTTCCTCAGCGGCACCGTCGACGGCGACGTGCTGCGCCTGCCGATCGCCGATGTGCCGCTCGACGACCGGCTGCGCAAAGCCGTCGAGGGGCGCGACCTCGTGATCGTGGGCGTCCGACCCGACGCGTTCGAAGACGCCGACTCGACCGAGCGCGATCTCACGGGCGGTGTGACGGCGGAGCTCGACATCGAGATGACCGAGTGGCTCGGCGAGGTGCTCTACGCCTATGTGCCCTATGAGACCGACGCCACGGTGAAGGACAAGCTGTCGGAGCTCGACCGCGACCTCGACGGCGAGAGCCTGCGCACCGAGCTCGTCGTGGCACTGGATGCCATGAGCTCGATCCGCGCGGGAGACGCGGCGCGCCTGTGGTTCTCGCCCGACTCGCTGCACCTGTTCGACCCGGAGACGGGCGTGAACCTCACGCGCGACGAGGCGAAGGCCGAGAAGCTGGAGGAGGACGCCCGCGCGGCGCGCAAGCGGGCGCTGGAGCGGGCGAAGGAGCGCGCCGCCCGAGAGGACGCGTCGGCGTCGCGCTGACGGGCGTCGGCGTCGCGCTGGGCGGGCCGAACTCCTGAGTAGCGGCACCTCGGGGGTCGGAGCCGCCGTCTACCCGGCTCTTTCGGCCGGCTTCTCAGGAGTTCTGCGCGGTCTCGCTAAGCGCCCCGCCGTAGGCTGGGGCGATGGGGGAGTGGCATCCGGACATGCTCGGTGAGGGCTTCGAGCAGCAGACGCTGCCGCTCGGGGACGATGTCGACGGAGAGGTGGTCGCCACGCTCGTGCGAGCCCGGCCGCACGCGGGGGCTCGCCTGTTCGGTGAGCTGCGCGATACCGACGTTCTCTACGTGCACGGATGGTCGGACTACTTCTTCCAGACGGACCTCGCCCGGTTCTTCACCGACCGCGGCGCACGGTTCTACGCGCTCGACCTGCGCAAGTACGGTCGCAGTCTGCGATCCGACCTCGCGCCCGGATACGTCGCGTCTCTCGACGTGTACGACGCCGACATCGCCGCGGCGCTGGATGCCATGGCCACCGTGCGCGAGGGGCGACGGCTCGTGCTCCTCGGGCACAGCACCGGTGGCTTGACGTTGACGCTCTGGGTGGCGCGGCATCCCGGGGTGGCCGATGCGCTCATCCTGAACAGCCCGTGGCTCGAGCTGCAGCTCGGCCCGCTCGGACGGCAGGCCCTCGCCCCGCTCGTCAACGCCCGCGCGCGATTCGACCCGCTGGGGACGCATCCCGTCGTCGACCTCGGCTTCTACACGCGGGCCCAGCGCGAGCTGGGCACGCTCCCCGACAGCCCCGAGGGCTGGCGCCCGGCCCAGGGCTTCCCGACGCACCCGGGCTGGTTGGCCGCCATCATCGCGGGCCACGCGCGGGTGGCATCCGGTCTCGACGTCGGCTGCCCGACCCTGGTGCTGCTCTCGGCGCGATCGACGGTGGCGCTCAGCTGGAACGACGCGATGCGCGAGACCGACTCAGTCCTCGTGGTCGACGACATCGCTCGAGCGGCGACCCGCATCGCCCGCACGGTAACGATCGCGCGGATCGACGGTGCCCTGCACGATGTTTTCCTCTCGGCACCGGGGGCGCGGGAGGCCGCGTACGCGGCGCTCGGGGCATGGCTGCGAGGGCTAGCGTAGAACGCGATCGAAGGAGACCCATGACCCTCACCGCCACCGAGCGCTACCGCGCCGCCCGTGACGAACTCCTCGCGGCGCGCACCGACCCCGACCGCGCGGCGGCGTTCACCTGGCCACGGTTCGAGGGATCCTTTAACTGGGCGATCGACTGGTTCGACCCGATGGCGCGAGGCAACCACGCTCCGGCTCTGATCGTCGTCGACGACGACGGCACCCACCACCAGCGCACCTTCGACGAGCTCGCCCGCCGATCGGACCAGGTCGCCGCGTGGTTGGCATCCCGGGGCGTCCGTCGCGGGGACGCGGTCCTGCTCATGCTCGGCAATCAGGTCGAGCTGTGGGAGGCGATGCTCGGCATCATGAAGCTCGGCGGCGTGATCGCGCCGACGACGACCGCTCTCGGCGCCGGCGACCTCGCCGATCGGATCGAGCGGGCCGAGATCCGGCACGTCATCGTCGGAGCCTCGGATGCCGAGAAGTTCGACGACCTGCCCGAAGGTCTGGGCCGCATCGTGGTGGGCGGTCAGCACGCGGGATGGGCCGCGTACGACGACGCGTTCCTCGCCGAGGCGGACCCCGCGCGGCATCCGGAGACCCTCGCCGACGACCGCCTGCTGCTCTACTTCACGTCGGGGACCACGTCGAAGCCGAAGCTCGTCGAGCACACGCACGCGTCGTATCCCGTGGGGCACCTCTCGACGATGTACTGGCTGGGTCTCCAACCCGGCGACGTGCACCTCGCCATCAGCTCGCCGGGGTGGGCGAAGCACGCGTGGAGTCTCTTCTTCGCGCCGTGGATCGCCGGGGCCACCGTGCTCGCCCTCAACTACTCGCGCTTCTCGGCCGAGCGTCTGCTCGACGAGCTCGAGCGCGACCGCGTCACGACGTTCTGCGCTCCGCCGACCGTGTGGCGCATGCTGATCCAGGCCGACCTCGCCGGGCGTCGGGGGGCGCTGCGCGAGGTCGTCTCGGCGGGCGAGCCGCTCAACCCCGAGGTCATCGCGACCGTGCAGCGCGCGTGGGGCCTCGACATCCGCGACGGCTACGGCCAGACCGAGATGACCGCCGTGGTCGCGAACAACCCCGGGAGCCCAGCTCGTGCCGGGGTCGATGGGACGCCCGCTGCCCGGGTGCCCCGTCGTGCTGATCGATCCGGTGACCGGAGAGCCGGCCGACGAGGGCGAGATCTGCCTCGACCTGTCGGTGCGGCCGCTCAACCTCATGACCGGCTACGTCGGCGACCCGGAACGCAACGACGAGTCCACCGCGAACGGTCTGTTCCACACGGGAGACGTGGCGCGCCGCGACGACCTCGGCACGATCACCTACATCGGTCGCACCGACGACGTGTTCAAGTCCTCGGACTACAAGATCAGCCCGTTCGAGCTCGAGAGCGTGCTCATCGAGCACCCCGCCGTGGTCGAGGCGGCCGTCGTTCCCGCCCCGGACGACCTGCGGCTGTCCGTGCCCAAGGCCTACGTCGTGCTCGCCGCGGGATTCGAGGCCGGTGATGAGGTCGCGATCGACATCCTCCGCTACGCGCGCGAGAAGCTCGCTCCGTTCCAGCGGCTGCGCCGCGTCGAGTTCCTCGAGCTCCCGAAGACGATCTCGGGCAAGATCCGCCGCGTCGAACTGCGTCAGCGCGAGGAGGCCGCGGTGCGCGGCGAGGTCACCCCGGTGGAGTGGCGCGACGACACGCTCCGGGGATGACCCGGCGCGCGTGGACCATCGCGGCGTCGCTCGTCGGCGTCGCCGCGGTCGTCGCCGCGGCGCTCGTGCTCTCGCAGGGGGCGACACCGGATGCCATGCCGTCCGCATCCGCGACGTCGCCGTCGGTGACGCCCACGCGCACCTCGTCGCCGCGTCCCTCGCCGTCGGTGACGCCGACGTCGTCCCCGACGTCGTCCCCGACGCCGTCCATGTCGACCTCGGGGCTGTTGCGGATCCCGCGCGACGCGAAGGGGAACGCGCGCGTGCTCGTCACGGGTGACTCGCTCGCGGCCGGATTCTTCGCCTCCACCGAGGCGCAGGGCTTCTCGTCCCTCGTCACAGGAGCGTTGGGGCGTGTCACGCCGACGACGGTGTCGCGCGCGCATCAAACCCTCTCGACGGTCGCGGGTGTCACCGAGGTCCCGCCCGACCTCGATCTGGCGGTGATCGAACTGGGGACCAACGATGTCGGCATCCCGACCCCGCTCGCGGACTTCGAAGCGCAATACGGCGATCTGCTGGGGCGGATCCGCACGTCGTCGCCGGACGCTGCCCTGGTCTGCCTCGGCACCTGGACGCACGACGGCGCTGCGTACGACGAGGTGATCGCGCGCTCCTGCGCGGCGAACGCCGGACGCTACGTCTCCCTTGCCGGTCTCTTCGCCGTGGCCGAACTGCACGGGCCGGCCGGCCGCGACACCTTCGTCGGTACGGGCGACGAGTTCCACCCCAACGACGCGGGGCACCGCGCCATCGCCGACGCCGTCTTGGCGGTGCTCGCGCGCTGATGGTTGCGCTCCGCACGCGGGGTGCCGAGAATCACGGGGTGAGCGTGATCCTGGATGCCGGTCCCTTCTTCCACGGAACGAAAGCCGCTCTGCGGGTCGGCGACCTGCTGACCCCCGGCTTCCGATCGAACTACCGCCCCGAGATCGTCATGAATCACGTGTACTTCACCTCGCGTCTCGACGGGGCGGGGCTGGCCGCCGAGATCATCCCGGGGGATGGACTCCCGCGCGTGTACGAGGTCGAGCCGACGGGCGAGTTCGAGGACGACCCGAACGTCACCGACAAGAAGTTCCCCGGCAACCCCACACGGTCGTTCCGCAGCGCCGCACCGGTGCGGATCGTCGCCGAGCGCGACGACTGGACCCGCCTGACCCCCGAGGCGCTTGAGACGTGGCGACGACGCCTGACCGAGATGCGCGACGAGAACGCCGAGATCATCAACTGACCGCGCGGTTCACGCCGGCTCGGTCGTGCGGATCAATCCGCAGTTCACGCACGACCACGCGACGAGGAAGCGTTCGTCGTCGAGAATCTCGAACGACAGCGGGTCTCCGCACGTGGGGCACCGGCGCGGGTCGGGAGTGCGCTGACGCATGACACTCAGGCTACGCGCGGTGGCGCGAGAGAGGGTCGATAGGCTCGGGGGATGCCGGACGCCCCTCGCCCCGCCGACGCGCGGACGCTCCACATCGTGGCGCTGGTGCTTACGGTTCTCTCGGTCGTGGCGTTCTTCACGCTCACCGGCGGAGTGATCGACTACCTGATCATGATCGCGTGCGCGGGAGCGGCGGTGTTCTTCGCCATCCGGGGAGTGCTCCGCCCCGGGACGCTCCGGTGGGTGGTCCTCGCCGCCGGAATCGTGGCGACGCTCATGCTCGTGACGTCGCTCGGTCTGTTCGTCATCCGCGTGACGCGGGTGCTGACGTCCGACGCCCCGTTCTAACGGGCGTAGGTGACGTGGATGACGCCGCTCTCGGCGACCTCCGACGTCACGCTGTAGCGCTGGTCGAGGCCGCGCAGACCGTCCCACAGCCGGTCGCCCTGTCCGAGGATCACCGGGCGGACGGCGACGTGCAGGTGGTCGACCAGGTCGGCCTCGAGCGCGGACCGAACGGTCGACAGCCCGCCGCCGATCCGGACGTCCGCGTCGCCGGCGAGTTCGCGCGCCCGGGCCACGGCATCCGCGATGTCCTCTGACGTGAACTCGAATCGCGTCCCGTTGTCGAAGGTGATCGGCGCGCGCTCCCGGTGGGTGAGAACGAGGACGGGAACGCGGAACGGCGGCTCGTCGCCCCACCAACCGCGCCAGTCGGGGTCGTCGGGGAACAGGTGGAGTCCGAACATGGCCGCCCCCATCACCTCGGCGCCGATGCCCTCGAAGTACGCCGCGGCGTAGCGGTCGTCGACCCCGGTGGTGCCGGCGCCCGAGGTGTCGCCGAAGACGCGGGCGCGGAACGTCCGCGTCGCCATGTAGTCCTCGACGAGCCGGCCCCAGTCCTCGCCCATGGGATTCTCGGCGGTCTGGTCGGCGGGCGCCGCGACTCCGTCGAGCGAGATGTTCAGATCGACGCGGACGGCCATGGCATCCCCTTTGCGGAACCGGTCAGTGATGATGCGTGAATCGTACGCCGGTGGCCCTTCACCGCCGAAAGGGGGACAGACATCGGCCATGCTCCGCCGTACGGTGGATCCCTTACTCGCTTCGACGACGCAGCGCTCCCCGCACGATCTGACCGTTCAGGAGCACCGATGTCTCGCCCACGCACTGTCACCCACGCGTACCGAATGCCGGGCGGGTGGGAGAAGATCGATCGGCAGGCTCTCACCGCCGACCACGCGGAGGCGCTTCGCGGCGAGGGTTTTACTCTCGTCCGCGCTCGCCGCGGCTGGTCCGATACGCGGGAGATCTCGCTCAGCCTCTTCCTGGCGAAACACGGCTAGACCGAGCGGCTCCGTGCCCCCGCGCGAGTCGCCGAATCGGGCAGTACCCGGCGGTGGCGAGCTGGCGGCTTCCGGGGTGGACCTGCGCGCAGAGCTGGTCGGCACCGCTACGCATGCTGCACCGCGTCCAACTACCATGGAGGCATGACCCCGCGAGACAGTCCGACTCTCGCCGATATGACGTCGTGGGTTCATCACTACGACGAGCACATCGCTGCCACGCCGGCTCGAGTGGTCGCGCACGGCGATCCTACGCAGGAGGGCCCGGGGATCGTTCTTGTCTATCTGAAGTACGCGCCTGCGGCCGTTTACCTCCAACTCAACGCGAACGGCAAGTGGGCGGCCACCCTCACCGAGCGCACCGACGAGCTGACGGGCACATCGCTCGATCTCATCGGTCTCGGCGAAGAAGTCACGGCCGCGGGGCGGCTGTGCGCGTACCTGCAGGAACGCACGGACGCACTCGTCTGAGCTCGCTGCTCGGCACATTCACCTGCCGACCTCGCTGCTCGCGGGCACGAGATGCGACGTGGCATCCGCCGCGGCTGCAGTCGTCGTTCACGCTGAACACGTACGCCCACCTGTGGCCGTCCGTGGAGGACACGACGCGAGCGGCGACGGCGGACCTCATGATCTCCTTCGCCGCTCTCGCGGACTGTCCGCGGGCTCCGGGCGGAAAGCCCGGCTCAGCGCGAATTCTTACCGATAGTTCGTGAACTGCAGATCCACGTCGAGGTCGGCGGCCTTCAGCAGGCGCTGAACCTCTTGCAGGTCGTCGCGCGACTTCGACTGGACGCGCAGTTCGTCGCCCTGGATCTGCGACTTCACGCCCTTGGGGCCCTCGTCGCGGATGATCTTGCCGATCTTCTTCGCTATCTCCTGCGAGATGCCTTCCTTGAGCGTGGAGGTGATGCGGTACTCCTTGCCGCTCTGCACCGGCTCGCCGCTCTCGAGGCTCTTCAGCGAGATGCCGCGCTTGATGAGCTTGGTCTGGAAGACATCGAGCACGGCGTTCGCGCGCTCTTCGGAGTTCGCTTTGATGACGATCGACTCGCCGCTCCAGGCGATCGACGCGTCGGTGCCCTTGAAGTCGTACCGCTGCTCAACTTCTTTGTGAGCCTGGTTCAGGGCGTTGTCGGCTTCCTGTCGATCGATTTTCGAGACGATGTCGAATGAGCTGTCGCTTGCCATTCCGCAAGTTTACAACCGCGGAAAATCAGGCCTCGGGGACTTGTGCTCGACGTCAATGAGAGCCACGCATACCGGGTGACGTATGGGGTGAGCCCTAGCCTCGGGCCATGTCACGACGACGCGTCCCCCGCTTCCGCGCCGTACTGCTCTCCCTCATCGCGGTAGGGGCGCTACTGCCGCTCTCGGCGTGCGCGTCCGGATCCGGCCACGCGCCGCCCTCGGGAGCGCAGGATCCCGAGGTCGTCGCCGCTCGCACCGCAGCCGCCGGCGCGGAAGACGAGTTGCTGGCCGCGGCCGCAATGGGTGAGGTCATCTCGACGGGCGTGCAGGACTACTGCAAGCGCGGGTCGTACAGCGCACCCTGGGGTCCCTTCGACCGGTACTACTGGTCGTGCGGACACGTCACCACCCGGGTCGTGTCGACCGACACCGCCGATCCTGCCGCGCTCATCGCCGGATACCGCGCCCGTCTCGGCGACATCGGGTGCGTGCCCGACGAGGCCGCCTTCGACATGACCGCCCAGTACTGGCAGATGTACGGGGTGCCGGGGCACAACGCCAACGGCGACCCGTACTCCGTCGACGACCTGCCCGGCGGGACTGCCGTCTGCGCGGACGGACGCAGCATGGGGGTCGCGGTCCGCTCCGCGGCGGGCTTCGACAGGGGGACTTTCTTCACGTACGCCGAGGGCGACGGCGAGAAGATCACGGATCAACGCGTCGATGCGGCCCTGGTCCACGCGCGCGCTCCGGAACTCGTCGTCGTGCTGAGCACCAGCACCGGGTATCACAGCGTCCTCCGCAACGAGCCCGAGCCCGAGGACACCCCCGAGCCGGGATACTGCGCCTGCTACAGCGGCAATCCGTGTGACTGCCCGGGCGGGTAGAGCGTGTTTCCGTGACACTCTCGGGTGCCGTGCGGGTGAGCCTCGAGGGGGCGTCGCGTCGGGTGATCCGCCGTCGTCTCCCATCGCCGTGGTTCAGCGTTGCCGTCGCACGGCTCACTCGTAGTCGGGCAGCTCGAAAGTGTCGGCAGGAGGGCGGAACAGCCCCGCGGTCACGCGCCGACCGGCGCGCGACGCGGCCGCTCGCAGCACGCCGTGGAAGATGGCGATCCCGGCGCGAGAGCGCGGGTTCGCGAGCCGCGGTGTACCGGGAGGCAGATCCTGGGCGCGCTCGACGAAGGGGCGGAGGACGTCCTCGTAGCGTTGGAGGGCCGTGTCGACGTCGTTGCTGCGCCCGAGTTCGCCGGCCAAGACGTACGCACCCACGAGCGACAGGGTCGTTCCCATGCCGCTGAGCGGGGAGGCGCAGTAAGCCGCGTCACCGACGAGCGCGACCCTGCCGCGGTGCCAGGTGTCGAGGTGCACTTGCCCGACCCGGTCGAGGTAGAGCTCGTCAGTGTCGGTCATTTCGCGCAGCACGCGCGAAGCCTCCCACCCGGCATCCGCGAACCGCTCGCGCAGCCCGGCCCGCACATCTCCGGCGGTGTCGTCGCCTGTATCAGTCCGCTCGTCGCCGCGGGTCGGGTACGACAGCGTGGCGCGGATCGTGCCGAGGTTGTCGGGCCGCAGGGTCACGCTGCGCCCGCCCACGGCCGAGTACCACCGCCACCAGTCGGTGTCGTCGGGCGTGCGGGGGATCGTCAGGTACGCGGTCGACATGTTCTTCGAAACGATCGGATCGATGCCGGGGAAGACCAATCTGCGGGTACGGGAACGCATCCCCTCGGCGATCACGACGAGGTCGAAGAGCTCGTCGCTCCCGTCGTCGAATCCGACCTGGCTGTCGGTGGCGCGATCATCGAGTGAGCGGATCGTCGTGCCGAAGCGGAAGACGACACGATCGGCGATGAGGTCGAACAGAACGCGCGACAGCTCGCCGCGGAGGATTTCGAGCTCCGCTGTCGCGCCACCGGTGTCGTCGCGCCCCGCCGGGAAGCTCGCCACGGTCTGCCCGCGGCCCCCGATGAACCGCGTCCCCACCTCGTGCGTGTTCCGGGCGCGGATCGCCTCCTCCACCCCCATGCGGCGCGCCACCTCGCGCCCGGCCCCGCGGATGTCGATGTTCTGCCCGCCCGTGCGAAGCTCGGGCGCGCGCTCGATCACGGTGACGTCCCATCCCGCGCGGTCCATCCAGAAGGCGAGCGTCGGTCCCGCGATGCTCGCGCCGCTGATGAGGACTCGTCTCCGCGCGGTCATCGTGTCACCTCCGTCGTGGCCGTCGCCCCGGACGCGGGTTGCTCGGACGCCTCGGCACTCACCGGGCGGGAAGGGATGAGGAATGTGGCGATGACGCCGATGACGAGGAACCCGGCGGCGACGAAGGCGCCGAAGGCGACGGCATCCGTCATCGCCTGACGTGCCAGGGCCGCCACGTTCTCGAGGCCCGGCACCTGGCCGATCGGCGCGATCGCCGCACCGGCGCTGTCGGTCACCGCATCGGCGAAGTCCTTCGCGTCGGTGGGGGCCAGTCCACTGTCTTCCAGTTTGCCCTCGAGGGTCCGGCTGAGCGAGGAGAAGAAGACGGTCGTGAGGGCTGCGATTCCGAGCGCGGAACCGAGCTGACGGAAGGTGCTCTGGATGCCCGAGCTCTGCCCGCCTTCGTCACTGGGCACATCGGCGAGTACGACGTTGGTGACCTGTGCGGTCGCGAACCCGACGCCCACGCCGTAGAAGAAGAGGACGACGGAGACGAACGGCCAGGACGCCTCGGTGAAGGCCGCGACAAGGCCGAGGCCCGCGAGGCCGAGCACTTCCAGCACCAACCCGAGTCGCACGAAGGTCAGTGCGCTGACCCGGTTCGCGAGGGGGAAGCTGATCCCGCTGGCGACGAAGCTGCCTATCGCGATTGGTACGAGCGCGAGCCCCGCCTGCAGAGGGGAGTATCCGAGCGTGAACTGCAGCCAGAGGGGAAGCACCGCGATGATCCCGAACTCGCCGAGCCCGATGATGAGGGTGGCGATGTTGCCGTTGCGGAAGGACGCGATCGAGAACAGGCGTGTGTCCATGAGCGGCCGGTGGCGGCTGCCCGGGCGGCTGAGTCGCGCCTGCCGCCAGACGAACAAGGAGAGGAAGAAGGCGGACACGACGAGCGCGATGAAGACGGGTGACAGGCCGGAGTCCCAGCGGAAGCCGAACAGGTCGAGAGTGTTCTCACTGAGGATCCAGCCGTAGACGCGGCCCTCGACGAGTCCGAAGGCAAGCAAGCCGAGTCCGATGACCGAGAGAGCGGCGCTGAGGCCGTCGACACCACCACGGGAGCGGGCAGGCTGAACGAGGAACAGGGCGCCGATGACGAGAATGACGATCGTGAGGGGGATGTTGATGCCGAATGCCCATCGCCACGAGGCGTGCTCGGAGAGCCATCCTCCGAGCACGGGGCCGAGCGCCGTGGCGGCGCCGATCGTCGAGCCCCACACCGCGAACGCCTTACCGCGCGCGGCGCCGGTGAACATCGCGTTGAGCAGCGCGAGCGAGGTCGGCAGGACGGCGGCGGCGCCGATGCCCTGCAGGAAACGGGCGAGGATCAAGATGTCGCCCGTGGGCGCGAGACCCGCGAGCAGGCTCGTGAGGCCGAAGACGACGACGCCGGTGAGGAACACCGTCTTCGCGCCACGAAGGTCGGAGATGCGGCCGACGACGAGCAGCAGCGCGGCGAAGACGATCGCGTACGACTCCTGGATCCACTGAGCTTGGCTCGAATCGATGCCCAGGTCATCGATCACCGAGGGGGTGATGACGTTGACGATCGTCGTGTCCACGACGATCAGGGCGACACCGAGGGCCACGGCGATCAGGCCCACCCAGCGGCGCGCGTTCTCGGACAGTGTCATCGCGATCTCCTCTAGTACTTTCATGATCAAATAATTGCTCGGAAGAATAACTTGAGGAAGTGATAACCTGCAAGTCCGACCACGGCACGTCAGGACGGGAGGCCGATGTGGGCGAACCCCACGCTCCCCTGACCCCGGACCCGGTTCCGGGGTCGGTCACGGAGGCGGTCACGGAGGCGCTCCGCGCCTACGGAGCGACGTATGCACAGGTCGCCCGGGCGTTCGCCGCTCACGCGGGACTGCACTCCACCGATGCGGCGGCGATGATCGAGATCCTCGGGGCCGAAGAGCGCGGCACGCCGCTCTCGCCCGCGAAGCTGAGCGACCGGATCGGCCTCAGTTTCGGTGCGACCTCGACCCTCTTGAATCGGCTCGAAGCAGTCGGTCACGTCGCCCGCAGCCGCACACACACCGATCGTCGAGTCGTGACACTGCACTCGACCCCCGAGGTGCAGCGGCTCGCCGAGGAGTTCTTCGAGCCGCTCGGGCAGCGCATCGACGCCCTCCTCGCCGCGCACTCTCCTTCGTTCCTCGCCGAGTTCTCGGCACTGCTGACGACGCTGCGCGACGCCACCGACGATTACGTCTCCGACGGCCGGGCAGGCTAGGACGAGTCGTCGAAGACGCTCGCGAACCCACCTCCTGTTCGACGTTCGGCGAAACGACCTACGGCCACCCGGGCTTCGGGGAGCGGTTGTCGTCGCGTCCGAGGACGCCGGTCCAGGATGCCGACTGCTCGCCGTCTCGCGCCCGCACCTGCCCGGGCTGTGCCCCCGTGTAGCGGAACCCGCACTTCTCGGCCACCCGCATCGACGCGATGTTGCCGACGACGCACTCCCAGAGCATCCGCTCGATGTCGACGCGCGCGAAGGTGGCGTCGATCACGGCTCCGAGCGCCTCCGGCATGATGCCGCGACCACGGTGCTCGGCCCCGAGCCAGTAGCCGACCATGCCCCATGGGACGCGGACACCGATCACGCCGAGCAGGGGTCCGGCATCCGATTCGCGCAGCGCCCAGGTCCATTCGCGGTCCTCGGCCCAGCCGTCCGCGACGTACCCCTCGATGAACCCGACCGCGTCGTCGCGGGTGTACGGCCACGGGGTGGTCATGTAGTGCTCGAAGACCGGGTCGGCGCAGTATCGGGCGATGTCGTCGACATCGGCGAGCGTGGGCTGATTCAGGACCAGGCGTGCGGTGCGCAGCGAGAACGGCGTCATCGCCGCAGCCTACCGATGCGCTCGTAAACTCGGATTCCATGCGAGCACTCACCGAGAACGAGGTCCGGGACGCGTTCATCAACGCCACCCCCGACGAACTGCGTGTCATCGCGATGCCCCATGATTTCGTGCTGACGGATTGGGATCACCTCGACTTCTTCGCGTGGCGCGACCCGAGAACCCGTGGGCGCGGATACGTCATCGCCGAGCGCGACGGCGAGCCCACCGGTGTGGTGCTGCGCGCCGCCGAGGGGCAGTCGCGCGCGCGGTCGGCGATGTGCAATCTCTGCCACACGATGCAGCCGGGGGATCAGGTGTCGCTGTTCACCGCCCGCAAGGCCGGGGCGGCGGGGGAGCAGGGCGACACGGTCGGCACGTACATGTGCGTCGACCTCTCGTGCCACGAGACGGTGCGCCTCGCCGCGCCCCTCGCCCCGAGCGAGATCCGCGCCAGCGTGGATCGCAAGATCGACGGAACGAAGCGGCGGACCGAGGAGTTCGTCGATCGCGTGCGCGAGGTCGCCGACATCGCACGGTAGGCACCCGGCATGAGATGCCCGGGGTGGTTGGAGGCATCCCTTCCGGGATAGTAGAGTGGTCTATCGCGCCTCCGGTCGACTGCCAAAGCCGGGCGGGTGCGCACTTGGCGAGTTACCCAAGCGGCCAAAGGGATCTGACTGTAAATCAGACTGCATTGCATTCGGGGGTTCGAATCCCTCACTCGCCACCGGCGTGACGTCCCGCGACATGAGGTTCATGTCGCGGGACGTTCTGGTTTTGGAACCTTCGCGTCAGAGTCGAGCGAGCGCGTTCTCGATGCGGCTTTCCATCACCGCGATGCTGTTCTGGTCTGCGCCGTGCGCCGAGGCGCGCTGAGGTGCCTTCTCGAGCGCGGCGCGCGTGGCATCCAGGAACTCCGTGACCTGCACCGGCTTGACGCCGAAGAGCGACAGGGTGTCGCCAGCCGTCCAGGCTGCGAGGTCGGGTGCAACGTTGCCGAACAGAGCGAGCTCGTGCGCGTCTCCGTCGGCGAGCGGTGTGGGATTCACATCGAAGGCGGGAGAGAGTTGACAGTCGCGACCTCGGCGGAGGAAGCCATGATTTCGGAGATGATCGTCGCGGTTTCCCACGAGGTGGCCGAACACGCCGCGGCGCCACAGCTCGACGGTATCCCCGCCGTTCGTGCGGGTGAAGTCGGCGAGGTCGAGCCAGTCGCCACCGTCGCCGTCACGGGCCTCCAGAGCGGTGAGGGCCGAGAAGTAGGGAATGCGCGTGTGGGCGACCGTACGGTCGAAGCGCTTCAGGAAGAGCACCGTTCTCGGCTCGCCGCCGACGGTGAGGGTTCTCGTCTCATGATCGGGAACGTCGATGCCCGCCGCTGACATCGCGTCGAGCATGGTGGCTTCCCACGCCATGACGTTCCATTCGTCGCCATGGGGTTTCGGGAACTTCACCAGCCACAGGTCGCTTCCGCGGCGTACGCCGGCCTTGGGGCGCGCGCCTCCCAGGGATCCGGTGGCCCGGAACAGTCGACGCAGCGCGACTTCAGCGATGTCGCGATCTCCGCGTTGGATGGCATCGGCCGCCGCGAGGATCTCGCGCAGTTCGGCTTCGACGGGGACGCCGTCGCCGTCGGAGACGGCCTGGCCGTCGACCCAGAATCGCGTGGCGCCCTGGCGGGAGAAGTCGTTCACCCCGAGCAGCAGGGTGATGTCGTCGAGGGTGCGCCCTCCCGAGGCCCGGGTCATCACCTTCCTGCCCCACGTATCGGGGGCCGAGTCGCTGAAGGGATTCGGCGTCATGGACTGCGCGCCGCCCGCGAGCGGCAGAGCGGGGACCAGGGGGAACGCTTTCGGATGAGCGAGATAGCTGTCGTCGTAGCGGAATGACCCCGTCGCGCGGGTCCGATAGATCGTGCCGGCAGGGATGTCTTCGCCGTCGATGACGGTGGTGACGCCTACCTGATCAGCCACGATCGGCCCGTACCCGTGTGGGAAGCTTCTCGCCCGCCAGGAGCCTGCCGCGGTCGGTCCGGTACGGATCGGCAGCGTCGATGACGGCATCCATCATCCCCAGGACCCGCAGGACCCGCAGTGTCTTCTCGAGGGTCGCTCCTTCCCCCTTTTCGAGCCGGACGATCAGCGGCTGGCTCACGCCCGAGCGTTCCGCGACCATCGCCTGCGTGAGGCCCATGAGCTTTCGTTGGGTCGAGATGTGCTGGCCCAACGCGCGCAGCGCGCGCTTCACGGGGAGAGGGGTGACGGCCATGCCTCAATTTAACACAACGAAATTGTTACCAAAAGAAGCTTACGTACACTAATTCGGTTTTTTAGCGCGTGGCGAGGTCCCGCCGTATCAGCGCCGGCCTCGCCCCTGGCTGTCGCGGTGACCCCCTCTTCACGCTCCGAGCGCCGCACCGCGTCCGTGGCATCCCCGCGTCCGCTCAGACACGTCAGGGCCATCGCATCCGGCCAGCGGTTGCGATCGCGGCCAGGGTCCCGAGCGGGCTCAGCCGGGTGGGCTCAGCCGGGCGGGCTCAGCGCGCCTGTTCGAGGAGGATGCGGGACTTCGACTCGAGGAAGCACAGGAGCGAGCCGAGCACGGTCACCTCGTGTCCGAGGTTGACGAGGTCGGCCGCGCCGAGCTCGATCACCGACTCGCGCGGCTCCATCGTGACCTTCCACGCGCCTTCGCCACCCGTCATCGGCTGCAGATAGCTGATCGTGTTGGCGCGGCTGAGATCGACCACGATCAGTCCCGCGTCGGGGTCTTGGTCGTCGTCCTGTTCGAGGACGCGGATCTCGCTGCCGGTCAGATAGCCGCGCGCGAGGAACTCCGCGAGCCACTGGTCGAGCGTCTCTTTGTCGAGCAGTTTTCGGACCGGCACGCGCGTCTCCTTCCCCGGGGGAGAACGAGAAGACCCGTTCCCACCGCCATTATGGCGGCCGGAACGGGTCGGGCGTGCGGTGTGCTACTAGGCGGCGCGGACGGGACGCGTCGAGGGGCGCGACGGCGAACTCGAGACGGAGGTTCGCGACGACACGCGGACGGCCTCCTCGGTGGCCTCCCATGTGCGTACGTCGATGTTGAGCCCGGTGGCGGAGTTGGACTGGTCGGCGAGGGCACGCAGGTACTCGCCGCTGAGCTGCTCGGGCTCGGGGGAGTCGAAGACGAAACGCAGGGGAATCGACGGCTGGAGCCAGATCGTCGAGCGCCCGGTCTCATCGTCGGCACCTGACCACGTCAGCGTGAACGATTCTCCGCGTCGCAGCTTGGTGGCCGTGATGACCTTGATGTATCCGAGCAGGCGGTCCGGCAGGGTGACGGGCGACGTGTCGGATCCGTAGTAGAGCTTTGCCATGGCGATCTCCTTGTCTGGGTCGTTGGGCGGGGCTAACTGCTAATCTAGCAGGTAATTCACGAATTTAAATAAATACATGAAATGTTCATCGATCTGGCTATGCTCGAAGAGAGGCCAGCCGGGGCCGCGGGGGAGATCGACCATGCCAGATGCGTCATCCGTCCTCATCGAGGCCCTCGGCGAGTATGTCGAGGCGGGAAGAGATGCCCTGGTCGTCGCGCGAAAGTCGCTGGGTGTCAGCGAGCTGGAGGCGCGCGCGATCCGCAGCATCGGTGCTCATCCCGGCATCCGTCCCTCCCTGCTCCGAGAGCACCTCGACGTCACCTCGGCCGGCGTGACGACACTCGTGGATCGGCTGGTCGGACGCGGCGTGCTGCGCCGCGAGCTCGACGCCGAGGATCGTCGCGTGAACCACATCTTCCTCGAGGTCGATCTGGATGCCGAGCCGTGGTCGGCACTCGGGCGCTTCGAGACCGAGGTGTACGCGGCCATTCGCGCGGAGTCCTCGGAGATGTTCCACGGCTTCGCGGATCTGCTCCGCCGCGTCACCGCGCGGGCGCAGGCGCGGATCTGACGCGACCCGCCTCGAGGCGCACGATGTGCGTCGCGCAGGCGATGAGCGCCTCGTCGTGGCTCACGCAGACGACGGATGTGCCGCGTCGCGTCTCCTCCGCGATCGCCGCGCGGATCAGGCTGCCGCTGTGGGTGTCCAGTCCGGTGGTCGGCTCGTCGAGGAGCAGGAGATCCGCGCCGCTCGCCAGCCCCTGCGCGAGGAGCGCGCGCTGTCGTTGACCGCCCGACAGGGACGCGAAGGGATGCCGAGCGAGGGGCGTGATGTCGAGTCGCGCCATCGCGGCGTCGACGGCCTCGCGCTTCGCGGCTGACGTGCGGGGCCGAGGGGCGGGGCGTCCCCATGTGCCCACCGCGACCATCTCGCGGACCGTGAGGGGGAGTCGATCGGAGATCGCTGCGCGCTGCGGAACGAAAGCGCGCGTGCGTCCGCGCACCTCGATCTCTCCCGACGTCGGTCGTCGGGCGCCGGCGAGCACTTCGAGGAGAGTCGACTTTCCCGCCCCGTTCGAGCCGACGATCGCGGTGAGGGCCCCCGCGGTGATGTCGAGGTCGACGTCGTCGACGGCGCGGACGCCGGAGAACTCGACGCGGATGCCGCGAAGGGAGGCGGAAAGGGGGGTCATGGCATCCATTCTATGAGTTTGAGAATCGTTCTCATCGACGCTACGGTCGTCCCTCGTGTCCTTTCTCACCGATCCGTTCTCGTTCGAGTTCGTGCAGCGCGCGTTCTGGGGCGGGTCGCTCGTCGCGATCCTGTGCGGCATCGCCGGCACGTGGGTGATCGTGCGCGGCATGGCCTTCCTCGGTGAGGCCCTCGCGCACGGGATGCTGCCCGGCGTCGCGCTCGCGACCGTTCTCGGTGTGCCCGTCCTCCTCGGCGCCGCCGCCAGTGCGGTGGTGATGAGCCTCGGCATCGGGGCGCTGCAGCGCCGCGGACGCCTGTCGTACGACACGAGCATCGGTCTGCTGTTCGTCGGCATGCTCGCACTCGGCGTGATCGTCATCTCGCACGCCGGGAGCTTCGCGACGGATGCCACGGCCATCCTCTTCGGCGACATCCTCGCCATCGGGGTCGACGACCTCGTCGTGCTCACGGTCGCCGTCGCGCTCGGGGTGGTGCTGGCGGTGGCCGCGCATCGCCACCTCGTCGCGCTCGCCGTCGACGAGCGAGTCGCGCGCGTGCTCGGTCTGCGGCCGCGGCTCGCACAGGCGGCGCTCGTCGGGCTCGTCACGCTCGCCGTCGTCGCCTCGTACCAAGCGGTCGGATCGCTCCTGGTCGTCGGCCTGCTCGTCGCCCCCGCGGTCGCGGCTCGCCCGTGGACCCACCGCATCCCGACCACGATGGCGCTCGCCGCGGTGATCGGTGTGGTCGCGGTCTTCGTGGGACTCGTGATCTCGTGGCACGCCGCCACCGCGGCCGGCGCGACCATCGCCGCCACCGCCATCGCCGCCGCCGGGGTCTCGGGCGCGCTGCGCTGCGGCGTCACCGTGCTTCGCCGCCGCCCCGTCTCGGCCGTTCCTGTTCCTCTCTGACGCAGAAAGCCCTGATGCTCCACCGCTCTTCCCCCCACCTGCTCATCCCCACTGGCGTCCTGCTCGTCGTGCTCTCCGGGTGCGCGGCCTCGACGGCTCCCGCGGCCGAGCCCTCGCGCGACACCCACGGCGAGATCGCCGGTGCGGCCGAGCTCGCCGAGCCCGCGCTCGGTCTCACCTCGATCGACGAGGAGGGGCGCGTGTCGCACTTCGACCTGCTCGACGAGACGACGGTCGATCTCGGCACCGTCCGCGCTCCCGTCGCGATCCACTCCGACGGGCGCTACCTGTTCTCGGTCGACGACGCCGGGATCTCGATCGTCGACAGCGGCGTCTGGACCTGGGATCACGTCGACCACTTCCACTACTACCGCGCCGAGGCGCGCGTCCTCGGCGATGTTGCGGGGGAGGGCGTCGCCACCGTCGCCACCTCGAACTCGTCAACGACCGGCGGAACGGGTCTGTTCTTCCCCGCGTCGGGAGAGGCCGTGCTCCTCGACACCGAAGCGCTGTCGAAGGGCGAGATCGCCGAGAGGTTCCGGTTGGCCGTCGAGCCCGGCCCCGGACTGGTCGTGCCCGCCGGGTCGTTCGCCGCGGTGGCCGCGGGCGACGAGGTCATGCTGCACGCCGCGGATGGCGCGGCGATGGGCGACCCGGTCGCCTGCGTCGATCCGGCAGGCACGATCACGACCCGCGTGGGGGCGGTGATCGGATGCCGGGACGGCGCTCTTCTCGTGACGGTCGAAGACGAGCAGCCCGTCGTCGAGCGCATCCCCTATCCCGCGGGAACGACCGCCCCGCGCGCGACCGCATTCGCCAACCGCGAGGGCCGCCCCACGGTCGCGGGCGTCGCCGAGGGTGCGGGCGTGTGGCTGCTGGACACCCGAGAGCGAACCTGGACGCTGCTCCCGACGACCCAGCCCGTCCTGCAGGCGGTCGCGGTCGACGACAATGATGCGAACGTCCTCGTGCTCACGGCCGACGGCAGCGTGCGGGTGCTCGACGGGGAGACGGGCGCGGAGCGCGCGGCATCCGTCCCGCTCGTCGGCGCGAGTCTCGCCGCGGGGCTCCCGGTCGCCCTTGTCGCCGACCAGCAGCGCGCCTACCTCAACGGCCCCGCCGAGAACCGCCTGTGGGAGCTCGACTTCGCCGACGGAGCCCGCGTCGCTCGGGAGTTCACGCCGGAGCGCGCCCCCCTGTTCTTCGCCGAGACGGGGCGCTGACATGAGAAGGATCTTCGCCATCGCCCTGGCCGGTGCGTTGCTCGCCGTGACCGGGTGCGCGGGGAACGCGGCATCCGATCGTCCGCTCGTCGTGGTGACGACCAACATCCTCGGTGACGTCGTGTCGCAGCTCGTCGGCGACGACGTCGAGGTCATGACGCTCATGCGTCCCGGCGCCGACCCGCACTCGTTCGAGATCTCGGCAGCGGAGGCGGCGCGCATGCGCTCGGCCGACCTCCTCGTGGCCAACGGTCTTGGACTCGAGGAGGGGCTGCAGCAGCACCTCGACGCCGCGGCGGCCGAGGGGGTGCAGACCTTCGTCGCCGGCGACGCCGTCACGGTGTTGCCCTACACGTCGACCGATGCCGACGGGGCCGACGATCCGCACTTCTGGACCGACCCCGCGCGGATGATCGCGGTCGTCGATGCCCTCACCCCGGTGCTCGAGAGCCTCGGAGGCACCGCGGTCGTCGATCACGCTGCCGCGTACCGCGCCGAGCTCGAGGATCTGGATGCCGAGATGACCGCCGCGTTCGCCGCGATCCCGGCCGAGCGACGCGCTCTCGTCACCAACCACCACGTGTTCGGCTACCTCGCCGACCGCTTCGGCTTCCGCGTGGTGGGGGCGGTGATCCCCGGCGGCACCACCCTGGCTGCTCCGAGCGCGAGCGACCTCGCCGATCTCGTCGCGGCGGTCGACGACGCCGGAGTTCCCACGATCTTCGCCGAGTCGTCGTCGCCCGATCGGCTCGTCCAGGCGCTCGCCGACGAGGCCGATCGCGACGTCGAGGTGATCGAGCTGTACACGGAGTCGCTCACCGACGCCGACGGGGGCGCCCCCGACTACCTGACCATGATGCGCGTCAACACGGAGCGCATCGCCCGCGGCCTGTCGCCCTGAGCGGCTGCCGCCCCTCCCGAAAAGAAAGAGAAATCACATGCGAAGTTCTTCCTTCCGCGCGGGTTCCCTCCGCCGTGCGGGCCTGATAGCTCTCGCGGTCGGCGCGACCGTCGGACTCACGGCGTGCGCGGGTGGTGCCGGCTCCGCCGCGCCCGCGTCGAGTGCCCCGGCGGACACCGGGACCCGCGTCGCCCTGTCGTACCCCGGCGGCATCGTCGTGCTCGACGGCGCGAGCCTCGAGACCCTCGCCGACGTCACCTCCGAGGAGTTCACGCGCCTGAACTCCGCGGGCGACGGCCGCCACGTCATGGTCACCACGAGCGAGGGCTTCCAGGTCCTGGATGCCGGGACGTCCTCGACCGAGCCCGAGCTGACCGACCTCGTGTTCCCGGCGTCCAAGCCCGGCCACGTCGTGACGCACGGCGGCAAGACGGTGCTTTACGCCGACGGCACGAGCGACTCGACGATCTTCGACACCGATGCCCTGCTGGCATCCACGGACGCGCTTCCCGCGGTCGAGACGATCCCCGGTGTCGAGGCGCACCACGGCGTGTCGATCGTGCTCGAGGACGGCTCGTTCGTCACGACCGTCGGCAACGCGAACGGTCGCACGGGCATCGTCGTGAAGGATCCGTCGGGGGCCACCGTCGCCGAGAACGCCACCTGTCCCGGCGTGCACGGCGAGGGAACCACCGAGGGAGAGGTCGTCGTCTTCGGCTGCGAGAACGGCGCGCTGATCTACGCCGACGGCGAGATCACCAAGGTCGACGCTCCGGACCAGCCCTACGGCCGCATGGGCAACATCTTCGTCACCGACACCAGCCCGCTCGTGCTCGGCGACTACAAGGACGACCGGGATGCCGAGGGCTACCTCCTGCACCGCGTCGCGGTGATCGACACCGAGGCGAAGACCCAGACGGTCGTCGACATGCCGGAGGGTGCCGAGTACACGTTCCGCGACCTCGCGCGTGGCCCCGGAGACCTCGGCTACATCCTCGCCTCGGACGGCGCGATCCACGTCTTCGATCTCGAGAAGGGCGCGTTCACCGATTCGTTCCCCGTCATCGACGCGTGGGAGGGGCCCGTCGAATGGCAGAACGCCCACCCCGCCATCAAGGTCTCGGGCGACATCGCCTACGTGACCGAGCCGGCGAAGAACGCCGTGCACGCGGTCGATCTCACCTCGGGCGAGGTCGTGAAGAGCGCGACGCTCGACGTCACCCCCAACGAGATCGCGCTGACCCGCTGATCCTCACCGACCGCCCCGGTCGTACGCCACCTGCAGTGCCCTGCGCACCGCGCGTACGCCGGGGCGGTCGGCCGTTCCGCGCCGGACGGCCGTGAACACCTCGCGGCGCGGCTCGCCCGGCAGGTCGACCAGCCGCACCGCCGGGGCGTCGCCGGCGAAGACGAGGTCGGGGATCATGCCGACGGCGTGACCGGATGCCACGAGCCGCACGTGCGCGGTCAGGTCGGCCATCTCGAACCTCACGTCGGGCTCGAAACCGGCGGCTCGGCACTGCTGGGTCGCCCACTGCCGGGCGGCGGTGCCCACCGGCTCCATCACCCAGGCGCGGTCGCGCAGGTCGTCGAGCCGCGCTGCGGGGTCGTCTCGGGAGACCGCCAGGCGGATGGCATCCCGCCCCAGCAGGCTCCGCTCGATGCCGCCGCGGTGCTCGCGCGTGTGGCCGGGGTACTGCTCGGCGACAGCGAGGTCGAAGCCGCGAGCGGCCACCTCGAACAGGCCCTCCTCGGGAGCGAGCTCGGCGACTTCGATGCGCATCCCCGGCTCGCTCTCGGCGAGGGCGTCGAGGGTGCGAGGGAGCAGGCCGTGGGCGGCGGACTGCATGACCGCGACGCGCACGGGCGCGAGGGACGGGCGAAGGCGTTCGAGCTCCGCGCGGGCGGCTTCGTCGGCGGCGAGCATGCGCGCGGAGTGGGCGGCGAGGGCCGCGCCCTGCGCGGTGAGGCGGAGGCGGCGGCCGTCGGGCTCGAGCAGCGGGACGCCGGCCTCCTTCTCGAGGAGCGAGAGCTGCTGCGAGATCGTCGAGGGGCTGTAGGAGAGGGCCTCGGCGACGGCGGCGAGGGTTCCGCGGATCGACAGTTCGTGCAGCAGGCGGAGACGGCGCAGATCGAACATGGCATCCCTTCGCTTTCATCGAAGATAACTCATTGCTATTGATCGCTTTTCCCGATGAGATCCGGGCTGCACACTGAGGGCATCCGAGGAAGGATCGCCATGTCGCTCACCGACCAGCACGCCCCCGCCACTCCCGCAGCCCTCGTGTCTCCGCACGAGCTCGCAGACGAGGCGATCGCCCTCGTGCGCCGCTGGCTCGCCGAGAGTCGCGACGAGCCCGTCGACGTCTCGGCCGAGCGTCTCGCCGGCGTGCTGCGCGATCCGCACGGCCTCGACTTCACCGTCGGTTTCGTCGACGGTGTCGTGCGCCCCGAGGACGTGCGGGTCGCCGCGCGCAACCTCGCCGCGCTGACCCCGCTCATCCCGGGGTTCCTCCCGCTGCACCTGAAGGCCGCGATCCGCCTCGGCGCGTTCACCGCGCCGATCCTCCCGCGAGTCGTCGTGCCCGCCGCACGCCTCGCGCTGCGGTCGATGGTGCGTCACCTCATCGTCGACGCGAGCGATCACAAGCTCGGCGCGGCCATCACCGCGATCCGCGGCCGAGGAGACGGCATCCGTCTCAATGTGAACCTTCTCGGTGAGGCGATCCTCGGCAAGAAGGAGGCAGCGCGCCGGCTCGCCGGCACCCGCAGGCTCCTCGCGCGCGACGACGTCGACTACGTCTCGATCAAGGTCTCGTCGACCGTCGCCCCCCACACGCCGTGGGCGTTCGACGCCGCCGTCGCCGATGCCGTGTCGGCTCTGCGCCCGCTGTACCGCGTGGCGAAGCAGACCGGCACCTTCCTCAACCTCGACATGGAGGAGTTCAAAGACCTCGACCTCACCCTCGCGGTGTTCGAGACCCTGCTCGGCGAGCCGGAGTTCCACGGTGTCGAGGCCGGCATCGTGCTGCAGGCCTATCTGCCCGACGCCCTCGCCGCGACGATCCGCCTGCAGGAGTGGACCGCCGCGCGGGTGGCATCCGGGGGCGCGCCCATCAAGGTGCGCGTCGTGAAGGGCGCGAACCTGCCCATGGAGCGGGTCGATGCCGACGTGCACGACTGGCCGCTCGCGACCTGGCCGTCGAAGCAGGCGACCGACGCTTCTTATAAGGCGGTGCTCGACTACGCGCTGCGGCCGGAGCACACGAAGAACGTGCGGATCGGCATCGCGGGACACAACCTGTTCGACGTCGCCCTGGCCTGGCTGCTCGCGGAGCGGCGGGGCGTCACGGCCGGCATCGAGGTCGAAATGCTCCTGGGCATGGCCACCGCGCAGCAGGCCGTCGTGCGCCGCACCGTCGGGTCGATCCTGCTCTACACGCCGGTGGTGCACCCGCAGGAGTTCGACGTCGCGATCGCGTACCTCATCCGACGGCTCGAGGAAGGGGCGTCGAGCGAGAACTTCATGTCGGCGGTGTTCGACCTCGACACCCACGAGGCGCTGTTCGCCCGCGAGCGCGATCGCTTCCTCGCATCCCTCGCCGATATGCCTTCCGGCGTTCCCGCCTCGAACCGGGTGCAGGATCGCACCGCGCCCGCTGCTCCCGCGCCGACCCGGGGCTTCCGCAACACCCCCGACTCGGACCCGGCGATCGAGGCGAACCGGCGGTGGGCCGCCGGGATCGTGACGCGGATGCAGGGCTCTTCGCTGGGCATCGACACGATCGCGGCCCACACCGTCACCGACGAAGCGGCTCTGAACACATTGATTCAGGATGCCGCGGACGCCGCCGCCGCGTGGCACGCGCTCGGGGCCGACGGGCGCGCCGAGATCCTGCACCGGGCCGGCGATGCCCTCGAGGCGCGTCGCGCCGACCTCATCGAGGTCATGGGCGCCGAGTGCGGCAAGGTCATCGAGCAGAGCGACCCCGAGGTGTCGGAGGCGATCGACTTCGCGCACTATTACGCCGAGCAGGCCCGGGCGCTCGCGTCGATCGACGGAGCGCGGTTCACCCCCGTCGGTGTCACCGTCGTGACCCCGCCGTGGAACTTCCCCGTCGCGATCCCCGCAGGCTCCACTCTCGCGGCGCTCGCCGCGGGCTCCGCCGTCGTCATCAAGCCCGCGGCACTCGCCGAGCGCTCCGGCGCCGTGATGGTCGAGGCGCTGTGGGAGGCCGGCGTTCCTCGCGACGTGTTGAAGCTCGTGCAGGTGTCGGAGAACGACCTGGGTCGGCAGCTGCTCACGCACCCCGCGGTGGAGCGCGTCGTGCTGACGGGTGCCTATGAGACGGCCGAGCTGTTCCGCTCGTTCCGTCCCGACCTTCCTCTGCTGGCCGAGACGAGCGGAAAGAACGCCGTGATCGTCACCCCCAGTGCCGACCTCGACCTCGCCGCGAAGGACATCGCGATGTCGGCGTTCGGGCATGCCGGTCAGAAGTGCTCCGCGGCATCCCTCGTCGTCCTCGTCGGCTCCGTCGCCCGCTCGCGCCGCTTCCGCGACCAGCTCGTCGACGCGGTGATCTCGCTCGAGGTCGGGATGCCGTGGGACGAGGCCTCGCGCGTCGGCCCCCTCATCGAGCCCGCGCAGGGGAAGCTGCTCTCGGCGCTGACCACTCTGGAGCCCGGCCAACGTTGGGTCGTCGAGCCGCGCCGCCTGGACGACGAGGGTCGTCTGTGGCGTCCCGGCATCCGCGGGGGCGTGCAGCCCGGTAGCGCCTTCCACCGGACGGAGTACTTCGGTCCCGTGCTCGGCATCATGACTGCCGAGACGCTCGACGAGGCGATCGACATCGTCAACGCGATCGAGTACGGCCTCACCTCCGGTCTGCACGCGCTCGACTCCGGCGAGATCGACGCCTGGCTCGCGCGCATCGAGGCGGGCAACGTCTACGTCAACCGCGGCACCACGGGAGCGATCGTGCAGCGCCAGCCCTTCGGCGGATGGAAGAAGTCGGCGGTGGGTGCGGGAACCAAGGCCGGCGGCCCGCACTACCTGTTCGGGTTCGGATCGTGGACGGATGCCGAGAACGAGGCCGTTGCGGGTCCGGACGCGCTCGCCGCTCCGGCGCTCGCCGCCGTGCCCGCCGCGGACCGTGCGTGGCTGGCATCCGCTCTCGCGAGCGACTCCGCCGCATGGGCCTCGGAGTTCTCGCTCGCGCGCGATGTGACGGGGCTCGAGTCGGAGCAGAACGTGCTGCGGTACGCGGCGGTGCCGGTGACCGTGCGGGTGGAGGAGGCGTCGGAGACGACGCTGGTGCGGGTCGTCGCCGCGGGGGTTCGGGCCGGTTCCCCGGTCGTCGTGAGCTCCGCGCGAGAACTGTCTCCCGCGGTGCGTGCGTGGCTCGAGGGAGTGAGCGTCGGCTTCGCCGTCGAGGACGCCGCGGAGTGGGGCCGTCGCGCCGCACGTCTCGCGCGTTCGGGTGGCCGCGTGCGCCTGCTGGGTGGGTCGATCGCCGCGGTCGCGGAGGTCACCGGGGGATCGCCATCGGTGGCCGTCTACGCCGGCGACGTCACGCGCGCCGGGCAGGTCGAGCTGCTGCCCTTCCTGCGGGAGCAGGCCGTGTCGATTACCGCGCACCGCTTCGGGACACCGCGGCGGCATGCGGTGCCGCCGCTGGTGTCCGCCGGCTGAGTTCGTGGCGCCGTCGGGTATCGCAGCCGTGCGCGCGCCGTCAGGCGGAGTTCGGTGTCGGCGCGCGGAACCGCGTGGGTGCGCGGCGGCGTGTCGCGTCTCGACTCCGCATGACGGTCCGCCCGTGGTCGCGGGTCAGGCCGTGCCCGAGGCCGTCACCCGCTCGGCCGCACG
Source organism: Microbacterium sp. SORGH_AS_0969 (assembly GCF_030818255.1). Taxonomy (NCBI): domain Bacteria; kingdom Bacillati; phylum Actinomycetota; class Actinomycetes; order Micrococcales; family Microbacteriaceae; genus Microbacterium; species Microbacterium sp. SORGH_AS_0969. The sequence continues at coordinate 2,214,053 of NZ_JAUTAG010000001.1, forward strand.
TCGAACCGAGGCCGGAACGGGCGTCCCCTCCCGCGTCTGAGGCGACGTGACGGGGTCGCCCACGCTCATCCGCAGCGGTAGCGTGCCGGCCCACACCGAGCGGTCCTCACCGTCGTCGTCCTCCTCGACCATCGAACCGGCATTGTCCTTGACGCTGGCCACGGCGAGCGGGATACGCAGCACCATGGTCGCGGCCAGTTCTCGTCCCGTCATCGGTCGCACCTCGAGGCCGCGCCCCGGCATGAGGTGCTCCGAGAGCGTCAGGAGCGCCGCTTCTTTCTCCTCGGCGGGAACCACGGATGCCACCCCGTGCACGACGGCGCACCGGTACCGCATCGAGCTGTCGAACAGGGAGCGCGCGTACTTCAGGCCCATGAGGTGGGTCACCGTGACGCACACCGGCGCGCCCGCGGCGATGCGGCGGAAGAAGTCGCTTCCGGTCGACCCGTGGATGAGGAGGTCGTCCCCGTCGCGGCCGATGCCGATCGGAAGCGCCACGGGGCGATCGTCGCGCACGATAGCCAGGGTGGCGGAGAGGGCGCCGTCGATCACGTCGTACAGGGCCGCACGATCGGTGACCTGGTAGTGGGATTCGCGGCGGACGCGGGTTTGGGCGGTGAGAGGGAGGTCGGTCATTCTCCGAGTTCACTCGATCGACTGGTCTAGTACGTAGACCAATTCGTGCCGTTCCGCGTGGACCAGTGGCAAACTGTCGCGGTGATCTCCCTTGGCATCCTGGATCGGCGCTCCGCCGTGCCCCTGCATGAGCAACTCGCGCACGGCTTGCGAGCCGCTGTTCTGGACGGGCGCGTGAGCGGTGGAGAGCCGGTGCCCTCCACGCGAGCCCTCGCCGCCGACCTGGGGGTCGCCCGGGGAACGGTCGTGGCGGCGTATGAGATCCTCGCGGGCGAGGGCTACCTTCTCGCCACTCCGGGGGGAGGGACGGTGGTCGCCGATCTTGTAACCCGTTCGGCCGAGCGACCCGCGCCGACGGTGGTGCCCGCGGCCGCGTCGGACGATGAGGTCGATCTCAGTCCCGGCCGCCCCCGCACCGAGGGTCTCTCTGACGCAGCCTGGCGCTCGGCCTGGCGGCGGGCGGCCGCCCTCGACCCGGCGTCGGACGTCGACGACGCGCAGGGGTTCCCCGCCCTGCGCGCGGAGATCGCGAGGCACCTCGGGCGCACCCGCGGTCTCGGGGTCGCGGCGGACGACGTCATCGTCACCGCCGGCACCAGCGATGCGATGCTGCTGACCCTGCTCGCGCTCGGATCCGAGCGCGGTCGGGAGCGACTTCGCGTGGGCATCGAGGACCCGGGCTACCCTCGCGTGCGCATGGTCCTTCGGCGTCTCGGTATCGACTCTGTGCCGATCCCCGTACGGGTGGGATCCGGGCTCGATCTCGACGCCCTCGCTCAGCACCGCGATCTCGACGCGCTGATCGTGACGCCGAATCACCACTACCCGCTGGGCAGTCGACTGGATGCCGAACAGCGGGCGGTCCTTCTGGCCTGGGCCGCAGAGGAGAACGTGATCGTCGTCGAGGACGACTACGACAGCGAGTTCCCGCACGGGCGGGCACCCCTGCCGCCCTTGGCGCTCCTGGATCCGTCCCGCGTGGTGCTGATCGGCAGCATGTCGAAGGTCCTAACGCCGGCCGTGCGGTGCGGATGGGTCGTCGCTTCCGGACCGGTGGGCGAGCGGATCCGTGCGACGCGCGAGGACCTCGATCTCCCGGTCTCGCTCGTGCAGCAGCATGCGTTGGCGCTGTACCTCGCCGAGGGGGCGCTCGCCCGCCATACGGCCCGACGGCGGCGCGACTACCGGCATCGTCGGCAGCTGCTGCTCGAGGCGTTCGCGAACGTGCCGGGGGTCGAACTCGTGGCGACGGACGGTGGACTGCACGCCGTGGTCCTGCTCGCCGGACAGGGACTCGACAAGGAACGCGCGATCGTGGCCGGCGTGGCTGAGAGCGGTGTGCGGGTCGAACCGCTGTCACGGTACGCGGCTGGCGTTGCGTCTGCGCCGCTTCCCGCGGGTTTCGTGTTCGGGTACGCCGAGCCGTCGACCGTGGCTCTCATGGAGGCGGTCGCTGCGATGATCGGCGTCCTGCGGGCCGAAGTCGCGGGCAGCGGTGCGGCGGAAAGGCTGAGTGGTCCCTAATCGGGCCGGGTGAGCCACCCCGCCCCGTACAGGATCTCTCGCCCGATGTCATCGGGGGAGCGCCCGTTCGTCGCGATCCGCGCATCGGCGGCGTGTGCGTCGAGCTCCGCGGCCGCGCGTCTGCTCCGGGCGATGTGCTCGTCGACGGACGTGCCCCACTCGCGCCGAGCGAGTCTCTCCGCTGCGGCAGCGTCGGTCGATGTCAGCAGAACGGTGTGGGCCCGCACCTCGCCACCGGCCGCCGCCAGCGCGGCCGACAGGGCCTCGACCTGCGCGATGCTCACGGTGTTCGTGAACAGCAGCCGGTGGTATCCGAGGGCTCGATAGGCGGCCCACATCGAGGTCAGATTGTGCTCAGCGAGAGCAATACCCTCTCGCCAGGGTTCCGGATATGCCTGGTCGAGATTGTCGCCCTCGATGACGGCGTGCCGTACGCCGTGTGCCGCGAGGATTCGCGACGCTTCCGCAGCCACCGTGGATTTGCCCACGCCGGATCGGCCCCCGATGAAGATGACTTCTGTGAGCGGCATGTCCTTCGGTGGGACACCGCCGCGAAGCACGCGCATCATCCCCGAATTATGTCGGCATCGCGCGATCGGTGCGGCGTCGGGGTCGAAAACGTTCCGTCAAAACGGCGCGGCGTCCGGCGGGGTCGAGATTGCGGTGGTGTAGCCCTCGCCCGCTCCGTCTGAATCCGGGAGGAACATGATCCGCGGCGGCGGAGTCTCCGTCACGTGCTGACCCAGCGGACTCCGGAAGCGGAGCGTGCCGTCAGACTCCTGAGTCACGCTCCACGCCGTCTCTGTCTTGAGGGTGTGATGCCGCACGCACAGGTGGCACAGGTTCGTCAGCGTGGTCGCGCCGCCGTGCTGTGCTTCGTGATTGTGATCGAGCTGGCACCGGGTCAGCGGTGCACGGCACCCCGGAGCGCGACAGTGCTGGTCGCGCGCAGCGAGGTAGCGGCGCTGGGCGGCGGACGGGCTGTAACGGTCGACCTCGAGCACCGTGCCCGTGACGGGGTCGCACAGGACGCGATCCCACCCCGGAGCGTGGGCAGCGAGGTGCCGTGCCGACTCCGGGTCGATGGGGCTTCGCCCGGCGACGGCCGCACCCGCGTCGGTGTGCCCGAGGAGCGTCAGCACGGGCACAGTGATCTGGACCTGAGCGCGAATCGCGCCGAGGCCGCCGGGACACGTCGCCTCGGTCGTCGGGTCGATCGTCGGAGCGGCCGTCAGGAGAAGGTCGGCGCAGAGATCGGCCCCGATCTGCGCGAGCGTCCGCTCGTCAGGGGAAACGCGAGGGGTGTCCGCCCGTGAAGGGGTCGCGCGATCGGCCGCTGTCGCGGTGTCACCGGGGAGCCCGCCCGTCGCGAGCTCGTCGGTTCCGCCATCTCCGGCCACCGCTCTGCTCGACGCCCGGATCACCGCGGCCTGTCGGCGCAGACGGTCCCGGATGCCATAGGCCACGGTCGCGGACAGGATGACGCTCAGCTCGGCCATGCCGTCCGCGAGGTCGCGAACGCTCACTCCCCGCGCTCGTGCTGCGCGGGCATGCCGAGTTGTCATCCCCTCCGGCTGAACACTCTCCGCGAGTTCGCGCGCGAAGGCCCGCACGCGCGCCGGGGAGTCTCGTTCCGCGCGGGAGAGAACGACCTCCTCCCACCCTCTTCGCGTCTCGTCGTCATCAATGGCGACCCCTGTCTCGAGCACCGCCTGAACGTGCCGGAGCGTGATGCGACCCGATTCGAGCGCATCGACCGTTGAGCTGAATTTCTCGGTCAGCGTGTACGCGTCGTCGAGCTCTCGCTGGACGGTCAGGTCGTGCGACTTGGTCGCCACCGCGATCTCGAGAGCCGCCGAACGGATCGGCATCTCGCGTTCTCGTGACGCGCGGGAGCCTGCCCGTGCGACCTCTGCGAGTGCGATCTGCATGACCTCTGCTCGCTGCCGGATCAGCGTGGCCTGCAGGCGCGCGACGTCGGCGGTGACCGCGCGGATCTCGGCGACCAGCGCGCGGAGGCGGTCGCCGTCGTCGGGACTCGGCCCCATGGGAGAGGGGGGAGCGAGGAGATCGGTCATGGCTCCACGATAGAAACTATGTTCGAATGTCTCAATCGAACTCACCCCGCTGTCGCGGAATCTCACCCGAGTACGCGCGCGCCGTCGCCGTCGCACTCGAGGCCTCCGACCTCGAGCGCCCCCACCCTCCTCACCCCTCGAGAATCTCCAACGCCGCCATCGCCGCGTTCTGTCCCCCGATCCCGCTCACCGCGCCGCCACGCTGCGCGCTCGACCCGCACAGCAGCACGCGCGAGTGCGCCGTCGCGACGCCCCATCGCGCGGACGGGGTGGCAACGGGCGCAGCAAGCCACGGCCACGACAGTCCGCCGTGGAAGATGTTCCCGCCGACCATGTTGAGCGATTCCTCGAGATCCGCGGTGGTGCGCGCCTCGATGCACAACCGCCCGTCCGGCGCCCGCAGGATGCAGTCCCGCAGCGGCTCGTCGAGCACCGCGTCGAGGGATTGCTGCGCTGCCGCCAATAGGCGCGCGCCGGCCGCGACGGGATCGGTGTCGTCGATGAGGCGATGCGGCACGTGAAGCCCGAAGAGCGTCAACGTCTGCGCTCCGCTCGCGCGCAACTCCTCGCCGAGGATCGACGGATCGGTCAGCGAGTGGCAGTAGATCTCGAGGGGAAGCGGATCCGGCAGCATCCCGCCCGTCGCCGCGACGAAGGCCGAGTCGAGCTGCGTCATGGTCTCGTTGACGTGGAACGTGCCCGCAAACGCCGCCTCGGGTGAGACGGAGCGGTCGCGAAGTCGGGGGAGCCGCGAGAGCAGCATGTTGACTTTCACCTGTGCTCCCTCCGGCTCGTCGACCGAGGTCGGTGTCCCGCCGGCCGTCAGGAGCCGCGCGAGCACCGCTTCCCCGACGCCGCTGAGCACGAGCGAGCCGTAGAAGACCTCGGGTCGATCGGTCACACCGTGCACTTCTCCGTCGGGGGAGACCGACACGACGTCGATGCCCGTGAGGATCTCGGCCCCGGCTTCGCGCGCGACCCGCTCGAGCTCGGCCGTGACGGCGCCCATCCCGCCCACGGGGACGTCCCAGTGCCCGGTCTCGCCGCCGATCACGTGATAGAGGAAGCACCGGTTCTGCGCGAGCGACGGATCGTCCGACGACGCGAAGGTCCCGATGAGTCCGTCGGTCAGCGCGATCCCGCGCACGAGGTCGCTCTCGAACGACGAGCGCAGCAGGTCGCCGAGCGGACGCGAGGTGAGCGCCGACCACAGCTCGTCGTCACCCACGCGGTCCCGAACCTCGTCCTCGGTCGGCAGCGGCTCCGTCATGGTCGGGAAGACCGCGCGCGCCAGCGGCGCCAGACGCTCCCCGAACGCCGCGTACCTCTCGGCGTCGCCGGCATCACCGAGCGTTCGGGTGAACGAGGCGGCGGTGGCCTCGGCATCCTGTGTGTCGATCAGGATCCCGCGCGATGGATCAGCCGGATCCGGCGTGTACGACGAGTACCGCCGACGCCGTAGGTCGATCCGCAGGCCGAGATCGTCGATGATCTTCCGCGGCAGCAGACTGACCAGGTACGAGTACCGCGACAGGCGTGCATCGACCCCCGCCCACGGTCGTTCCGACACGGCGGCGCCGCCCACGGCATCCGACCGTTCGAGAACCACCACCGATCGCCCTGCCCGGGCGAGGTAGGCCGCGGCGACGAGGGCGTTGTGTCCTCCTCCCGCGATGACGACGTCGTACCGGCGAGTTTCCGAAGCGGTCATGCCCCCACGCTAGCGATGACCCCGAATCGCACCGAGGGGGTGGCGCAGTAGCGTGGATGCCATGACCCTCGCCGCGGAACTGCTCGACATCGCCACCCGCATCGCCCGAGAGGCCGGTGACCTCGCACGTCGCCGCCGAGAAGAAGGAGTGACGGTCGCCGCGACCAAATCGGCCGCCGCCGACATCGTCACCGCCGCCGACCGCGAGGTCGAGGCGTTCGTGCGCGCCGAGCTGGAGCGCGTGCGTCCGGGGGACGGGTTCTTCGGAGAGGAGTCCGCGGCCACCGAGAGCGCCACCGGCGTCACGTGGGTCGTCGACCCGATCGATGGCACCGTCAACTACGCCTACGGTATCCCGGCGTGGGCGGTCAGCATCGCCGCCGTCGAGGGCCCCGCGGATCCGGCCGAGTGGGTCGCGCTCGCCGGTGCGGTCTACAACCCCCTGACCGGCGAGATGTTCCGCGCCTCGCGCGGTGGGGGCGCCTGGCTCGGTGACACGCGTCTCGCGGTGACGAACGATGTGGGCGAGGCCGGGGGCCTCGTCGCCACCGGCTTCGGATACGACCCCGCCACGCACCCGCCCACTCTTGCTCAGCTCGGCCGGGTCATGCCCATCGCGCGCGACGTCCGCCGCATCGGGGCGGCCTCGCTCGACCTCGCCTCGGTCGCCGCCGGACGAATGGATGCCTATTACGAGAAGGGCACCAACCCCTGGGATCACGCGGCGGGGGCGCTCCTCGTCGAGGAAGCGGGTGGCATGCTCGGGGGCGCTCCCGGGGGCCGTCCGGGCAAGGGAATGGTCATCGCCGCGGGGCCCGCGTTCTTCCCGCGCCTGGAGGAGCTGCTCGACTACGACAGGTGAGATCGGGGCTGCACTCATGGCATTCACAGTCCCGCCGGGTTAGTCTGTTTACCCGATCGTTATTTTCGCGACCCGAACAAGCGGAAATGGCAAAAGCCCCGAAAGCCCGAAGCCGTCGCGCCTGCGACACGACACGAGAGCCATCGCGCGTTGCCGTCAGAAGCCCCAGAGACTGAGCCCGCCCGCACCCGGCGATCCAGTCGACCCACCGCAGTGCCCGCCTCGACCCCGCAGCTCACGCGGGCCGAGATGCGCCGCCGCACCGCTCCCGCCGTCCTGGATGAATCGACTCCGGATGCCGCCACCCCCAGCGAACCCGCCCCGGTCGATGCCGAGGTGGCTGCCCAGTCGGCCATGGTCGAGCAGGTTGCCGCGGCCGTCGTCGAGACCGTCATCGCCGCGACGATCGAGCCCACGCTTCCTCCCCGCCGACGGTCGAGCCGCGCGGCCGAGGCGACCCCGGCTTCCGAGCAGCGTTCCTCCGAGGCCGGCGTCGAGGTCCTGGCATCCGAGTCCTCCTCCGTCGACGCCGATGCCCTGTCGGTGACCGTCGTCGACGAGCGCCAGTCCGACGAGGGCGACATCGCGGTCATCCTGCAGAGCGCCGAGCCCGCGACCGCGACCACCCCGGTCACGCTGCCGACCTCTCCCATCACTCTTCCCGCCACGCGGCGGACCCGTCGTCGACCCGTGGCCCCCGCGGAGATCGCGGACACCGAGGCGCAGCCTCAGACCGTGAAGCCCGAGGCCGCAAAGCCCGCGCAGGACGCGCCCACGGGCGCTTCTTTCGGTCCCGCCGCGACCACGGCCGCTGACAGCGACGTCGTGGACGAATTCGAGGCGGCCGCCCGCCTCTTCGCTTTCACCGGCGAGCCCTCCGAGCAGTCGGCCCCCAAGGTCGCCGCCCCCACCCAGCCCGTCACTCAGGGACTCCCGGTCGCCGCGGCTCCCCGCACGCGTCGGAACGGCCGCCGCATCGCGGCCGCGTCGTTCTCGGTCGGTGTCATGGGTCTCGTCGGCCTGATGACCGTCGGCATGACCATGCCCGTGAGCGCGCTGGCTTCGGCCAGCGGTACGTCGAGCGTCACGGCGCCCGACACCACCCAGCCCGCGACCGTCACGCTCGCGGCCGGTGACACGTCGGGCGGAGACGTCGGCGACAGCCAGGCCATCCAGGCGTACGTGGCCCCCGCCGAGTCGCAGGCCGCCGTCGTCGACCGCGCCGACGACGGCTACCAGGCGTCGACCTACGCGCAGATGGCCATCGACTCGGGCATCAAGTACCCGTCGAACTTCTACGTCAACAACCCGAACTCGCCCATCCAGTGGCCCTTCGCGGTCGGCGTGTCGATCTCGTACGGCTTCGGCATGCGCGACGGCGGCTTCCACGAGGGCGCCGACTTCGTGCCCGGCGAGGGTGCCCCCGTGCAGGCGATCGCCGACGGAACCGTCCGCATCGCGACCGAGCAGGGCGGGGCCTTCGGCGTCACCGTGCTGATCGACCACGAGATCGACGGTCAGCTCGTCTCGAGCCGCTACGGACATATGCAGTACGGCTCGCTGCAGGTCACCCCGGGCGAGCACGTGCACGTCGGACAGTTCCTCGGACGCACCGGCAACACCGGCCGCTCGTTCGGTGCTCACACGCACGTCGAGATCCTTCAGAACGGCACCACGCCGATCGACCCGATCGCGTGGCTGCGGCAGCACGCGGGAGGCTGACCGATTGGGGAATCGGGCCTCGGCTCTGATATCCTCTTCTAGTTGCCCGGAGAGATCCGGGTACGCCCCGATAGCTCAGTGGCAGAGCACTTCCATGGTAAGGAAGGGGTCGTCAGTTCAATCCTGACTCGGGGCTCAAGGCATCACTTTCGAACACCGGATGCCGTGCGGCGGGGTAGCTCAGTTGGTGAGAGCGCACGACTCATAATCGTGAGGTCGCGGGTTCAAGCCCCGCTCCCGCTACTTCTCAGAGGGGTTAGCTGCCTTACTCGAACAATCCTCGAGGCCAGGGCGGACCCTCCGCGTGGATCGTGCGGTGGTTGCTTAGATCGATGTTCTCCGGGAAACGCTTTCCTTGCCCGTCGCGGAACTATTGGTTCGTACCAAGCTCGGCCCGGAAACGATCGTTTTCGGCGACCACCTACTCCGATGCGACTCTGCATGGCGGGAGGTCCACGGTGCCGGCGGATCCGCACGTCAGTCGCATGCCCCATGTTCGATCGCGCCGACAGTTCACCATCTTGAACTCCGACCAGTCGTAGCTTCCGAACTTGCCGGGCCATGCCCAGAAGATGACTGCGGAGTCTTCGAATTTCACCTCAATGCCGGTCTCGGAGAACCAGTCCCACGTTGCAGCACCCGAGTAGACCTCACCTGTGTCGTCCCAACAGATTCCGGAATCGGTCCTCACCCATTGCCCTTCTGGCACATTCGTCAGTTCGGCATTACCCCCGGGCGAGATCATCAACGACATTCTCGGTTCCGTATCGCTGGCATCGGTATCGTTCCGGCCCCCGTCCCAGGCCGCCGGAGGCTGCGGTCTGGATTCGGGTTCGCGCCCACCGCAAGCCGCTAGTCCAATGGTCAGGAGAAGGGTGGCAGAGGCTATCGCGGCTAGGCGTCGGAGCATTGCATCATCTCTGTTGGTAGGCCAGTGGGGACACTCTGAGGCGTCGATGTTGCGGGCTCCGGAGATGAGCCCATCCGCGTGGGGACTGCCGCACGAGCCGACCTCGTTGACCCCGTCCTCTGCTGGTTTCGACGCAAGCTAGCGGCGCGGGCCGAGCAACCCAAGGTTCACTCCGCCGAGAACAATTGATCTCGCGCTACCCCCGTTGAATCAGCTTTGCGCCCGATGACCATCACAGCGGTTGCAAGGACCATGCCGAGGAGTCCGACGAGTGCTCCGGGGATAGTCAGCCCTGTCAAAGTCATAAGGTCGCTATTCGATCCGCTTGTCGCGCCAACGAGATAGGCGGCAACCGTGACGCTCGCCCAGACCAGCGTCACCGTGGACGTCAGCAGAAGAGAGGGAGCCGCGGTAAGGGTCCCGAGACCGCTTATGCACCTCGCAGCGCCTACGCAAAGGCCCACGGCCAAGAGCGCGAGAGCGGAGGCAATTGCGATCGCATAGCCTTCCTCTCCTTCGTCTGTGTAGCTAGCCGTGGACGCGAAGAAGAGAACCGCAGTCAGGACGCAGAACACGGCGACTGATACGCAGACCAAGGCTGCGAACGCGGCGCGCCAATGGATAGCCCGCCGCTCTCGAGCATGCAGTGCGCCGGGCGATTCAGACCTGATTCTGGTGACCCCCACGCCGCGAGCCTAGTCCCGTTTGCCTGTCAACTCCGTACGTGGTGTCGCGAAGTCGACTGATCTCCGACGGCGCTAGCCGTTTGCGCATTTGATGAGCGTGGACGTCAACGAGCTTTGCGTAAACAGCGTTCGGCGTGTTGCGAAAACTAACCGGTTTCGGCTCGGGTGAAGCCGTGGTGAAAAGCTCCCCTGAACATGCGTGTCGAGTCGACTTGATACCCCGTGCCGAAACGAGAAATGGGTCGAACGACGTGAAGCCATATCTGGGCCACAGGTTGATGCTCGTAACGCCGGGGGCGAGTCACCTCACTTGGGGCTACCGCCGCGCGGGCGCCGGCTGGTATGAAACCGATCGTTTCTGGGTCTAGTGAGGCGCAGCGAGTCTAAGGGTGTGAACTGCCGTGGCGAATGTCGCGTTTGTCGCATTGTTTCGCGTCCGATGAGGAGGACTTCCTCGGAGGCATCGACGGCCTCCTAGAGGTGACGCGGTTGCGGCCCTACTCATGCGATCGTGGACCAGTGAGCTTCGCAGACCTGGATCTTCCTGTTGCAGTGACGACACTTGGCGAGGGTGCAGGTCCGCCGGTGATCGTCCTGCCCGGAGGGCCCTGCCGAGGACCGGAGTACTTAGGTGATCTAGCAGGCTTAGGTGAGACGCGTCAGTTGATCCTGATGCATCCCCGTGGGACCCCTAAAAGCGGCGGCCTCTCCCGCGGTTGGTGGACAGACGCGAACGACGTCATCCTGGTTGCGGATGCACTCGGCCTTCAATCGTGGCCCACTCCGCCGGAACCAGACTCGCTCTCGCCACGGCGACCCAGTTCACGTCGCGGGTTCGTTCCATGGCTCTCATCACCCCGCCCGCATCCTGGCTCACCGACATACCGTCCGACGCCGAATCGATTGCCGAGAAATACTGCGCTCTGGAAGCTCGGGAGGCTCTTGCGCTCGTGTTGACGGACGAACCCTCCACAGAGTTCGAGTTTCATGAGGCCTTCCAAAGGCAGGCGCCTGCGAGCTACGCACACTGGACCGCGGTCGAGCAGAGCCACGCGAAATCGGGAGCCGTCAGTTTAGTAGCGGCGGCGGCATGGTTCGCCGACATTCCTCCGGACGCAGGCGATCGCATCCGAGCAACCCCACAACCACCAACCCTCGCGGTTGCGGGCGATCGGGACCTCCTGACCGGCGTCAAGCCCGTCGCTGGGTACGCCAGCCTTCTTGGCGCTGACTACGCCCTCATCGAAGAGTGCGGCCACTACCCGTGGGTCGAGCAGCCGCAAGCGTTCCGCGGCCGACTGGACGCCTGGCTGAACCGACACGTCTGAGACTCAAGCCGCCGCATGGTCGCGTGACACACCGCGTACATCGGCGTACGTGGGGACTGGCATCGCGGTAGGCGCGGAGTGTTCTCAAACACCGAGCCGTTGGCATCGGCGCCCCTCACGCACGCGTACAACGACCTGTGATAGCGGGCGGACGAAGACTCGAACGCCGCCTAGGTTCGACTCCCACCCCGGGGCCGGCGCTGGATACCTGCCCGAACTAGGGCTTGACGGACACCGTTGTAGCTGACGTCGAAGTGGGCCGCGGTAGCCGCGAGCGACTTGCCGCTCTTATAGAGCGCAGTGGCTTCGCGCACCTGCTCTTCCGACAGGGGCTGACGCCGAAGCTGAACGCCTTCGTCGCGGAGCAGCTTCAGCAGGCCACCCTTCGAAAGGGTGTAGTCGACGCAGAGAGATGGGGTTGTCGCGCCGGACTGGTACTTCTTTACGATCTCATCGACGAGAGAGGGATCAAGCCGACGGCGCAGGAGTCGAGGCGACCTCTTGGAGGGTGCATTGAATACGGGCGTATTCGGCGCTAGGCCAGCCAGTTTCTTCAGTTCCACCAGGGGTGGCGGCAGAAGTGCCGATTTATTCGAGTTGCGGTGTACTGGGCCTACTTCAGGGATAGGACTCGAGTCTTACTCGAACAATTGGCCAAGGCCAAGGCGCGGCACCTCCGCGGCGATGGCTCAGACACGTTCTCTTCCTTGCCCTATCGCGGGTCGCGAGACCATGCTGACCTGCTTTTCGTTGAGTCCAAGCAGCAGAGAGTCGCGGTCACCGGTACTCCGGGTCCGACTGAGCAGCGATCTGCCTGACCGGCATGGAGTGGTTGCTCAGATCGATCACCGTGTTCTGGAATTCGCCGTCCGTTGCCTGGGTCAGCTCGGGAGATAGGTGCTCGATCGGGACGAGAGCAGCTACGCCCTTGCCGTGCCGGGTCAGGACGATGGACTCGCCCCCGAATCGGACGCGGTTGACGAGTTCCGAGAGCTGACCGCGGGCCTCGGAAACTGGAACTTCGTCCGTCATGACACCATGCTACATTATGTGAAATTTGTACAAAATGTAGCGAGGCGAGGTACGTGGTCTATCGGGCGGAGGACGGTCGTAGCTTCGGGTGGCTGTGGGGCGCCACGGTAGGGGCCGCGCTGGGTGACGGTTTATCGATGACGGCCTTCCCGTTGTTGGTCGCCAGTCAGACGCGGGATCCGTTCATCGTCTCTCTTCTGCAGGTCGCGACAGGCCTACCTTGGCTGCTGTTCGGTCTCTTGGCGGGGGCCCTGGTCGATCGATGGGACCGCCGAGCGGTCATGTGGCGCACTGACCTGGCACGCCTTTGCATCGCCCTCTCGCTCGGGGTGCTGGTCGCGCTCGGTCATGCGCCGGTGGCCGTCGTTCTGCTCGCGGCTTTCCTTCTTGCGTGTGGGTCGACGTTGATCCGGAGCGCGGCGCCCGCGTTGCTCCCCACGCTCGTTGCGCGTGAGAAACTGGCGCACGCGAACGGCCGCCTGCAGGCGGGTTCTACCGTTTCGGGCAGCTTCCTCGGTCCCGCCGCGGGAAGCGTGCTGTACTCCCTCTCCGCGGCCGTGCCCTTCCTCACGCAGACGTTCGCCCTGGTCGTGTCGACAGTGTGCGTGTGGCGACTCCCCGCGACCCTCGTGCCGTCAGCATCGCGAACAGGGCGCAGCTCGATCTGGGCTGAGGCCACTGACGGGGTGCGGTGGCTGGCTGCGCACCGAGTTCTGCGCTCCATTGCAGTCGGCACGATTCTGCTCGCCGCCTCAACCGGCGTGCTCCTCGCCGTTCTCGTCATTCATGTGCTGGAGTTCCTACGTCTGCCGCCCGTCGGGTACGGCGTACTCATCAGCGTGTACGCCGGCGGGAGCCTCGCGGGATCACTCCTCACCGCACGACTCCGACACACACTCGGAACCAATCGGTGTCTGCTGACTTCTGCGCTCCTCGGGACTGTGTCCATCGCAGCCCTCGCGATGGCTCCCAACGCAGCTCTCGCAGGAGGCGCCCTCTTCACCCTCGGCGTCGCAACCATGCTGTGGAACATCCTGGCGGTCACGGTCCGACAGGAACTCACCCCAAACCACCTTCTCGGGCGGGTGACGAGCGCGTTCACCGTCGCAAGCGTAGGCACCGCACCCATCGCCGCACCGCTAGGGGGCGTCGTCGCTTCTCTCACCAACACGTCGGTGGCAATCAGCGGCGCAGCGCTGCTCTGCGCATTTGCATGCATTGCCGTCGGTCGACTCCCGTACCTGGATGACACAAAATGGGCCGAATAGATGACGCCATGGTGCGAGACCGATTGACTGCGGGAGCATGTGAGTGTGCATCACACACTGCGCCTCTCAGCCCGCGTCCGTAACTCGTCGAGGGGAAAATGTTGAGCGACGTTGAGGAGCGTCTCGAGCTCCTCGAAGCCGAACTGGCCATACGCCGGCTTGTCGCCGTGTACTGTCATGGCGCTGATAAACGTGATCTTGATCGATTTCTGAGCGTGTGGGCATCGAACGCATCTTGGGTGCTCAGTGACGAGGCGACCTTCAGAGGTCACGATGCCATCGCGAGTGTCGTTCGACGCCAATGGGAAGCCTTCGCCGGTTACGTTCACTAGACCACCAATCACGTCGTCGAAGTCGACGGGGACCGAGCAAAGGGCGAGTGCGATGTCGCCGTGGCGGTCCAGCTCCACAACGGTCAGTGGCTACACTCCGGGGGCACCTACATCGACGAGTACGTTCGTAGCGACGGGCGCTGGTTGATCGCTCGGCGAGATGCCCGCCGCGGCTTCGACATCGACCCGCCGCCGGAACCTCACGATATTCCGGTTCGTTTTGACGACCTTCTCTCGTCAACTGACGAAGAGAACTGAGCCGTCCCTGTCGGCTAAAGAGCGAAGCCGTGCTCATGACGTTTTGGTGCCAAACCGATCGGTTTCGCGCCGAGGTGTGCCGCTTCTGTCACATCAGCGCACCGTGCCTGGTCGGCGGCTAGGGTCGAATATCTCAGCGAGCGAAAGGAGCCCATCGGATGCGACGCCCCTTCATGACCGACCCCGAGCTGCTGCGCTCGTTGCGGGGCCAGCAGTACCTGGTGCGCCGCCCCGTCGCGGACGTTGCGAAGTTCTACGACGACGAACAGCGATCGCTTCGAGGTCTACTACAGACATCTCTCCCTTGTCCCAACACCGGCCATGTGACCTTGCGCGGCTTCTTCGAGCCCGAACGAGTGCAGCCGCTTGGAGATGCTCTAGCGGGGTGGGCGCAACTCCAAGCTCCCATCGATCTCCGGGTGGCAGCCGTCGACGGATTCCCGACACCATTTCAGATCGTGATCGCGCGAGCCGAACGTTCGCCATCCCTCGTGAGCGCCTACACGGCCCTCACCGAGATGCTCGACACCAGCGACTTTAGACGCATCGGCGAACTCCCGCTTTACGAGTGGGTGTTTCACCTGTCACTCCTATATGCCGGTGCCCTGCCCGAACTCGAGTGGCTGGCGCTCCATGGTCAGAGTCGGCGCGACCTTGCATCGGTGCCGGCCGAAGTGATCACCTCCGCTGAGTATGTCTGGTACGACGACGACGGCGAACACATCGAGGTCCTGCCCCTCGGCACGGATCGCTACTGACCCAACGGCGCTACCTCAAACATTGAACAAAGGCTCGGGTGCGAGCGTGGGATGCCGTGGCTATCGCTCTACCATTGAGCGCCATGCGATACCGGCTGATGAACGATTACTTAGCGGACTGGCCGTTCTGGGGGGAGGGGGAGGATGCCGGGCTGTGTGCTGCAGGTAATCCCGCGCTTCCCGCTGATCTGGAAGCCGACATTCGGGCATGGGCTGCATGCTTCAATGACCAGTTCAGTTGGGAGTATGGATGGCCGGATGAGGAGACCGCCGCTGCTCACAAAGTCGAGGGCGAACGGCTGCACCGTTGCGTACAGCGGGCCCTACCTGAGCATGACATCGTCCTCAACTACTGGGAGAAATCCGTCCGATAGGCACTCGCGCTTCGACGCATCACCGATCGACTTCGCTGCTATCGATTGATGGCTGCCCATGCCTCAAACTCCCCCTGCACCTCGTCGAAAAAAGCCGTCTTCGCCCGCGTGTAATCGTCGTAGTCGGCTTTGCCGACCTGTTGTGCACTGAGATCTCGTTTCACTGCCTCGTAGCGACTGCGAGCGTCAGGGTTAGCCCGTAACCAGTCGCGGAACCAGACCGTGTAAAAGCCCCAGGGGGAGTCTGCTCGTCGGACATGCAGGATGGCTTGGGCGTCCTCGTTCCAGAAAAGTTGCTTCTCCCATACGCGGGGATCGACCTCGACCGAGCCTCGTGGAAGGTCGCGGTCGACGCCCGGGGAATCTGGTCGGGATCCACGAGCCCTCATGTAGCCCAACGGTTGCAACCTCGCGCGGAGGTCCCCCTCGGCGGGCAGGGGAGAAATGCGTAGCTGCAGATCGATTAGAGGCTTCGCTGCAAGGCCAGGCACGGAGGTGGAGCCGATGTGATCGAGTTTCGCGGACTCGCTGCCATCCATTCCTTTCAACGCGTCGCCCACGTCAGACAGTAAACGCGATGCGCGCTGAGGCCACTCGGCTTGATGCTCGACCAGCGCAGCCGGATTTTTCTCCTCGCTCACGTCAGCTTCGCAGGGTCGCGTAGTCAGCTACGGACGTGAACTCTGCCGCGGCCGCTTGAAGTGTGGGGTCGGCGGCGATGAAGGCGTCGGCCTGCAAGGTCGCGACGGCGAGGTACTCCGCGAGCGCGGTGTCCTCCCAATCGAGTTGTCCTGCGATCTTCCACGCGGTGGCTCGGGAGACACGGTCGCCGAGCAGACGGATCTGCAGGGTGGCGAGCCCGTCGAGTTGAGCGCGCGCAACCTTCTCCTCAATCGCACCTTCGCGCATCTCGCGGTAGAGCAGGGAGAGCACGTGGCTGCGCAGCACGGCGGGACCCACGAGGCGATGCCGAGACCCGATTCCGGGATCGTCGCGAATGATTCGGAGTGCGGTGGGCGCGTCGATCGCGAAGCGCTTTCCTGCGGGCTTCATCATCTCTTCAGCCAATCCCGTTCGATCCTGGTACTCAAGTCTGAGGCGGAACACCACGGAAAAGGTGTCGCCCCCGAGGGCACAAATAGGAGTAACCAACCACTTCCACGGGACGCCTGGAAAATGGCCACTGACCCCGCTCCGCAACACCAACCTGTGGTGCAAAACCCATCGGTTCGCGCCACCAACCCGTCGAGGGTGGAGTGAGTGACGGTGTACGTATTACCGCCCTGCAGAAGACGCCTCGATCCTCTGACTCCCGAGTCAACCCTCGCCCGGACCCGATGCGAGTCGGGTGAGCCGCGTGCGCCCCGAGACGCTGGCGTAGTCGACCAGATACACATGTTGTCCCGGCCCAAGCCGGTCGATGAGATCGATTAGCGGGATACCTGACCGGAAATCGTGTTCACTGATCGACCGTGGGTAAGCCCCAGCGACGAGGAAAACGGGCATGCGTTCGATTCCGTCAACCGGGTGAGTCCTGGTCATGTGACGAGTCTGCTATGTGCGGCGGCACCGACGCCACATCGGTCGGGACAGGGCTAGCGCCAGTCCGACCGCGGGGTGGGAGTGCAACGAGCGATGTGGTGCGAAGCCGATCGGTTTTGAGCCGGGCAACGGCGCCGCGAGAAGTTTCCCTGAACGCGCTCACGGAGTGGGCTCGAAACCCCATGTCGAAACGGGAAACGGGTCGAAAAGTGTGTGGGCATTCTTGTGGCCAGGGGTCGATGCTCTCAGTGCTGGGGGGGCTCACTTATAGCTACCGCCGCGCGGACGCAGCTGAACTCCCTCTCTGATGAGGCGCTGCCGCACGTTGTTGTAGCTGGTGTCGAGGCGAGACGCGATGGTGGCGATTGGATGGCCGTGCTCGTACATCGCTCGTGCGACCTCGACCTGGTCGCTAGTGAGCGCTTGATGTCGCAGTGATGCTCCCTCGTCTCGAAGCAAGCGAAGGATGCCGGTCTTCGACAGACCGTAGGTCTCACAAAGACTTGGGGTCGTTGCGCCCGACTCGTACTCAGTGACGATTCGCTTGACCTGCGCAGGTTCGAGACGTCGCCGAAGTGATCGGCTCACCTGTTTTAGAGGGTTGGTTGAGAGAGGCAAATCTGTCGCTAGGCCAGCCAGTTTCTGCAGTTCTCCCAGGGGTGGCGGCAGCAGTGAATCGGCCTGGCTTTCGTTCCTATTGGGAGCCTTGTCCGGCAGGTGCTGGATTGGCTGATTCGAGGTCAGCGTAATACGCGTCCTCGACTTCGATCGGGGTGCGCATGTCGAGCTCGCCGTGGAGGCGGGAGTTGTTCCACCGCCACACGTATTCGAGTGTTGCCAGTTCCACCTGCTCGACGGTTCGCCAGGGGCCTCGCTGGCGGATCAGTTCGGTCTTGTAGAGGTTGTTCACGGCCTCGGCCATCGCGTTGTCAAACGAGTCGCCGACGGTTCCTGTCGAGGGGATGGCGCCGAGTTCGACGATCCGGTCGGTGTAGACCATTGCGGTGTAGTTCGATCCGTGGTCGGCGTGATGGATCAGCCCGTCGAGCCTGCCGCCGGCGTCCCACGCGGCCATGTCGAGCGCCTGCATCGGCAGGATCTCGGCCTTGAGCGTGGCGGCGACGTTCCACCCGACGATGCGTCTCGAGTAGACGTCGGTGACGAACGCGACGTACGCGAAGCCGGACCAGGTCGCGACGTAGGTCACGTCGCAGACCCAGAGCCGTCTCGGAGCCGGCGCGGTGAAGCGCCTGTTTACGAGGTCGGCGGGCAGCACCGTTGTCTTGTCGGAGCGGGTCGTGAACACCCGCTTCGACTTCCTCACGCCCCGGACACCCGCGAGACGCATAAGCCTCTCGGTCTGGTCGCGGCCGATGTCCCACCCCTGCCGGCGTATCAGCGCATGCATCTTCCGTCGCCCGTAGACGCCGTAGTTCTCCGCATGCAGCCTGGCGACCTCCGGTGCGAGCAGTTCGTCCCGCAACCGCCGCGTTGACGGCGTTCGGGCGAGGGCGGCGCGGTAGCCGCGGGAGGTAAGGAAACCCTGGACTGCCGGTCGGAGGACCCGGCAGATGAGCTCGACCCCGAAACGATCCCGGTGTTCACTGATGAACCGGATCATCTCGGTCAGGGGCGGTCGAGCTCCTTCGCGAAAAACACACTTGCAGCCTTGAGAATCTCATTCGCCTTACGAAGCTCGGCGTTCTCCTTCTGCAGCCGCTTGATCTCCGCCGCCGCGTCCGTTGTCAGCCCGGGTTTGGCGCCCGCGTCGACTTCCGCTTGACGCTGCCACAGTCGCAGCGTCTCCGGACTCATCCCCAGCAGGCCCGCGACATGCCGCACGGCGCTCATCATCGTCGGGTGCGACGGCCGCGTCTCCGCGAGCATCCTGAGCGCCCGCTCACGCATCTCCGGCGAGTACTTCCTGTTCATCGTCTTCCATCCTTGCTTGAAGAACGGAACGAAAGTCAGGCCGATTCAGCAGCGCGGATTTATCCGAGTAGCGGTGTACCGGCTCTACTTCGGGGATGGGACTCGAGTCTTACTCGAACAATTCTTCAAGGCCAAGATGCGGAACCGCCGCATGGATGGCTCATACGCGTTCCTTCTTTGCCCTGTCGTAGGTGGCGAGACCCATGCTGACCTGCTGTTCGTTGAGTTCAGTCAGCAGGGAGCGGTGGTCACCGGTAATCCGGGTCCGACTGAGCGGCAATCTGCCCGAGCGGCATGGAGTGGTTGCTCAGATCGATCACCGCGCTCTCCGGAAAACGCCTTCCTCGCCCGTCTCGGAACTATTCGTTCGTACCAAGCTCGGCCCGGAAACGATCGGTTTTGCGCCACGTGCGGTCGACGCTTTTCGTAGTGCGCACCGCGTTGATGCGCGAGGCGCTGGATTTGACTGTTGGGTAAGACCGTTAGGGTTGCGCCTCGTCTAGGAAGCCGCCATGCGTACTAACCAATCGCCGATCAGTGTGAGGACGACTCCCGATCGGTCCAGATGGACGTTGTGCCCGGCGGTATCCAAGGTGACGAAGGTGGCGCGCGGGTAATGCTCAATCGTTGCCCATGCGTCTTCGCAGCCGACCACATGGTCCTGCCGTCCTGTAAAAAACAGTGACGGCTGCGTGAATGGCTCTGGGGATAGAGTCTCAGGCTCAGCCGACAGCGCGTATCGCTCGGAGATCCGATTCAAAGCGTCTTGGTCTGCCGCGGCGAGGCCAGGATGCGCATGTTCTAGGAAAGCCTGCGCCTTGTCGTTCGTGTGCATCACGGCCATGTCGGCGTACTGGGGCGCAACGTCACCAAGTTCGCGCAACACCGACGCGTCGGATGACAAGACCGTCCGCTCTGGGACGGCCCTGTGTGACTTGTTGGACACGAAAACGGGTGCGATCAGCGCCAGCCCGAGAGCCTGGAGTCGGAAGTCGTGCGCAACTCGGCGGGCGATCATGCCGCCGAACGAGTTCCCGAGCACGGCGAACGGCTCATCACCTACCCGCTCGCGAACTTCGGCCTCAACCGCGAGCACGACGTCCTCCGCGCTCGCCACCTCACCAGCAGGTGTCTGCCCGTGGCCCGGGAGATCAAAGTACATGTCCACCTCGGAGGTCAGCCGTCGGTCAACGCGTACCACCGGCTGTGGGATCCGGTCACATCGTGATCGAGCGAGGGCGCGGTACCGCTCGCCGCGCCCCCGCCCGCCTGCCGTCGCAGCACGCGCGCGTGGTGTTACGCCCCGCTACGCTCCCCGTGCCCCCGACGAAGCGCGCAGCATTCCCGCGCCGCACCACACCCGTGCACCGTGCACACTCCCCGGTGTGAAGTCCGTCACTCGCGCCACTGTGCCGCCCGCGCGATGTTCCTAGCGTGAGGGGAGCGCGAAGACGCGCACTCCAACGCTCGAATCGCGCCGACGCAGCCGTCGGCGCGGGGAGGTGAACGACGATGTCTCTCGACGAACTCGACACGCGCACCACGACACGGGGCACGGTGTCCGGCCTCGATCATCTGCCGTGGCGGAGCCCCTCGGCGGGGACCGCGCGGCTGGCGGTGCGCGATGTGACCGAAGAACTCAGCTACCGCGCCCTCGAACGACGCGCCGCGGCCTGCGCGGAGCAGTTCGCCGCGCGGGGCATCGGCCGCGGCGACGTCGTGGCGATCATGCTGCCGAACTCCGTCGCGTTCCTCACCGCCATGCTCGGCGCCTGGCGCGTCGGTGCCGCGGTGACCCCGGTGAACCCCACCTTCACCGAGCGCGAGCTCCGCTACCAGCTAGACGACTCGGGAGCGCGTCTGCTCATCACCTCGGCGGCACCGAACGTCGAGGTCGAGACGCTCGCGCCGGCGGATCTCGCCCGCGTCGCGGACGGGCCCGTCGACGACCCGGCCATCACGCCCGACACCCTCGCACTGCTGGTGTACACGAGCGGTTCGACCGGGCAGCCCAAGGGCGTCATGCTCGACCACGCCAACCTCAGTGCGATGGCTCGATCCCTCGGCCGGCACATCGAGCTCGGACCCGACGACCAAGCCCTGCTCGTGCTGCCGCTGTTCCACGTCAACTCGCTCTGCGTGAGCTTCCTCGCCCCGATCAGCGCCGGCGGCAGTGTCTCGATCCTCGAGCGCTTCGCCCCCGCCACCTTCCTCGACGCGGTCCAGCGCTTCCGGCCCACCTACTTCTCCGCGGTGCCGGCGATCTTCGCCCGTCTGGCAGAGATTCCGCGGGAAGAGTTTCCGCGTCTGCCCTCGTTGCGCGTGGCGATCTGCGGGGCGGCTCCGGCCAGCCCTGAACTCCTCGCTTTCAGCGAGGAGCGCTTCGGCATCCCGATCCTCGAGGGGTACGGCCTCACCGAAGCCACGTGCGCCTCGGCGTGCAACCCGCTGTGGGGCGAGCGCAAGCCCGGCACCGTGGGCCGCGCGCTCCCCGGCCAGCAGATCGCCATCCTCGACGACGAAGGCCGTCTCGTGCCCCCGGGCGTGCGCGGCGAGGTCGCGATCCTCAGCCCCACCGTCATGCGCGGATACCTCGGACGACCGGATGCCACGGCCGAGGTGATGCGCGGAGGATGGCTGCGGACCGGGGATATCGGCATCCTGGACGAAGACGCCTACCTGACGCTCGTCGATCGGGCCAAGGACATGATCATCCGCGGCGGCGAGAATCTCTACCCCAAGGAGATCGAGGCCTTCCTCGTCACCCACCCCGCGGTGCTCGAGGCCGCGGTCATCGGGCGCCCTGACCCGGTGTACGGCGAGGTCCCGATCGCTGACGTCGTGCTGCACCCCGGCGAGACCGTCACCGAGGACGAGTTGCGCGCCCACTGCGCCGAGGGCCTCACCAAGATCAAAGTGCCCGCCGAGATCCGCATCGTCGCCGATCTTGTGCGCAACCCGGTCGGCAAGGTCGACAAGCCGGCGATGCGCCGCGCGCTCGCCGCGAGCGCCGCCTGACCACCTCTCTTCCCCTCATCCCGTCACCGAAGGAGTTGTCATGGGATTCAAAACCGGCGATTTTCCGCCCGTCGATCTGTCGACGTTCTTGCACCAACCGCTGCGTGAGCGCGTCAAGGCGCTCGGGCTCCACTGGGTCGAGTACGGCTTCGGATCGCCCCGTATGATCGCGGCGACTTACCTCGTCAAGATCGCCGTGCTGTGGCTCCTGATCGGCAGCATCATCATCACGGCGACGAGCGGTGTGGGATGGTTCTGGCAGGTCGACCAGTGGTGGAACCAGCCGATCGTCTATCAGAAGGCGATCATCTGGACGATGCTGCTCGAAGCGATCGGTCTCGCCGGGTCGTGGGGGCCTACGGCGGGCAAGTTCAAGCCCATGACCGGTGGCATCCAGTTCTGGGCTCGTCCGGGCACGATCCGGCTGCGGCCGTGGGCCTGGGTGCCGGGGACGGCCGGCGACACCCGCACGATCTTCGACGTCGTCGTCTACCTCGGGTTCCTCGCGGCGCTCGCCACGGCGCTCGTGCTCCCCGGCACGGTGACCCCGGCGCTCGCCGCGGCGCTGCCCGGGAACACGAGCGGGCTCGTGCAGACCGCCCCCGTGATCGTCGCGATCGCGCTGCTGGTGATCGTGGGGGTGCGCGACAAGACGATCGCGGTCGCCTCGCGCATCGAGCAGTACCTGCCGGCGCTGGTGTTCTTCTCGGTGCTGTCGTTCGTCGACATGATCATCGCGCTGAAGCTGCTCATCGTGGCCGTGTGGGTCTGTGCGGGCGTTTCGAAGTTCGGCAAGCACTTCGTCAACGTCATCCCGCCGATGCTCAGCAACACCCCGTTCTGGCCGCCGCGGTGGCTCAAGCGAGCCCTTTATCGCGACTTCCCGCGGGACGTCCGGCCGTCGAAGCTCGCGCACTTCATGGCGCACGCCATGGGCACCACGGTGGAGATCGCCGTTCCGCTCGTGCTGCTGTTCTCGCAGAACTTCTGGGTGACGCTTGCGGCGGTGGTGCTCATCGTGGGCTTCCACCTGTTCATCTTCTCGACGTTCCCGCTCGCCGTTCCGCTCGAGTGGAACACCCTGTTCTGCTACGCCGCGGTGTTCCTCTTTCTCGGATTCCCGGCGCAGTCGGGGTACGCGGTCACCGACTTCTCGAACGGGTGGCTCCTCGCCGGGATCGTGGCGGCCCTGCTGTTCTTCCCGGTGCTCGGCAACATCCGCCCCGACAAGGTCTCGTTCCTCCCATCGATGCGTCAGTACGCCGGCAACTGGGCGTCGGCGCTGTGGACTTTCACGCCAGGAGCGGAGAAGAAGCTGGATGCCGTCATCCGCCCGACGAAGAACCAGGTCGATCAGCTGGTGCAGCTGGGGTACGCCCCCGAGGTCGCTGAGATCACGATGCAGCAGACCCTGGCTTGGCGCTCGATGCACAGCCAGGGCCGCGGCCTCTTCTCGGTGCTGTACCGGGCACTGCCCGACATCGAGACCCGCACGATCCGCGAGGGTGAGTTCGCCTGCAACTCGGTGATCGGCTTCAACTTCGGCGACGGGCACCTGCACGACGAGTCGCTCATCCGTGCACTGCAGAGCCGCTGCCGCTTCGAGCCGGGCGAGTTCGTGGTGGTATGGGTGGAGTCCCAAGCCATCCACGCGAACTACCAGGAGTACAAGGTGATCGATGCGGCCCGTGGCGTCATCGAGCGGGGGCGCTGGCGCGTGGCGGATGCCGTGGCCGCCCAGCCGTGGCTCGCGGACGGGCCCATCCCGCTCGAGCGGTCCTGGCGCGCCGACGCGACCGGCCCGGTGACCGAGGCGACGAACAGCGTCCGCACGGTCTCGCGCAGGCGAGGAGAGCGGGTCCCGAAATGACACGCGCCGTGGTCGTCGGCAGCGGTCCCAACGGGCTGGCCGCTGCCGCGACCCTGTCGGCCGCCGGCCTCGACGTGCACGTCGTCGAGGCGGCGGACGAACTCGGAGGAGGGGCGCGCAACAGCGAGCCCCTCCTCGCGGGGCTCATCCAGGACCACTGCGCCGCGGTGCACCCGATGTCCGCGGGGTCGCCGTATTTCGCTGATCTCGAGCTGCCCGCCTCGCCATGGGCGCTCCCCGAGATCGACTGCGCCCACCCGCTCGACGACGGCGACGTGGTGCTGCTGCGCCGCTCCATCGACGACACCGCGGCCGACCTCGGGCGCGACGGGTGGCGGTGGCGGACCATCTTCGGGCCGTCGTCGAGGTCATTCGCGGCACTGTCGGAAGACATCCTGCGCCCCCTCGTCGGCATCCCGCGTCATCCTCTTCTCCTCGCGCGCTTCGGCGCCGGCGCGGCCCTGCCGCCGGTATGGACCTCCCGGGCGTTCGCCGAGGAGCGGACGCGGGCACTGTTCCTCGGCGTCGCGGCCCATGCGTTCCAGCGGCTCGACCAGCCCCTCGTGGGCGGGATCGGCGTGGGCATCATCACCGCCGGGCACGCCGTGGGCTGGCCCGTGGTCGCGGGCGGCACGGGGACGCTCACCGCGGCCGTAATCGCGCGGCTGCGCGAACGCGGGGTGACGTTCGAGACCGGTCGGCGCATCCGTTCGCGGCGCGATCTGCCCCCGCACGACGTCGCCATGCTCGACGTGCACCCGCACGCCGTCGCCGAAATCCTCGGGGGGAGCCTGCCGCGTCGCACGGCGGAGGCGTTCCGCCGCTTCCGCTCCGGGCCCGCGGCCTTCAAGGTCGAGTTCGCCGTCGAGGGCGGCGTGCCGTGGCGAGCGGAAGAGACCGGCCGTGCCGGGACCGTGCACCTGGCGGGGTCGGCGCGCGAGATCGCGGCCGTCGAACGCGACGTCGCCGAGGGGCGGATGCCGGAACGTCCCTTCGTGCTCGTGGGTCAGCAGCACGTCGCCGATCCGCAGCGCTCGGTGGGGAACGTGCACCCGCTGTACGCCTACGCTCACGTGCCCGCCGGCTACACGGGGGATGCCACCGACGCCGTCGTGTCGCAGATCGAGCGGTTCGCCCCGGGCTTCCGCGACCGCATCCGGGCGATGCGGGTCATCACCGCGACGGAGTGGAGCCAGCGGAACCCGAACTTCGTCGGCGGCGACATCCTCACCGGTGCCAAGACGCCGCTGCAGTTCACGCTCGGTCCGCGCATCACGGCGCAGCCGTACGATACGGGGGTGCCGGGCTATTACCTCTGTTCCGCGGCCACGCCCCCGGGGCCGGGGATCCACGGCCTGTGCGGCGTGAACGCCGCACGACGCGCGCTGCGCGGCATCGTGCCCACGGCCGCGCGGCGAACGGCGGAAGCTCAGCCCGCGTGACGACGGCATCCGGTCCCGGCGAGACCCACGAGGGCGACGTCTCCGAACTGCTCGCGCTCGTCGCGCGACAGCTCGACCTGCGCATGCCCGAGATCGTTCGCGAGATGCGCGACCTCCTGGCATCCCGGATCGACGATCTCGGGGGCGACCCGCAACTCGTCGAGATGCTGCAGGCGAGCATCGAGGGCAACGTGACGACGATCTGCCACATCCTCGCGAACCAGATCGATCTGGAGAGTCTGCAGCCCACGACCGCCGCCGTCGAGTACGCGGCGCGGCTCGCGCAGCGCGATGTTCCGCTGTCAGCTCTGACCCGCGCCTACTACCTGGGGCAGAGTATGTTCCTACGGCTCGGGATGGACGAGGCGGAGCGCCTCGGTGTCTCGGACCGCGTGAAGATCGACGTGGTCCGCGATATCGCCGACGTCGTGCACCGCTACATCGACTGGATCCTGCAGCTCGTGACGGGCGTGCACGAGCAGGAGCGTCGGCGCTGGTGGAGCACCCGCGCGACGTTGAACGCGAGCATCATCCTCAAGGTGCTGCGCGGCGACTACCTGCCGATCCGCGGATTCGTCTCCGAGACCGGATACACGCTTGCGCAGACGCACCTCGGTGTCATGGCGTGGTCTGACCTGGATTCCGATGACGCCGCGCGCCAGCACGAGATCGACGTCCTGCTGCGCCGGCTGGCCACGGTCGTACGGTCTCCTGCGCCGCCGCTGATCACGGTGGTGGACCGGTCGACCGCCTGGGCGTGGTTCGGGGCGCCGCTCCTTGACGCCGGCGTCGTCGCGCAGGTCGAGGAGCTCGTGACGACGGTGCCCGGTGTGCGGATCGCCCTCGGCGAGCCAGGCCACGACGTCGCCGGCTTCCGTCGCACGCACGAGCAGGCGGCGATCGCGCGGCTCGTGGCGCTGTCGTCGCCGCGCTACCGCGATCGCGCGGTGGTGTCGTACGCCGACCCGCAGGTCGCTCTCGTCCAGCTGTTGACGAAGGATGCCACGGCGACGGCGGCGTGGGTGCGCGAGGTTCTGGGCGATTACGCCGGTGCCGGGGAGCACGCGCGCTCGATGCGCGAAACCGTCGCGGCGTACTACGCGGCAGACAAGAACGCCGTGCGTGCGGCGGAGCAGCTCGGCGTGCACCGCAACACGGTACGTCAGCGCGTCGACCGGTTCGAAGGGGCGGTCGGGGCGCGCGGCGTCGATCCGCTGCAGGTCGCCCTGGCGCTGCGGATCTACGACGACCTTCTGCTCGACGGAGCCGACGCCCACCACACGTGACGGGCGTTGCGCCGCTCAGCGTGTCCGTGCGTCACCGATCTTCGCCGTGATGGTAGCCGCCCCCTGCGCGGAGGGTGCGTTCGCTGTCGTCGGTGTTGAGTGGGCTCGGCCGGGGGCGGGGCGCCGGATGCTTTGGCTCGCCGCGTGCATCGGCATCCTCGACGTGGTCGCCAACGCGCTGTACCTCGAGGCGGTGCGTAACGGGATGCTGTCGGTCGTCGCCGTGATCAGTTCGCTGTATCCCGCGAGCACCGTCGTCCTCGCCTTCGCGATCGATAGAGAGCGACCCACCCGCCGTCAGGTCGTCGGGTTCGTCGTGGCCATCGCAGCCTTGGGGATCATCACGTGGGGGAGAAGCTGAGGCGGCGGAGCTCTCACGACGTGGACGTCTCGTCACCGTCGGCCTCCTCTCGGTCGCCGCTCCACCCCGTCCCTGACGAAGGCTTGCCGGACGTTGCCGTAGCTGACGTCGAAGTGCGCAGCTATAGCCGCGAGCGAAACACCACTCTCATAGAGGGCCGCCGCCTCGCGCACCTGCTCGTCGGTCAGAGGCTGGCAACGGAGTCGGACGCCTTCGTCGCGGAGCAGCTTCAGCAAGCCGCCCTTCGAGAGGGAGTACTCGATGCAGAGCGATGGCGTGGTTGCGCCCGAGCAGTACTTGTCGACGATCTCAGCGATCAGAGTCGGTTGAAGACGTCTCCGAAGCGGCTGAGGCATCGGCGCGGGGCAAGCGGTTGAGGCGCCCGGAGCGGGCCTGAGGCCAGCCAGTTTTTGCAACTCCACCAGAGGTGGCGGCAGGAGCACTGATTTATTCGAGTAGCGGTGTACCGGCTCTACTTCTCGGACAGGTTAGCTGTCTTACTCGAACAAGTGCCGGGCCTAGATGTCGCAGCGACACGTCTCCGGCTCCTCCCTCGTTGGATGTCCGTCTCATCCTTCGGGTGAGCTTGCGCGAGGGCTACTCAGATCGTCCAGCCCAGAGGCGTGCTTGAGCGTGAGTATGGTCAGCGCAGTCTGGGTGGTCCAGACAACGCCCTAACTCGGAAGCGGCGGTCCTCGAGGGTGCTCAACGGCGCGCGCATTTTGCTGGTTCCGGTGTGTCGATAGTCGCGATGGTGGTGGGCGCTTCTGTTCCTGCCGAGGCGACGAGCTTCCCGGTGCCGGCTTCAGCTGCGCAGGCCGAAAAGCAGCCATCGCTTTCGTCAGAGCCAACACCCAATGTGGACTCTTCGGTACCGGAGAGTGAGTTCGATCCCCTCACCGACGAGCCCGTCACGCCCAAGCCTGTCTCGACGGTGGCGCCATCGCACCTGTGTCGACGTCGTTCGCGTCGAGGCAAGATCGACCACGACATTCTCGAGGCGCGAGTAGGCCTAACGACAAGTCTGATTGTTCATCAGCGTAGTACGCGGTCCCGACCTCAAGCGGCGTGATCATCACCAGATGGGGCGTCGTTGTGTGTCGATTCGTTGCTTGCGGGGGTATCGGAGCAGCCGGACCAGGTTTCCGATCGCGATGAAGGTGAAGACGACGCCAGTGAGATAGAACCAGGGGGTGTTGAACACCTCGGGCAGGGCGAGGACGAACATTCCGGTGGGGAGGAAGGTGTTGATCGTGCCGAAGACGATCACGATCCCCAGCCCCACGCTGGTGCCATCCCGGGAGCCGCGCCGCGCCCACAGAACGCCGGGGCCGGCAGCCATGACGACGTTGGTGAGCGCGAACCACTGGAGTACGCTGCCTTCGCCCATGAACACGATGAGCAGGTTCACCACCGCGTAGAACCCGGCGAGTTGAACCAGCAGGTTCAAAACCGCCTGGCGGATGGTGACTCGATCGCCGAAGTACGGGCCCCAGATCTCGACCCGTTCCAGGGTGACGGCCTTCCAAAGGTTGAAGATCTCGAATCCGGTCCACACGAACAGCGCGATCGACGCGACGGTGAGGAACCAGTTCCAGTTGTGTGCTGCGGCGGCGCTCAGCAGGATCACTGCCCAGGAGCTGTCGTGGGCAAGGTAGAAGGTGTGCATCCAGATCGGGAACGGGGCCTTCTTCTCCCGCGTCACCAGCCGGAAGCTATACAGGTACTCCCAGTAACCAAACGCGAAAGTGAGCCCCGCCGCGATCAGGAGAGGGATGTTGTCGAGAGTGAAGGCAGCGATGAGCTGGTCGTACATGGTGGGTTTCCTCTCTGGCTGCGCGAGCGGGACGCCTCATTGGAGAGGTCGGGCAGCCCCCCCCCGGGGGGGGGGGGGGGGGGGGGGGGGGGGGGGGGGCATCGGCGGAGGTCATGCGCGCGGAAGCTTTTGCTCGTTCTGAGATCTCGCCCGCGGGTCGAAAAGCCGCGTCAGCGCGTCCTGCCGGCCAGGACGGTTGCGCCCGGTCGCCCCGACTGAGCGGTGCGACCGGGCCGCGTCCAGCTTCTTACTTGCTGACCTTGCGGTATGTCTCGGGTCGGGGAAGCGCGGATCCGAACGAGTATGCTGCGGGGTCGTCGCCCCAGAACTCGGCCCAGCGCCTGATCTTGCCGTCTTCGATCTCGAAGACGGAGGCGAAATGTCCATCGTGGGTGTCGTCGTGGTCCGGGCTGAAGCAATGTTCGGTTCGTTCGGTGATGACGGTGGAGTCTCCCTCGGTGGCGAGGTGGAGGAGGGTTACCTTCGCAAAGGGTCGGCAGTAGATCTCGATGTACTTCTCGAGTGCACCGAGGACCGCGTCGATGCCTTCTCGGTCGGGCCTGCCTGTGTTCTGGAGAACGACGTCGGGATGCAGGTGACGAATGTAGGCCTCCTTGAAGCCGACCTCGCCCCAGTCCTTGTAGAAGTTTCGAACAACGGTTTCTGCGGTAGTAGGCATCTTCTTTCCGTTCTCGGTCGCTGCGCTCGCGCCAGACATTGGTTCGAGTCTTGATCTGTCGGGTGTTATGTCGGGGGTGCTGCCGTTACGGCGTCTTCACTGTTGCCAAATGAGCTTTGAGGGGAACCGCGGTATCGGCGAGCTCGGAGGCAGACGCGTGGACGCCGTTCTTGACGAGTTGCTTCCCCTGGGCGAAGTCGGCGACGGAGTTGATGCAGTCCAGGGCGATGACACGACCTTCTCGGAGGTAGACCACACTGAACTTCCTACTCTCGACGTCGCCGCGGATTACAGCGTCGTCGTGGCCGGTTTGAAGACCGACTGTCTGCAGTTTGACGTCGAACTGGTGTGACCAGAACCACGGCGGGGAAGGCGGGGCCTGGTCCACTCCAAGAAGGACCTCAGCCAGTGCTTTTCCGTGCTCATTCGCGTTGGGAACCGATTCGAGTCTGACTCGCGAGTCGGCAGCGAACGGGTGGGCGATGTTGACGCAGTCACCGATGGCAAACACATCGGGAAGCGACGTTCGGAAGCACTCGTCGACTTCGAGTCCGTTCGTCACCGTTGCGCCTGCAGCGGCGAGAGGCTCGACGTTGGGTATGAGGCCGACGCCGACAAGGACGATGTCTGCGGGGAGGAGAGTGCCGTCGAGAAGCTCGACGCCGGACGCATTCCCGTTCTCGCCGACGATGCGCTCGATCCCGCTCGCGAGCAACACCGTGGTGTCGTGCTTGCGGTGCAGGTCGAGGTAGAAGTCGGAAACGGCATTGCAGGTGACCCGGGCGAGGAGCCGGTCTTGTGCTTCGATGACGGTGACGTCGAGCCCGAGGGTGGCGAACGCGGCGGCGGCTTCGAGGCCGATGTATCCCCCGCCGATGATCACTGCGCGGTGAGCGGTGCCGACCCTCTGCCGCAGGTCGGCGGCGTCCTGGTGCGTTCGGAGAGAGAGGACGCCAGCGAGTTCGGCGCCGGGAAGTGAGAGTTTGCGGGCCCGGCCGCCTGCGGCCCAGATCAGCCGGCCCCAGCTGATGCGCTGACCGTCCTCGAGCATCGCGACGTGTCCTTCGGCGTCGACAGACTCGACTGTCGCAGGGGCGATCAGGTCGATGTCGTGCTGCGCATACCAATCGGCATTGTGAAACAGGAAGTCGTCGATTTCGGCTTCGCCACGCAGGAAGGCCTTCGACAGCGGAGGTCGCTCATAGGGCAGCGAGTCTTCCGCGTTGATGATGCCCACAGTTCCGGCGAATCCGCCTTTCCTGAGCGAATCGGCCACCTGCACGCCCGCTTGACCGGCCCCCACGACTAGCACGTCATATGCCTCGAGCACGTCTCTCTCCCTTCCCTTATGCGATCGACGGGGAAGAGCATCCGCACATCGTCGCCACGGTCGAGCTAAGCCAACTGGATGAGCAGACGCGCGTCCAATGCATCTTCCGCGGGGAAAAGATTCCTCCAACGCACAAAGCTCAGATGCGTTTCCCGCATTTTTCGGGTCTACAAGATGCATTGGACACTCGACCAGGCCCCGCGTCAACATGGGACCTCAGCCTCGCGGAAGGACAACGATGACCGACTGGCACGCAATCGATAACAAGCTTCTTGACCCTCACTGGTACACCACGCGTGAGTACCACGACGTGTTCAAGACCATGCGGGACGAGGACCCCGTGCACTGGACTGAGAACGAGCGATACGGTCGGCCTCACTGGTCGATCACGCGCTACGACGACGTCAAGGACTATCTGCTCCGCGACGATCTCTTCAGCAACCGGTGGGACACGCGCGTGACCCGTTCACCGAAGCGGCGCACGCCCGAGGAGCGCCACGCGCAGGGGTGGGACATCAACCCGGCCACCAACGACAACCCGGTCCACGATCTGTATCGGGCTCCGATCAACAAGCACTTCAGCGTGCCCGCGATCGGACGCCTCGGCTCGGATGTGTCCGGCATCGTCGACGAGATCATCGCGGATGTCGCGGAGCGAGGGGAGTGCGACCTCGTCGAGGACATCGCAGCCGAGCTTCCCGTGAAGGTGATCCTCCGGATGCTCGGTGTGCCGGAGTCGGACTGGCCGTACCTGCGCGAGGCGTCCTGGCAGTGGCTCGCCTCCGCGGATCCGCGATGGGTGATCGACAACGACCCGGTCGCCACGTACAACGTCGGAATGGGCAAGCTCCTGGACTACTGCCAGGACCTCGCGATCGCCCGTAGGAAGGACCCGAAGGACGACTTCGCGACGGTGATCGGCCAACTGCAGATCGACGGCGACGAACTGAGCATCCACGAGATGCGGATGTGGTTCACCACGATGATCGGTGGCGGCCTCGAGACCACACGCAACGCTGCAGCAGTCGGCCTGTGGGCCTTCATGCTCAACCCGGACCAGCGTACGGCACTCCTCGATGACCCGTCCCTGACCAAGCCCGCGATCGAGGAAGTCCTCCGCTGGGCCACCCCGACGAAGAGCCGGCTCAGAGTCGCAACCCGTGACTTCGACCTGAACGGGAAGCGGATCAAGACCGGCGACTGGGCGGTCGGCTTCCTGGCGTCGGCCAACAAGGACGAGACGGTCTTCCCGGACCCTCACCGCTTCGACATCACAAGGACCCCCAACGACCACCTCGCGTTCGGAACCGGGATCCACCTCTGCTTGGGACGGGCCCTCGCGCGACTCGAACTCGCATCCCTCATTCCGCGGGTCCTTCAGACCTTCCCCGACCTGCGCCCGGTCTCGGATGCGGAGCCGAACTGGATCGCGGACTACGGCGTCAACGGCTTCACTTCGATGCAGGTGGCGTACACGTCCGTCTCGTCGGCGGTGAGCGCCCGATGACGCGCATCGTGTACGTACTCCCCGACGGAGCGGAACGACTCGTCGAAGCGTCGGACGGGGAGTCCCTGATGAGGGCAGCTCTGCAGAACGACATCTCCGAGATCGTCGGGGAATGCGGCGGCGAGATGT
Source organism: Microbacterium sp. SORGH_AS_0969 (assembly GCF_030818255.1). Taxonomy (NCBI): domain Bacteria; kingdom Bacillati; phylum Actinomycetota; class Actinomycetes; order Micrococcales; family Microbacteriaceae; genus Microbacterium; species Microbacterium sp. SORGH_AS_0969. The sequence continues at coordinate 2,246,444 of NZ_JAUTAG010000001.1, forward strand.
CGTGCGGCACCTGCCACGTGTACATCGACGACGCTCCGGACGGGATTGATCCGCAGTCCCGTGACGAGCGGGAACTGCTTGACATGGTCGACAGTGCGCGCCCCTCAAGCAGGCTGGCGTGCCAGATCGCGGTCCGACCCGAACTTGCAGGCCTTTGCGTACGGATCGCCGACGCCCAGTGACGGACGGCATCCTGCGCTGGGGTGTGAAGCAGAGCTTCCGGGAGTACGTCCGCGCCATCGACGACGGGTCCGAAGACACCTCGGCACCTGCATACATGCAGAACGGGGAGTTCTGCTTTCCGCAAAGCGAGGGAGATGGTGGTCTCTGTTTCACGGGCAGAGCGACGCTGTCGGCCTACCGCGGCATGCTGGGCGTGACGATCATCGATCCGCGGATCGAGGCGTACAACAACGCGCTGGTGCTCTCGATCGTCGAACCCACGTCACGGTCTGTGCCGCCAAGCCGCCGTATCGTCTGCACCCTCACACCGCGTGAGTCGACAGCGGCTGACGAGCAGATCCTGGATGCGCACCTCACCGATGCGGGCACCGTGCTCTTCGACGACGTCTACCAGCCCGGAACGAGAATGGACCCGGTGACCGTCGTCGGAGCAGATCTCACGTGCTTGTCGCGTCTTCAGCCCGACCCTAGGGTCGCTCCATGATCGACGTTCACAAGCTCCGCCAGTTCCTCATCGTGGTCAAGACAGGCAGTTTTACCCGCGCCGCGGAGGCACTCAACCTCTCCCAATCCGCACTCTCTCGCAGCATCCAATCCCTCGAAGAGCATCTGGGGACCCGGCTGATCGAACGCGAACGCGGACGGACAGGGATCACACTCACCCTGGCCGGGACCGAGCTCTTCGAGCGCAGCGACGCCATCCTCCACGATCTCGACGAAATGGAGAGCCGAATGACGGGAATGCCAGTGCGCGCGGTCCCGACCATCTCCTTCGGCATTGGACCGATGCTCGGGGGTGTCGTCCTTCCAGGGTTCTTCAAGGATCGACTTCTATCCACCCCTGATCTGCGCGTCCGCGTGCACACCAGCACGTCGGATCTCATGACCGAGCTGCTCCTGGACGGTGAGATCGAGTTCTACCTTGGACTGCCCTCCGTGCGGCGGCGATCGACCCGTGTGCGTCAGCAGGTGTTCGGGAATTTCGCGCCCAACTTCTTTGTCAGGCCAGGGCACCCGCTGGCTGAGCAGGAGCGCGTGACGATCGAGGATCTTCTCGCCTTTCCGCGTATCTCGGGGACCGCGTGGAGCGAGAACCTGATGTCCCTGGGTAGCGAACGGGACCGCTACCTTTTCGCGTCGAGCCTCCAGGTGGACGACTACGGGATGCTCGTGGACATCGCATCCAGCTCAGACGCGCTGATCGTGGCCTCCACCCAGCGTCCAGGAGACGGTCTGGTGCGCCTCCCGATCACGATCGAACTCGCCATCTCCAGTAGCGAATTGTCCGTGTTTTCGCTCGCCGGGACGCGGATGAGCCCGCTGGCAGCGGAGATCGTGGACGACCTGAAGAACCGGTACTTGGCCTTGTACGGTGCCGAGCCGGCATTTCCCCCATCATCTACAAGCGCTCACGGCAATGAACCGCCGGCGGGAAGGAGAGCATCACCATGACAACAGCAGAACGGGATCGAGTCCACATCGCGCAGATCGAGGAGTACCTCACCACGCTCTCCAACTGGGGGCGATGGGGTGAGGACGACCGCCTCGGGACGCTGAACCTCATCACCCCGGAGGTCCGACGCCGCGCAGCCGCGAACGTGCGAAGCGGCACCGCCATCTCCTTGGCCAGAAACCTCGACCCCCTGCGCCCAGACCCGCTGCACTCCGGAGTGACGAACGTGCAACGCGATTCAAAGGTCGGCGAGGTGCGTCACCTGCTCGGTAAAGAGGCCCGCTGGGACGCGGTCGGCGAAGAGATCACGCTCAGCCCTCACGGCGGCAACGCACACCTCGACGGGCTAGGCCACTACTACTGGGATGGTCTGTTCTATAACGGCTTCCCCGCGAGCGCATCTAACAACACGATCGGGTCGGCCCATCTTTCGGTCTCGCACGCCACCGAGGGCATCATCACCCGCGGGGTTCTGCTCGACATCGCCGGGCTCCACGGTGTTCCCTACCTCGAGCGCGGCCACGCCGTTCACGTCGACGAGCTCCTCGAGGCCGAACGCCGACAAGGTGTGCAGGTGCGATCCGGGGACGTCCTCCTCATCCACACTGGCAACGCCGCCGCCCTGGAGACCCTCGGACCGGTGTACCGCACTGCCAACCCGGGACCCCTGGACGGCGTGCAGGCCGGACTCGACATCTCCTGCCTTCCCTTCCTTCACGACCGGGACGTTGCCGCCATGGGCGCGGACGGCACGCACGACGTGCAGCCCGCGCAGGTCGACGACTTCGATTTCGCCCGCCCGATCCACGCCGTCAGCCTCGTGGCGATGGGGCTGTGGCTGATGGACAACCTTGACCTGACTGCCTTGGCGCGGGCCTGCGAAGCCGAGAAGCGGTGGGAGTTCCTGTTCACCGCTCTGCCGTGGAGGTTCGTCGGAGCGACGTCCAGCCCCCTCAACCCTGTCGCGGTGCTCTGACGCCGACCAACCGCGAACGCCGGAACGCCCTTCTGGCCAGCAGACGCCACACAACACCAATCTGTATAAGGAGCATGCCCAATGCCTTCGTCAAGTCAGTTCGCCCCGGATCGCCTCGCGGACCGAGCCGAGATCCAGCACCGTGTCCACCAGTTCTGCCACGCCGTCGACCGCCTCCAGCTCGATGAGCTCAGGGAAGTGTTCCATGCAGACGGGATCGACGACCACGGCGCCTACAAGGGCGACGTCGACGGTTTCATCAAGTGGGTCGCGAACCGCCATCAGACGATCGCGTACTCGGCACACCATGTCAGCAACACGATGATCGAGTTTCTTTCGGACGACTCCGCTTTCGTGGAGACGTACTTCCTCGTCTGGCAGAGCGTGAACCCGCAGGCGAGCCTTTTCGCCTCGGACGGTGATGCGCAGCCGTTCGAGGCCATCTCCTCCGGACGGTATGTCGATCACTTCACCCGCAAGGACGGCCGCTGGGCGATCCAGAGCCGGACCACGGTCCCCGGCTCGATGACCAGAGCGGTGGGCAACGAGGGAATGGGCATGGTCCCCGGCTTTGCCGTGGGAAGCAGAAATGCCGATGACCCTGCCATCACCCGCCGTGCAGAACTCGTGGAGGCGACGCGATGAGCTCCACCGCTACCGCCCTGGTCCAGACCGGACCCGACAGTCACGAGTTTCAGGAGATCCCGCTTCCGAGCCTCGTCCCTGGCGCGGCGCTTCTCCGGGTGGAGGCCAACGGCATCTGCGCAAGCGACATCGACGCCTACGAGGGGCACGGCGGCGGCTACGACCCAGCCGACCTGACCCAGTACCCACGGATCAACGGGCATGAGATCGTCGGCGTCATCGAGGACCTCGGCGAGGCTACCGCGGCTCATCCCGGGCTCAAGGTGGGCGACCGTGTGGCGGTGAACCCATGGCTCGCGTGCGGAAGCTGCGAGGCCTGCCGCCGCAATCAGGCGCAGTTCTGCACCGGCATGCCCTGGCGGACGAGCTGCTACGGCTTCATACCGACCTACATCGGCCCGGGGCTATGGGGTGGCTACTCGACTCACGTCTACATCGACCCCCACACCGTCCTGTACCACTTCCCCCAAGAGGTGAGCGCCCCCGACGCCGCTCTGTGGAATCCCCTCGCCAACGGCATTCAGTGGGCGGTTATGGACGCCGGTGTCACCCTGGGGTCCCGCGTCGCCGTGCTCGGTTCCGGACAGCGCGGTCTGGCGTGTATTGCTGCGGCGAAAGCGGCCGGCGCCGGCCTCATCATCGCTACCGGACTCGGGCGAGACGCTCACAAGCTGGCACTCGCGGAACGGCTCGGCGCCGACGTCGTCGTCAATGTCGAAGAAGAAGATGTTGTCGATGTCGCAGCAGCGGCGACCGCAGGCGCCGGGTTCGACATCGTCATCGACACCTCACCCGTCGCGCAGCAGCCGATCCTCGACGGCATCGCGATGCTGCGCAAGGGCGGCACTCTGGCCAGTGCCGGCATCAAGGGGAAGCCCCTCACGGCTTTCCCTCTCGACGCTGTCACCATCAAAGGCATCCGACTCATCGGCGTGATGGGAACCACCCACCAGGCCCAGCAGATGGCCGCGGACCTGATCATCGCGAACACGCTCCCGCTGAGCGACCTCCGCACGCACATCTTCGGCTTCGACCAGCTCCCGCTCGCGCTCGAAACCCTGCAAGGCCGAGTCGAAGGGGAGAACGCGATCAACATTGTCGTCGAACCCCGGTTCACCGCGAACGCTGCGTGAGCTTCGCTCACCCCTCCCCGCCACCACGAAAGGACACCTTCACGCATGACCAGGCTCTACGCCCGCGCCGAGTTCGAACGACTCATCCGCAACGGCCACACCCCGGCAGGAGTGTTCGTCATGTCGACGGACGCCGCGATCACGGCGCTCTACGGCGACGCAGGCTACGACTGGGTCCTCATCGACCGTGAGCACGGAATCATGGACAACAGCCACCTTCGCGCGCACCTCATGGCGGCCGAAGCCAACGGCATCGTCCCCATCGTGCGCGTGCTCGAGAACAACCACGCAGCGATCCAGCAGACGCTCGACGCCGGCGCCCAAGGCGTCATGGTCCCCAAGATCGAGAGCGCGGACGGGGCCGCTCGCGCCGTCAAAGCATCGAGGTACCAAGCCGGTGGACGCGGCATGTGCCCCGTCGTGCCGGCCACGAACTTCTCGGGTGACGACTGGGCACCTTACGCCGCCCGCATGAACAACAACGCGCTCATCATCCCGCTCATCGAAACGAAGGCGGGCGTCGACCACATCGAGGAAATCTGCGCAGTGGAAGGCGTCGACTACGTGTTCTTCGGCCTGGCAGATCTCTCCCAAGACCTCGGGATCGACATGGTCGATGACATCGACCAGCTGATCGCACTCTGGGAGCAGGTGGTCCGCGCCGCTCACTCCGTCGGGGTCCGGGTTGGCGCACCGCTGGGGTACGGATTCGACGACCTCGCCGACTACGGAAGCCTCGCCAGCGACCTCTCAACCCTCCGCGCCGCGGCGGAACGCGACCTCGCCGGGCTTCGACAGGCGGCCACCCCTACCGCGCCCTGAAGGGCCACAACCATACGACCGGACACGCGCGTCGCTCGGCCCGGAGCGGGCGTGCTGGCCACGCGTCTTTGACGAAGAGGTGCAGATGTTCTCGAAGATCCTTGTGGCCAATCGCGGCGAGATCGCGATCCGGGCTTTTCGCGCGGCGAACGAGCTGGGTGCGGCGACAGTGGCGGTGTTCCCGTACGAGGACCGCAACTCGATGCACCGGTTGAAGGCCGACGAGGGGTACCAGATCGGCGAGCCGGGTCATCCGGTGCGGGCGTACCTGGATGTGAGGGAGATCATCCGGGTGGCGCTGCTGTCGGGGGCGGATGCGATCTACCCCGGCTACGGATTCCTGTCGGAGAACCCGGAGCTGGCGGCCGCGGCGGCGGCGAACGGGATCACGTTCATCGGTCCGGCGTCGAGCGTGCTGGAGATGGCGGGGCACAAGGTCACGGCGAAGGAGCACGCGATCGCGGCCGGGGTGCCGGTGCTGAAGTCCACGCCTGCGTCGCGCGACATCGAGGAGCTGCTGGCGGGGGCGGAGGAGGTCGGGTTCCCGATCTTCGCGAAAGCCGTGGCGGGCGGCGGCGGGCGCGGGATGCGCCGGGTCGAGACGCGGGCGGAGCTGCGTCCCGCTTTGGAGGCGGCGATGCGAGAGGCGGACTCGGCGTTCGGGGATCCGACGATGTTCCTGGAGCAGGCGGTGCTGCGGTCGCGTCACATCGAGGTGCAGATTCTCGCGGATGCGGCGGGCACGACCCTGCACCTGTTCGAGCGCGACTGCTCGGTGCAGCGACGAAACCAGAAGGTGGTGGAGATCGCGCCGGCGCCGAACATCAACGACGAGTTGCGCGCGGCGCTGCATCGAGACGCGATCGCGTTCGCCCGCTCGATCGGGTACGTGAACGCGGGCACGGTGGAGTTCCTCGTCGACACGGCGGGGGAGCGGGCGGGTGAGCACGTGTTCATCGAGATGAACCCGCGCATCCAGGTCGAACACACGGTGACCGAGGAGGTCACCGACGTGGACCTGGTGCAGTCACAGATGCTCATCGCGTCGGGCTCCACCCTGGCGGAGATGGGTCTGAGTCAGGACACGATCCGGCTGCACGGCGCGGCCCTGCAGTGCCGGATCACGACGGAGGATCCGACCGACGACTTCCGACCTGACACCGGCCGGATCACCGCGTACCGGTCGCCGGGAGGCGCCGGCGTGAGGCTCGATGGTGGCACCGTCGAGGTGGGTGTGCAGATCAGCCCGCACTTCGACAGCATGCTCGCGAAGATGTCGTGCCGTGGCCGCGACTTCCCGTCCGCGGTGCGGCGCGCGCGTCGTGGTCTGGCGGAGTTCCGGATCCGGGGTGTGTCCACGAACATTCCGTTCCTCCAGGCCGTGCTGGATGATCCCGCGTTCGCGGCGGGTGACCTCTCGACATCCCTTATCGACGAGCGACCGTGGCTGGTGCGTGGCCGGACGTCGAAGGACCGTGGCACAAAGATCCTGAACTGGCTCACCGACGTCACGGTCAACCAACCCCACGGCGTCCCGGTGACGACGGTGCATCCGATCGACAAGCTCCCGCAGATCGACGTGACCGCCCCGGCCCCCGCGGGATCCAGGCAGCGGCTACTCGCGCTGGGGCCGGTGGGCTTCGCGGATGCTCTTCGCACCCAGACCGCTCTCGCGGTGACGGAGACGACGATGCGCGACGCGCACCAGTCCCTCCTCGCCACCCGGGTGCGGACGAAGGACCTCGTCGCGGTCGCTCCCCACGTGGCCCGGATGACGCCGGGGCTGCTGTCGATGGAGGCGTGGGGTGGCGCGACCTACGACGTCGCGTTGCGCTTCCTCGGCGAGGACCCGTGGGAACGGCTCGCCGCCCTCCGGGAGGCGCTGCCGAACATCGCGATCCAGATGCTTCTCCGTGGCCGCAACACGGTCGGCTACACCCCGTACCCGACGGAGGTCACCGACGCGTTCGTGACCGAGGCGGCGAGCACGGGCATCGACATCTTCCGCATCTTCGACGCCCTGAACGACGTGTCGCAGATGCGTCCCGCGATCGACGCGGTCCTGGCCACAGGCGCTACGGTCGCGGAGGTCGCGGTCTGCTACACGGGCGACCTCCTTGACCCGGGCGAGGACCTCTACACCCTCGACTACTACCTGCGGCTGGCGGAGCAGATCGTTGACGCCGGGGCGCACATCCTCGCGATCAAGGACATGGCCGGGCTACTCCGTCCCGCCGCGGCCGCGAAGCTCGTCACCGCGTTCCGCGAACGCTTCGACCTGCCCGTCCACGTTCACACCCACGACACCGCCGGCGGCCAGCTCGCCACCCTCCTCGCCGCCAGTGCGGCGGGTGCCGATGCGGTCGACGTCGCCGCCGCCCCCCTGTCGGGCACCACGTCGCAGCCGTCCGCATCCGCTCTGGTCGCCGCACTCGCCCACACAGACCGCGACACAGGCCTCGACCTGAAGGCCTTGTCCGACCTGGAGCCCTACTGGGAGGCGGTGCGGAAGGTCTACGCCCCGTTCGAGTCCGGGCTGCCCGGACCCACTGGGCGAGTGTACCGGCACGAGATCCCGGGCGGTCAGCTGTCCAACCTGCGCCAGCAGGCCATCGCCCTCGGACTCGCGGACGACTTCGAGCTGATCGAGGACCTCTACGCCGCCGCGAACGGCATCCTCGGCCGCATCCCGAAGGTCACCCCGTCCTCGAAAGTCGTCGGCGACCTCGCCCTGCATCTGGCCGCGGTGAAGGCCGACCCGGAGGACTTCGCCGAGAACCCGCAGAAGTACGACATCCCCGACAGCGTGATCGGGTTCATGGCCGGCGAGCTTGGCGAGCTGCCCGGCGGATGGCCCGAGCCGTTCCGCACCAAGGTCCTCCAGGGCCGCGACGTCAGGGTCGGGGTCACCCCTCTCAGCGACTCCGACCGCGCCGACCTCGCTCCCGACGCCGAGCCCGCGACACGTCGGCAGGCACTGAACCGGCTCCTGTTCCCCACCCCGACCCGCGCGTTCGACTCCAACCGGAACCTCTTCGGCGACCTGTCCGTGATCGACACCGTCGACTACCTCTACGGCCTCCGCCAGGGCGAGGAGCACGTCGTCGACATCGACAAGGGCGTCAAGCTCTACGTCGGCCTCGAAGCCATCTCAGAGCCCGAGGAGAAGGGCATGCGCACCGTCATGACCACCCTCAACGGGCAGCTGCGGCCGGTGTTCGTCCGCGATCGCTCGGTCACAGTCGAAACCAAGGCTGCGGTGAATGCCGACCCGGCTCAGCCCGGACAGGTCCCCGCCCCGTTCTCGGGCGTCGTGACCCTGAAGGTCGCCGTCGGAGACACCGTGGCGGCGGGCCAGGCCATCGCCACCATCGAGGCCATGAAGATGGAGGCCGCAATCACCACCCCCGTCGCCGGCACCGTCTCCCACCTCGCGATCCCCGCGACGCAGCAGGTCGACGCGGGCGATCTCCTGGCCATCATCGCCCCGGGCGGCGCGTCCGTGCCCGCATCCGCCCCGGCAGAGGACAACAAGTGAGCCAGACCGTCGCCCTCCGTCCCGCGCCCAACGGCCGGCCCTGGCTCGCCGTCTCGTTGGGACTTGACTTCACTCAGACCCTCAAGGCCGGCCTCTGCCCGTTGCTCCTCGGCGGAGCCATCAAGGCCGCGATCGCCACAGCACCACTCTCATCCGCTTGGCACCTCGCCTCGAGGATCGGCCGCTGAAGCAACGGCGACCGATAGCAACCCTCAAGCCTCCATCGCTCCTACTCGACGAAGAGAAGAAAGGTACCCCCATGGCTTATGCCACCGTCAACCCATACACCAATGAGACTGTCGCCACATTTCCCGACGCGACGGATGCCGAAGTGGATGCTGCTCTCGACGCCGCTCACGCGGCGTACCAGTCGTGGCGTCAGAGACCTGTAGCCGAGCGGGCTGCGATTCTGGCGCGGGCCGCGGACATCATGCGCGAGCGCACCGAGGAGCTAGCCCGGATCAGCACACTTGAGACGGGACGCTTGTTGGCGGACGCGCGGTACGAGATCTCGGTAGCCATCGGCATTCTCGACTACTACGCCCAACACGCAGAACGCCTTCTCGCCTCACGCCCCGTCGAGACGTTCGCCGGTGACGCGTACAGCGCCGTCACGGTCATCGAACCGACTGGCATCGTGTTCGCGATCGAACCGTTCAACGGCCCCTACTACCAGCCGATCAGGCCGCTGGCCCCCCAGCTGGCGGTGGGTAACGTCGTCCTATTGAAGCACGCCTCGATCGTGCCGCAGAGTGCGGCCGCGGTGCAGCAGATCATGACCGACGCCGGGGTTCCCGACGGCGTCTTCACCAACCTGTACCTCACCCGCGCACAGATCGAGCGTGTGATCGGCGATCCGCGAGTGACAGGGGTTACCCTCACGGGCAGCGAAGCCGCCGGCGCGGTCGTCGCAGCTCAGGCAGGCGCAGCGTTGAAGAAGTCCGTTCTCGAACTCGGCGGTTCGGACGCGATGATCATCCTGGACGACGCGGATCTCGATCTCGCAGTCAGCTGCGCCGTCGCCGGCCGCATGAGCGTCAACGGCCAGGTGTGCATCTCGCCCAAGCGAATGATCGTCCTCGACCCCATGTACGATGCATTCCTCGAACGTTTCCTGTTCTCCCTCTCCGGGCTTACTCCGGGAGACCCGTTCGACCCGGCGACGACCCTGGCACCGATGTCATCTCAAAGTGCGGCCGAAGAGGTCGAGGCACAGATCCGGCTGGCGGTCGATCACGGCGCCAAGGCGAACTACGTCGGTGCTCCCGTCCCTCGCGCCGGAGCGTTCACCCAGCCTGCGGTCTTGACCGAGATCGACTCGGACAACCCGATTTTCCGCCAGGAGATCTTCGGGCCCGTTCCGATGGTGTTCCGTGTCAAGGACGAGGAGGAAGCCATAGCACTGGCCAATGACTCTGACTATGGACTCGGCGGGTCGGTTTACACCCGCGACCTCGACCGCGGCGCCGCGGTCGCCGCCCGGATCGAGACGGGCATGGTCTGGTTGAACTCTCCCACGGGTACGACTGGGGAACTTCCGTTCCACGGCACCAAGCGTTCGGGGTACGGCACCGAGCTGGGAGCGGAGGGGATCACCGAGTTCGCCAACGCGAAGCTCATCGTCACGGTGCCCGCAGTGCGACAGTCGAGCTGACTCGTCCGCATTCGATCGAGAGGCCGCCGGAGTGGTGCAGGCTCACTGCCTGCACTTCCGGCGGCCTCTCTGCGTCGTAGCGATCAGCGTTGTGGGCAGTGGCTTCGCGCGCCTAGCGACGTACGGAGCCACTGCCCGCGATCTATAGTCCGGCTCAGAACCTCGTGATCACTGATCGGATAACTGTTCCGGATGCCAGTGAGTCGTACGCCTCATCGATCTCATCAATCGAGATCTCATTCGTGACGAGATCGTCGAGGTTGTAACGTCCCGCGACGTACATATCGGCGTAGAACGGGATGTCGCGCTTCAGGTTGGTCGAGCCCATCATCACTGCCTTGATGGTCTTGTGCGTCGCAAGGAACGCTGCGGACGTCTCGATCTCGATCTTCGCGCCTGGCTTGCCCATGCCCACGAGGACCGCTGTTCCGCTCGTCTTGGCCGCGGCGATGGCCTGCATCTGAGTGGCGGGCAGGCCGATAATCTCAAAGGCGTAGTCCACCCCGCCGCCGCTGATACGACGGATCTCCTCGACCGGGTCGGTGTTGCGAGAGTTGACGACGTGCGTCGCCCCGAAGCGGGTCGCCATGTCCAGTTTGGTGTCCTGGATGTCGACAGCGATGATCGTCTTCGCGCCAGCGAGACGAGCAGCGGCGATGGCGTTCAGGCCCACGCCGCCAGTGCCGATGACCGCGACCGTATCGCCAGGAGCTACCTTGGCGCTGTTGATGACAGCGCCGGCGCCGGTGACGGTCCCGCAACCGAGGAGCGCCGCGCGGGAGAAGGGGATCTCGTCGTTTACACGGGCGAGCTGGTTCTCGTGGACGAGTGCCTTTTCTGCGAACCCGCCGAGCCCCATCCCTTGGTAGACCGGCCCGTCCGATCCAACCAGGCGAGGCTCTTCTCCTGCGCTGCGCTCGACCGCTAGCGGGTTGAGGCAGTCGGTCTGGATGCCCTCGATGCAGGGCTGGCATCTGCCGCACCACTGCACAAGACAGCCGACCACGTGGTCGCCGACCTGAAACTCGGTGACATCCGGTCCGACTGCAGCGACGACACCAGCGAGTTCGTGGCCGAAAACGGCCGGCAGCGGAAACCCGAAGTCGTTGGCCATCAGCGAGTGATCAGTGAGACACAGGCCAGACGCCTTGACGTCGACAAGCACCTCACGACCGATGGGGTCAGCGATTCGGATCTCGGTGGTGGTGAAGCCCTTCCCTGTCTTGAGGGTCACGGCTGCCTTCATCATGTTCTCCATTCATCTTCGAACGGGGTCGCCGACGGCGACCCAACTAGGCCTGATGGATCAGGTCATCCAGGGGAGTGATCCCGGCGTCAGACGTCAGCCACCAGTGCGGGGCGACGGTGTTGAAGACGCGCAGGAACGTGCGCGGGTTCCGGTCCTCGACGTAGCGGAGCCAACTGGTCAGCACCCCAACGAACAAGTGGGCGAAACCATTGGCAGCCGCCTCTGCGAAGAATTCAGGGTCGACATCTGCTGGCGGGGCGTCTCCACCGTTCCACGTATCTAACCCGAGAGTCTTCTGACTGAGGATCACCGAATCGTGCACATGCCTGATCAGCATCGAGGTCACGCCCGGCGCTTTATCGAACAGAAGCGCCGGGGCGTACACCGCTTCCCGGTGGACGACATGCCCGACCACCTTCATCAAGGTCGCTTCGAACTGCAGTCGCCGCGCGAGCGGATCCCGGATATCCCCGCGAAGTCCCGCGTCGCGCAGGTCGTCCAGTTCGGAACGGAGCGCTTCCTCCAACAGAGCTTCAGGTGAGGGGGAGTGCCGATAGAACGTCGCTCTTCCCACTCCCGCGCGTGATGCCACGTCGGTGATCTTCACGTCTCTGATCGGCGTCGACGCAGCTGCTTCCAGCACGGCCGTATGCAGACGGGCACGAGATTTCGCCTGGCGAGCATCTCCCTCGAATTCACCCATGATACAAGTGTCTCATAAATGGCTCACGAGAAGGAGGAAATTCAGGCTGGGCAACACCGTGGCGGGAAGCTCTTGTAACGCCGGGGCGAGTCACATCATTTGTGGCTACCGCCGCGCGGTCGCAGTTGGACTCCCTCCCCAATGAGTCGCTGCCGTACGTTGTTGTAGCTGGTGCCGAGGCGAGACGCGATAGTGGCGATCGGATGGCCGTGTTCGTACAGCGTTCGTGCGACCTCGACCTGGTCGCTTGTGAGCGGTTGACGTCGCAGTGTTGCTCCCTCGTCTCGAAGCAAGCGAAGAATGCCGGTCTTTGACAGGCCGTAGGTCTCACACAGACTCGGAGTCGTTGCGCCCGACTCGTACTCGGCGACGATTCGCTTGATCTGTGCCGGTTCGAGACGTCGGCGCAGTGATCGACTCACCTGCTCTCCTGGGGTAGCGGAGAAAGGCGAATTTGGCGCCAGATCAGCCAGTTTCTGCAGTTCCACAAGAGGTGGCGGTAGTAGCGCGGATTTATCCGAGTAGCGGTGTACCGGCTCTACCAAGACCGTCAGACAGAAGCGCCGGAGATTCTCCGGCGCTTTTCTCGTCGGTCTGCGCCTGGCTGGCCCGAGCCGCGCGGAATGGCATACGCGCGCCGCTTCCTGGGAAGCTGATGCCATGCACCTTCCCACCCTCCCTTTCGCCCTCCACGCCTCCGAAGGATCGGCGTGGATGCCGACGGCATCCGGAATCGAAGGGACCGCTCCGGCCGGAACCGATCTCTTCGTCGACCCGAGCGGGGTCAGCGGGGTCGCGGCCGAGACGCTGCTCAACGCGCACACCCTGCTCGGCACGCCGCCGGCGGGGGACTTCACGCTGTCCGCGCGGGTGACACCCGACTTCGGGGCGACGTTCGACGCGGGGGTCCTGCTCGCGTGGGTCGACGACACGACGTGGGCGAAGCTGTGCTTCGAGCGGTCCCCGGCCGGAGCGTCGATGGTCGTCTCGGTCGTGACGAAGGGGGTCTCGGACGACGCCAACGGGTTCGTCGTGCACGCGCCCGACGCGCGGCTCCGCATCGCGCGCGTGGGGAACCTCCTGGCTTTCCACGCTCACGACGGCGAGGGGTGGAGCTTCGTCCGGGCGTTCACGCTGCCGGGCGTCGCCGATGCCCTGACCGTCGGTTTCGAGGTGCAGAGCCCGACCGGAGAGGGATGCCGCGTCGCCTTCGACGAGATCGCGTTCGAGCATCGGACGGTCGCCGACCTGCGCAGCGGAGACTGACCCGGTCGCCTCCGCGCGCGCTCACCACCAGCCGGACGAAGCCTCGTCGCCCGTATCCGAGGAGTCGGAGCCGTCGGCCCACGCCAGCCGGAACCCGCAGTCGCGGCACTCGTCCGCCTCGAGGCCCTCATCGATCAGGGGGTGCATCGTGATACCGCACGACGGGCAGATGGGCTGGGCGTCGTCGCGGAGGTCTCCGTACGTCATGGTGGTCTCACAAGCTCGCGGTCGTGCGTGGAGCCTCCATTCAACCCCGGCCACGAGGGGGTGAGGCGCTACCCGCGCCCGACCGTCCGCACGGCCGCCGTCACCACCGGCGCCGCGATGTCGAACGCCGCGCCACCCGGCACCGACTCGAGGAGCCGGCGCGTGTAGTCGTCGCGGGGGTCGGCGAACACGGCCTCGATCGGGCCCTGCTCCACGATGCGTCCGTGCAGCAGCACGACCACCTCGTCGCAGAGCTCTTCGACGACGGCGAGGTTGTGCGAGATGAACAGCATCGTCAGTCCGTGTTCGTCGCGCAGGCGCTCGAGCAGCTGCAGGATCTCGGCCTGTGTCGACACGTCGAGCGCCGAGGTGATCTCGTCGGCGACGATCACGTCGGGGTCGACGACGAGCGCCCGGGCGATCGCGATGCGCTGGCGCTGACCGCCCGAGAACTCGTGGGGGTAGCGGTCCACGGCATCCGGACCCAGGGCGACGGATGCCAAGGCCTCGACGATCCGCGCACGGTGGCGACGCAGGCTCGCCCCGCGGGGATCGATCGCCTCCGCGAGCGTCTGCCCGATGGTGCGGCGCGGGTCGAGGGATGAGAACGGATCCTGCGGGATGTACTGCACCCGTCGGCGGACCGCCGCGATGATCGAGCGGGGAGCGGACGCGAGCTCGATCCCGTCGAACACGACCGACCCGGCGGCGACCCGGTGCAGGCCCACGATCGTCTTCGCGAGCGTCGACTTGCCCGAGCCGGACTCTCCGACGACGCCGATCGTGCGCCCGCGATCGACGCGCAGATCGACGCCGTGCAGCACGCGGGCGCTCCGGATGCCATGACCCAGATCGACCGCGAGGTCGCTGATGCTCAACAGAGGGGTGTCAGACACGGTGGGCCTCCTCGAGGGGGCGCGGAGCGGTGCGCAGGGTGGGGGTGGCCGCGAGCAGGGCCCGCGTGTAGGGGTGCTCCACCTCGCGGCGGCGCAGCTGCTCGGCGGTCAGCCGCTCGACGATCTCGCCGTTTCGCATGACCAGCACGCGGTCGCACAGCGCCTCGACCACCCCGATGTCGTGCGAGATGAACAGCACCGCGGTGCCGTGGTCGCGGTTCAGGCGCTTGAGCTGACGCAGGACGTCGGCCTGCACGGTGACGTCGAGCGCGGTCGTCGGCTCGTCGGCGATCAACAGGGCGGGATCGGTCACCAGCGAGCTGGCGATCGTCGCGCGCGCTGCAGCATGCCGCCCGACAGTTGGAAGGGGTGCTGTCCCATCACGGTTCGCGGCTCACGGATCCGCATCTCGCCGAGGCCGTCGCGTAGACGGTCACGGGCAGCGCGGCGTGAGAGACCGAGATGGACGCGGGCGACCTCGGTCAGCTGCGCGCCCATCCGTAGGGCCGGGTTGAAGGTCGAGCCCGGGTCCTGGTAGACCAAGCCGACCTCGCGCGCGAGGCGCGAACGATGCTTGTTCGACAGGAGGTCGAGGTCGCCGAGGCGGAGGACCTCGGCATCCACTCGCACCCCGTCGGCCTGAAGTCGCGCGAGGGACATCGCCGTCATCGACTTGCCCGAACCGGACTCGCCGACGAGCCCCAGGATCTCTCCTGCGCCGATCTCGAACGAGATGCCGCCGACGAGCGTCTTGCCGCTCGGGGCGGTCACGGTGAGCGCGCGTACCTCGACGAGGGCGTCGGTGTGCACCGAGGTTCCGCGGGGCGTGCGACGTGCGGCGGAGGCACGTGAGGTGCGCGAGCTGCGGGGGTCGAGCCAGATCGCGAGGCCGTCGCCGGTGAGCATCGCCGCGACGCCGGTGAAGACGAGCATGACGGAGGGGCCGACGACCTGCATCGGCTGCGAGTACACGGCGGGGAGGCCCTCGTTGAGCAGACGCCCCCAGTCGAACTCGGGGCTCTGCACGCCGAGGCCGACGAACGACAGGCTCGAGATGTCGAGCAGGGTCAGGGCGAAGCTCGACGCGATGAGCACGAGGAGCGGGCCCGAGATGTTCGGCAGCAGGTGCCGGCTGAACAGACGCAGGCGGGGGACGCCGAGCAGACGAGCGGTGCCGACGAAGTCGCGCGTCGCGACGGAACCGGTCATGTTCGAGGTGATGCGCGCGAAGCTCGGGACGCCGGCGAGGGTGATCGCGATGATCGCCGGAACGGTGCCGGCGCCGAGGATCGCCGCGATCACGAGCGCGAGGATCAGCGAGGGGAACGCGACGGTCGAGTCGACGATGCGCAGCACGACGTCGCGCACCCGGCGGCTTCCCACCCAGATCAGTCCGCCGATGAGCACTCCGAGGACGACCGATCCGATCGTGGCCGCGGTGGCCATGAGCAGGGTCAGACGCGTGGCGACGAGCGTGCGGGCGAGCACGTCGCGTCCGAGGTCGTCGGTGCCGAGCAGGTGCGCGGGCGAGGGTGGCATCCGGGTGTCGGCCGTGACGGTCGTGGCGCTCGCTCCCCAGACGATCGGGGCGACGACCGCGATGACGACGAGCACGGCGAGCATGATCGCGCCGGCGATGAGGGATGCCGGGATCCGGCGTCGGCGGTCAGACATGGGTGGGTCCTCCCAGGGTGCGCGGGTCGATGAGGCCGAGGACCACATCGATCACCAGGTTGATGAGGATGGCGAGCGCGCCCACCGTGAGGACGATCCCCTGGATGACGGGGAAGTCGCGGAAGATGATCGCCTGCACGACCTCGAGGCCGAGGCCCGGGAGGCTGAACACCGTCTCGATGACGATCGCGCCGCCGAGCATGCTCGCGAGGATGAGCCCGGTCAGGGTGAGGGTGCTCGCCATGAGGTTGGGCAGGGCGTGTCGGATGTAGAGCCGTGCCGCGCTCAGTCGGCGGCCGCGGGCCGTGCGCATGTAGTCCTGGTGCAGGACGGAGTAGGTCTCTTGCACGACCACGCGTGCGACGGCGAAGGTCGGGCCGAGAGCGAGAGCGGCGATCGGGAGGATGTAGGCGTTGGACGTCGCCGCCCCGCCCGCGGGGAGCACCTTCAGCCAGATCGCGAACACGACCACCAGCAGGGTGCCGGCGACGTAGGCGGGGAACGAGGCGAAGAAGCCCGCGAGCGTCCCGAAGCCGACGGACAGCCACGGGCGACGCCCACTGCGGGTGAGCACGCCGATCGTCATCCCGACCGGGATGGCGACGAGGATGACGACGAGGATCGCGCCGATCGCGGTCGTGGCCGTGTAGGGCAGCTTCGTCGCGATGGTCGTGGTGACGGGGGTGTTGTAGCGGAAGCTCTGGCCGAGGTCGAGAGTGATGAGACCGTGGAGGTAGTCGAGGAACTGCACCGGCAGAGGGTCGTTCAGGTGAAGGCGCTCGCGGAGAGCCGCGACGGCATCGGCCGAGGCGTTGGGGCCGAGGATCGCGATCGCGGGGTCACCGGGGATCAACGGGACGATCAGAAAGGTGAGGAGCACCAACAACCCGAGCGACAGCACGAGGCCCCCGAGACGGCGGAGGGCGAACGCGCCCCACCCGCTGCCCCCGCCCCGCCGGCGCACCGGTGCGGCGGGGGCCTCGGCGATCACCGAGAGATCGACGCCCGACATCAGTCCGCCGTGGTCCCGGTCAGGACGACACCGCGGGCGAGAGGAGCCTGGCGGTGCTGCCAGTCGAAGATCGGCTCGAGCTCGGCGCCGAGGCGGAGCAGCGTGGCCTCGTCGTAGGGCGCCCCCACGAGCTGGGCACCCAGCGGCATCCCGTTCGCTCCCGTGTGCACGGGCAGCGAGAGTGCCGGGAGGCCCGAGATGTTGCAGAACGCGGTGAACGAGATCGTCGAGAACTCGGTGAGCCGCTCGCCCGCGGGGTCGTTGTTCGCCTCGTCATAGACAGAGCCGACCAGGGGAGTGGGGACGGCAGTGGTCGGGGTGAGCAGCACATCGAAGTCGCGACCCCACTGGGCGTTCACCCGGCGGGTCTCGATCTGCAGCAGGACGGCGATCTCGGCGTACTCTCCCGCGTGGAACGATGCCGCCCGGTCGTAGCGGTACCGGATGTAGGTGTCGAGCTTGTCGGCATCCTCGATGGGCGAGGCCCAGGTCGAGGCACTGATGACGAGGTCGGCGAATCCGCGGGTGGCGCGCTCCGAGAAGAGGAACGGCGAGACGGGCGTGACATGGTGGCCGAGGCTCTCGAGCGCTCGCGCGGCCACCAGAGCCGCCTCGCGATTCTCGGGGTGCACGTCGACGCCGGTGGGTGCCTCGAGGAGCAGGCCGATGCGAAGGCGGGGTCCGGTGGTGCGGATCTCTTCGAGATAGGGCCGGATGGGCGCGGGCGCCGAGTACCACCCGAGCGGGTCGAGGCGGGCGAGCGCGTCGAGCACCCCCGCGGCGTCTTCGATCGTGCGCGTGATCGCGCCCTCGGTGGTGGAGTGCTCCCACGCGCGCACGTCATTGGGAATGCGGCCGCGGCTCGGCTTCAGCCCGACGAGGCCGGTGGCCGCGGACGGCACGCGGATCGACCCGCCGCCGTCCGAGGCGTTGGCGATCGGCGCGATGTCGGCCGCGACGGCGGACGACGCGCCTCCTGACGAGCCGCCCGAGGTGTAGTCGAGGTTCCACGGGTTGCGGGTCTTGCCGTGACGGGCGTTCTCGGTCGCGGTCAGCGCCCCGAACTCGGGGCTGTTCGACCGGCCGAACAGCACGAAGCCGGCCTCTTCGATGAGATCGACGGTGACCTCGTTCGCCTCGGCGGGGCGCTCCTCGACCGACATCGACGAGAAGGTGAGGGGCTGGTCACGGACGGCGACCAGGTCTTTGATCGGCATGGGCACCCCCTCGAACGGTCGGGAGGTGTCACCGCGGCGGATGCGGTCGTCGGACTCGCGCGCGCGGCGGAGGACGTCGTCGCGGTCGATCCACACGATCGCGTTCACGGCGGGGTTCACCGCGTCGAGACGGTCGAGGTAGTGCTGAGCAGCCTCGACGGCCGAGACCTCACCGGAGCGGATCTTCCGGGCGAGCTCGGTGGCGGAGATGGAGGAGGAGATCATGAGGGGTCCTTTCGGGATGCCGAGCCCTGAGGCCCGGCATCCCTGTCGGCGTTACTTCGAGATACGGAAGAGGGGGTCGTCGAGCGCTCCGCCGAGCATCTGCACGGTGAAGCCGGGACGCGAGGCGTAGATGAACGCGTCGTTGAGCAGCGGCAGCGTGTCGGAGCGGCTGACCAGCGCCTGGACCGTCTCGTCGAGGGCGGCGCAGCGTGCGGTCTCGTCGGTCGCGCTGTTGGCGGCGGCGAAGCTCGTCTCGGCGCCGGTGTTGGCGACCGCGCCGAAGTTCGTGCCGCCCCCCTCGAGCGTGGGACCGGTGAGGTTCAGCAGGGGGCTCGCGAGCGAGCCGAGGAAGTTGAGGTCGGCGAAGACCGTCATGTCCCAGTCGCCGGGCTTGGCGGCGACCGTGGTGATCCAGCTGCCGACATCGGTGTTGGTGAGGTCGACCTCGGCGCCTGCGGCACGCAGCGCTTCGGCGATGTACTCGTTGCCGGCACCGGCCGGGCCGATGATCGTCGGTGCCACGAGGCGGATCTTCGTGCCCGACAGCGCCGCGGTGGCAGCGGCCACGTCCTGCGAGGGGATGTCGATGTTCGAGCCGCTGACGCACGAGACGCTGTCGGCTCCGAGGGAGGTGAGCACCGTGCCCGTGTCCTGCGAGGTGACGTTGCCGAACATGGAGCGATCGATCGCCTGGATGACGCCCTTCCGCAGTCCCTCGTCGGTGAAGGGGCTCCCTTCGCGCTCGTTGAAGATGAGGTAGCTGTCCGAGAACGGGTTGACGGTGACGGTGTAACCCGTCTGGCCCTGGAACCGGTCGCGGGTCGTTGCCTGGATCTTGCCGATGTCGAGCTGACCGCCGAGGATGAGGTTCGCCGTGGCGGTGGAATCGGGCGACACCGTGTAGGTGAGGTTCGTCGCGGGAGAGCCGGTGACCGAGCTGGTCCAGGCCGGCCACGCCGAGTAGTCGCCACGCAGCGTGTAGTCGTAGCTCACCCCGGGCTGGAAGGTCTTCAGCGTGTACGGACCCGACTCGCTGCCCTTCACCGTGCCCGCGGCGAGACCGGCGGGGTCGGCGAGGCCGGCGGGGCAGATGATGCCGCTGCTCGCGACCGACATCGCGTCGACCATGTACGGCCACGGGTTGGCGATGTCGACCGTGACCGTGCCGGCGGCGTCGTCCGCGGTGATGGTCGGGGTGTTGCCGGGGCCGAACGTGTAGACGACCTGCGTCGAACCGCTGGCGGGCCGGGCGAAGTAGTCGAGGGAGTTCTTGACGATCGTCGGCGTGATCTTCGTGCCGTCGGAGCACGTGGCATCCGCTCGGATCGTGAAGACGGCCTGCGTCGGGGTCGACGTCCATTTCGTCGCGAGACCGGGCACCAGACCGCTCGCGTCGCGGCGTACGAGGGTGTCGTAGGAGCTGCGCGCGAGCAGGAAGTCCGGGAGCGAGGTGGCCAGCGTCGGGTCGAAGGTGGCCGGGATGTCGATGGTCGTGCGGATCGTGTCGGTGTACGTGGCGGTGGCGTCGCCACCGGTGGTCGTGCAGCCGGCTGTCGCGAACGCGACGGTCAGAGCGAGGGTTGCGGCGATGACGCCGTGACGGGTTTTCATGGTCTGCCTCTCGGGTGATGCGCGGGTCGGGTCGGGGTCAGTCGGCGATCTCAAAGATCTCGATGGTCGTGTGGTGGGGGTTCGCGGTGGCGCGCCGGCCGACGAACATCGATCGCGTCAGCCAGTGCAGGTGGGGAGCGACCGAGCGGAAGCGCGGCGTGCTCTCGAAGTAGACGGCGCCGTCCGCGGGCTCGCGCACGACGCCCACGTTGTAGACGTCGATGACGTCTCCCTCGGTGGTGCGGATGAGGTAGCGGGCTTCGACGGCGAAGGTGCCGTCGGCGCGCACGAGACACCAGTCGCCGCCCCCGGGCACGATCTCGCCAGTGACCTCGCCGGTCACGGGTCCCCCGGTGATGGGGATGAACTCGAGGACGTCGTCGCCCTGCTTCTCGAGCGGGATCCCGGGAGCGACGTGAGCGGTGATGGTGACGCAGTAACGCAGGGATGGAGCGGGAGCCATCGGTTACTCCGGGCTGTCAAATCGGTGCGCTTCGTTGCGCGGTGACGCCGAGTATGTCCATAGTGGATGACATAGTCAACAGCATTCACTAACTCGTAACAATGGCCGTCCACGAGGGAAACACGGGTGACGCGAGGCACGGATGACTGCTCTCCAGGCTGAGCCGCACGCGAGGTCGAAACGTTGTGAGTGGGATAGTCTTCTTCGTTCACGAGGTCGAGTACCGACCAGACCCGTGGACGCCCGCGGGGAGATCGGAGGCAGCATGGCCGAAGAGAAGAGGACCCGTCGCAAGCGCGGTTCGCTCAGTCGCGCCGAGATCGTCGACGCCGCCCTGCGTCTCATGGACGGCGAGGGGGAGTCCGCTCTCACGTTCTCCCGTCTGGGGGCGGAGCTGAAGTCGTCGCCCACTGCGGTGTATCGGCACTTCGCCAGTCGCGAAGACCTGCTGACCGCCCTCGCGGATCGCCTCGACGGCATCTCTCTCGAGGGCTACGAGCCCACGGATGACTGGCGAGCCGACCTGACGGACTTGGCGTGGCGTGCCTGGCGGACGGCGGAGGCTCACCCCGCCGCCGCGGCCGCGACGCTGCTCATGGTCGCCAACAGCATCAACGAGCTGCGCGCCGTGGAGTGGATCCTGCGAGCGATGGCGGTTGCGGGCCTGCGTGGTCGCCCGGCCGTGATGCAGTACCAGGTGTACACGCAGATGGTGCTCGGTGCGGCTTCGGCCTACGGGGCGCGACTGGTGAGAGCCGATTCGCGCGAGGTCGCCGAAGGCTGGATCCAGGTCTATGCGCCCACCGATCCTTCGCAGTACCCGCACGCGGAAGCGGCGAAGGCGGAGCTCGCGATGATGAACTACCGCGAGGTCTTCGCCACGCAGCTCGAGATGTACCTCTCCGCACTCGCGCTCGCGGTCGCCGCCCAAGGTGACGCGTCCGAGAACCCGGGGGACCGCACGGCCCGAGCGTGATGGGGCGCGGGCGCACCGCGCGACGGGTCCGGGTGGATCCTCCCCCGTACTGGGCAGGATGGGGAGCATGACCTCCCGCCTCGCCCTGATCACCGGCGTCGGCACGGGGGCGACCGTTCCTGCGGCTACCGTCGAGTCATGACCGACGCCGCTTCGCCGTCCGCTCGCCTCGGACTCGGTCTCGCGGCGGTCGGTCGTCCCGCCTACATCACCACCGACCGCGACGTCGATCTGGGTGACCCCGAAACGCGCTCGATCGACGCGATGCGCGAGCGCGCGCACGCTCTGCTCGACGAGGCGTGGGCGCTCGGCATCCGCTATGTCGACGCCGCCCGGTCCTACGGGTACGCCGAACGCTTCCTCGGGTCGTGGCTCGCGGCGCATCCGGAGCGTCGTGCCGAGCTGACGATCGGGTCGAAGTGGGGCTACGAGTACGTCGGCGAATGGCGAATGGATGCCACGGTCCACGAGCGCAAAGAGCATTCCGCCGCGATGCTCGAGAGGCAGTGGCCGGAGACTCTCGCCGCTCTCGGGTCGGCACCCGATTCGTACCTCATCCACTCGGTGACCCCGGAGAGTCCCGCGCTCGGGGACGCGGGCGTGCTCGAACGGCTCCGCGAGATCGCCGCCGGGGGAGTGCGCGTGGGGATCTCGACCAGCGGGCCCCATCAGGGCGATGTCGTCGACGCGGCGCGGTCGCTCACCGACAGTCCGTTCTCCGTCGTGCAGGCCACGTGGAATCTGCGCGAGCAGGCGGCGGGACCGGCTCTGGCCCGCGCCCACGCGGTGGGCTGGACGGTGGTGGTGAAGGAAGCTCTCGCCGGAGGAGAGCTCGCTCGTTCCGAGCCCGACGGCGACGTCGGAGCGGGCCTCGACGGAGCGTCGCTGGCCCTCGGCGTCGCTCGAGCGCAGCCGTGGGCCGACGTCGTGCTGAGCGGAGCGGTGACGATCCCGCAACTCCGCCGGGGAGCCGCGGCCACGCCGCGTGAGGTCGACGTCGAGACGCTCGGCCGGTGGGCGGACGATTCCAACGAGTACTGGCGCCGTCGGGCGGCTCGCCCCTGGCGGTAGGTAGCCGCCGGGCGTGATGAGTGACCGCGGGGGTGCCGTGTCCCCTAGTGTCGGCAGTACGTGCCGTCTGACTCGCTTCGAGGAGAACCGATGACCCCCACTGCGCCCGTCCCCACGAAACTCCGCATGTTCTTGAACAGTCTGCTGACCGCGGTGATCGCGAGCGTCGTGTACCTCGTCATCGGTATCCTCCAGGGCCACTCGTCATCGTCGATCACCTTCACCGTCATCGGCATGCTCGTGGTGATCACTCTCGTCAATTTCCTCGCCCAGGTCTGGCGCTACAGCCCGCCGCGTTCATCCCGCAAGGTCTGACATCGCGGACGCTCCGATGCGCCGGGGTGGACGAAGCCTGGACCCACGTCTGAGGGAGGCGCGAATGACACCGTTTCCGACCGAGGGGTCGACGGGTTCGGCCCACGGCCTTCCCGACCGATGACGGAATCGGCGGATCCGCTCCGGTGGCGCGCGCTGGCCGTCCTGCTGATGGGGCAGTTCGCCTCGCTCCTCGACCTCAGCGTCACGAACGTCGCCCTCCCCTCGATCGGGCGCTCGACGGGCGCCGGAGCGAGCGAGCTGCAGTGGGTGATCACGGGCTACGTCCTGGCCTTCGGGCTCGTGCCGGTCATCGGCGGTCGACTCGGCGACGGCCGCGGGCGCCGGCGCATGTTCATCGTCTCGATGCTCGGGTTCGTCGTCGCGAGCGCCCTCGTGGGACTCGCGCCGACCCCCGAGGTGCTCATCGCGGCGCGCGTCGTCCAGGGGATCTTCGGTGGCATGATCGGGCCGCAGGTATCGGGGTTCATTCAGAACGCCTTCCCCCCGCTCGAGCGGGGCAGAGCCTTCGGGCGGCTGGGGCTCACGGTCGGTGCGGGCACCGCCCTCGGACCCGTCGTGGCGGGCCTGCTGATCGCCGTGGGTGGCGAAGACAACGGCTGGCGCCTGGTGTTCTTCATCAACGTGCCCGTCGGTATCGCCGCCGTCCTGCTCGCGCGGCGCTGGGTCGCCGCCGACGTGCCCGCGGCGCAGGGAGCGGGGAGACGGCTCGATCTGCTCGGCGTCGTTCTGCTCGGCGCCGGGCTGCTGTGCCTGCTGTTCCCGATCGTCGAGACCGGCCAGGCCGGCGGTCCCGTGACACTTCTCCTCCTGCTCCCGGCGGCGGGACTCCTCGTCGCCTTCGTCCGGCACGAGTCCCGTCTGACGCGAGCGGATGCCGCGCCCTTGGTCGATCTGCGCCTGTTCCGCACGCGATCGTTCGTGATCGGCGTGATCTTCGCGGTCGTGTTCTTCTGCAGCAACACCGGCATTCCGCTCGTGCTCGCGCTCTATTACCAGAACGGCCTCGGCTTCACGGCGTTGCAGTCGGCGCTGGGGGTCACGGCCTACGCCGTCGGCACGGTCTTCGGAGCCCCCATCGCCGGACGCTTCGTCTCGCGGGTCGGCAGGCCCCTGCTGCTCGGAGCGGTCTCCGTCTTCACCCTCGTCACGATCGTGCTCGCCGTCGTCGTCCAGGCCGCGCCCGGGGCCACCGACCCGACGGGCGTGATCCTGCGCCTGTGCGTTCCGCTCTTCGTCCTGGGTATCGCCGGCGGGTCGATCGTGACACCGAACCAGACGCTGACCCTCGCCGAGGTCGATCCCGCACGCGGCGGCGTCGCCGGTGGCGTCGTGCAGACCGCGCAGCGGGTAGGCGCCTCGATCGGTCAGACGGTGCTCGGCACGAGTTTCGTGCTGGCGCTGGCGGGAACATCGCGCGCGGCCGGACCGGGTTCTCCCGCCCCCGATCCGAGCGCGTTCGCCGGTGCGCTCACCGTGGCGCTCGCCGTGTCCGTCGTCTTCTCCGCGGCCGCCGCGGTGCTCAGCGGGGTCGAAGTGCGCCGCTCACGGGGGCGGTAGCGCCGTTCGGCTCATCGCGGCGCATCCTCTCGCCCTTGCACATCCCAGAGGACGTACTCGATCAGCGACCCGGCGGGAAGGTCGAGATCGGTGTTGGCGTCGATCAGCGCCGACTCGAATCCCACGATCCGGCCGGTATCGACCGATAGCAGCAGAGTCACGTCGGCGTTCGCGGTCGTGGAGGGGATGCCGGCCAGACCCACGACCTCGCGACCGAGACGGTCGCGCGTGGTTCCGAGTACCCGCGCGTCGGGCGAAGCGGCGATGACGCCCAGGAGTGCGCCCTGCTGGACATCGTTCAGCGTCCACTCGCCGAGGAGGCTGCGCACCCCCACCATCGCATCGCCGGCGGTCAGGGTCTCGGTGGCACCCGTCGTGGCGACCAGGAGCGCGCGCATGGCCTCGGCGGACGCCGCCGGCGGCGTGGGGGACAGCGGTCGGAACTGATTGCGCACGTACGTCAGCTCTCCCACCACGGTGCCCGGGGCGGGATCGACGTTCGGCACGGTGTCGCCGCCGGCATCGGTGGCCTCGGCCGCCGTAGTCACCACCGACCCGGAAAGATCCTCGTTCCACCGGAAGTCCACCCATTCGCGCCGGAACACCGTCGCCTCTGCTCCGTCGGGCGAGGCGCTGAAGTACCAACCGAGCGACAGGGAGCGGCGCTCCGGGGGCACCGCGCCGTCGTCCGCAGCCAACCGCGCCTGCGCCTCCGCGACCACCTCGGCGGCCCCGGTCCCGCTGGGGAGAGCCGTGTAGACGAGCGGCTCGGGAGTGACAGCGGATGCCGGGGGCCCCGGCATCCACAGCACTCCCGTGATGATGGTCAGGATCAGCGCGACGGCCGCGGCGGCCGACGTCCACACCAGCATCGGGCGGCGACGCCGGACGGGCGGGCGGTCGAGGATCTGTCGCAGGCGACGTTCGGCGTCGAGGGGAAGGGCAGCGTCGAGCGGGGTCTCGGCGGGGTCGAGCCGGCGCAGCGCGCGCGCGAGGTCATCGTCGGTCATCGGTCACCCCTTCCGCGTGGACGGCGGCACCGTCGAGCAACGGCCGCAAACGTGCTCTCGAGCGATTCAGTCGCGTCCACACCGCCCCGGTGTTCATCTCCATGACCAGGGCCACCTCGGCGGCCGACAACTGCTCCCAGTAGGTGAGCCAGAGGATCTCGCGCTCGCGCTCGGGCAGACCGCGGATGGCATCGACGAGGCGTTGCGCCATCGCGGGCTCGGCCTCGTTCGCCAGAGCGCGCACGTGGTCCTCGATGTGCGTCCACAACGCCTCCTCCCGGTCGCGTCGCCGATACTCGTTCGCGATCAGGTTGCGCGCGGTGCGGTACAACCACGGCAATCCGAACGGATCGCGGGGGTCGCGCTTGCGCCACGCGATCTCGAAGCAATCCATCGTGAGGTCGGCGGCGGCCTCGCGATCCGACACACGCCGCTCGATGAATCGTCGAACGGCGTTGTGGTGCTCGCGGAAGAGCGCCACGAAGTCCGTCTCGTCGATCACCGGCATGCGCTTTCGTGCGTCCGCAGAGGCTGTGCCATGCGGCCGCCGATCCTTACGCGTCGACGGACGGAAGAAAATTCTCGCGCCGGTGTAAGGATCACGCCCCGGACGACACCACCTTGTCGGGGGTGGGTGTCGTCTCCGGCTTCGAGACGATACCCATACGCCCGTCGAGAGATGTTCGGGAAGCAATTCGACGGGCGAGGGAGTGCATCGCTTGGGGGTGGTGCACTCCCTCGGATCCTCGTCACGGCATCCAGGATGCCAGAGGGCGGCAGAGGGTTCCGTTCGGCGTCTGCTCCTGCCCCTTGCCCGGCGTCGAGGTCGGGTGAGTCGTCGCCGCCGGCGCGGGGCGTCGCGCTGCCTCGTGCCCTGTGGTTCTCATCGCCTCGGGATCTCGCCGCGCACGCGCGCTCACTCCGGATCGACGAGGAGGTTCGTGATGCGGGCCGTCGCGACGAGCCGACCATCGTCGTCGGTGACGCGCACGTCATAGGTCGCCATCCGGCGCCCGCGATGCGCCGGTGTGGCGACCGCATGGATGCGACCCTCGCGCGCGCCGCGATGGTGGGTGATGTTGAGGTCGACGCCGACGCACACCTTGTCGAAGGTGCTCGCGTGGATCATCGCCGCCCACGAGCCCACCGCCTCGGCGAGCGCGGCGGTGGCCCCGCCGTGCAATCGACCCAGCGATTGCGTGTTCCCCTGGACGGGGAGGGATGCCGAGACGCGCTCGGCGGACTGCTCCGTCACCGTGATGCCGAGGCGCTCGTCGAGGGCTCCGGGCACGATGGTCCAGGTCGTCATGAGTGCTCCCTCCGCGGTGCGCTTGTCGCGAGCCCGCTCCTCTGACACTATTACTGAACGCTCGGTTGGTAATAGTTTCACCGGGCGTTTTCCCCGCCCCACGGAACGACGGAGTTCTCATGGCCACACAGACCTCGGCATCCCCTTCTTCGACCGGGCTGAAACGAGAAGAACGGCGCGTGCTCGCCGGTACCCTCGTCGGCACCTCGATCGAGTGGTACGACTTCTTCATCTACGCCCAAGCGGCCGGGCTCGTGCTCGCGCCGCTGTTCCTCGCCCCGCTCGCGGAGTCCGACCCGGCCATCGCCCAGGTGCTGTCGTTCGCGACCATCGGCATCTCGTTCCTCTTCCGCCCGCTCGGCGCGATCGTGGCCGGCTACCTGGGTGACCGCCTCGGCCGCAAGAAGATGCTCGTCCTCACGCTCATCATGATGGGCGTGTCGACGGCGTTGATCGGCCTGCTGCCGACCTACGCCGCGATCGGTGTGGCCGCCCCCGTCCTTCTCATCCTTCTGCGCGTGCTGCAGGGTTTCTCGGCTGGTGGCGAGTGGGGTGGTGCGGCCCTGCTGTCGGTCGAGCACGCTCCGGTGAGCCGTCGCGGATACTTCGGCGCGTTCCCGCAGATCGGCGTGCCGGTGGGCATGATCCTCGCCACCGCGACGCTCTGGATCCTCACGTCGTCGATGTCGGCCGAGGCCTTCCTCGCGTGGGGGTGGCGCGTGCCGTTCCTGCTCTCGATCGTGCTGATCGTCGTCGGCTACGTCATCCGTCGCGCCGTCGAGGAGAGCCCGGTCTTCGAGGACCTCGTCCGTCGCCGCAAGGAGTCCTCGGCCCCGCTCGGCCAGCTCTTCCGCAAGAACTGGCGTCAGGTCGTGCTCACCGCGCTGGTCTTCATCGGCAACAACGCCGCGGGATACCTCCTCATCGCCTTCTTCTCCACGTACTCCGTCGCTGTGCTGGGTCTCGAGCGGCCGACCGTGCTGCTGGCCACGACGCTGGCATCCTTCGGGTGGCTCGGTTTCACCCTCTGGGGCGGCTGGCTGTCGGACCGCCTCGGACGCGTGCGCACCTTCCAGCTCGGCTACCTGCTGCTGGCCGTCTGGGCCGTGCCGATGTGGTTCCTCATCGACACCGGGAACATCGTCTGGTACTTCGTCGCCCTCTTCGTCATGACGCTCGGCCTCGGTCTGTCGTACGGACCTCAGGCGGCGCTGTACGCCGAGATGTTCCCGGCGAACGTCCGCTACTCGGGCGTCTCGATCGGCTATGCGCTCGGCGCGATCATGGGCGGTGCCTTCGCCCCGATGATCGCCGAGGCGCTGCTGCGCTCGACGGGCGTCTCGTGGGCGATCGGCGTGTACATCGCCGTCGCGGCGCTGGTGTCGCTCGCCGCGGTGTCGATGATCAAAGAGACGAAGGGCGTCGACCTGCACGCCTGATCCGGATGCCGACGGAGGGGCCTCGCGCGGTGCGCGGGACCCCTCCGCCGTGTCGTGGCCCGCTCCCCGTGCCGTCGTGCGGAGTTCTCGGGCGACGCGCCGCTGGGTGGGGGCGGGGTGCGGTGTGTCGGTGCCGAAGTCCGCGTGACGGTACGCGCGGTCGTGCCGTGCCGTCGTGCGGAGTTCTCGGGCGACGCGCCGCTGGGTGGGGGCGGGGTGCGGTGTGTCGGTGCCGAAGTCCGCGTGACGGTACAGGCGGTCGTGCCGTGCCGTCGTGCGGAGTTCTCGGGCGACACGCCGCTCGGCGGGGACGGGATGCGGCGTGTCGGCGCCGAAGTCGGCGTGACGGTACGCGCGGTCGGCGCGTGCGGGTGCTCAGACGGTGCGGAGTCCGTCGAGCGCGATCCGCACGATGTCGTGGCCGAGGCGATCGCCGTCGACACTGCCGCCGGGGCGGTACCACTCGACGACCGAGTTGATCATGCCGAACAGCAGGCGTGCGGCGACCGCGGCGTCGACGTCATCGCGCACACTGCCCTCCGCCTGCGCCTCGGCGACGAGGGCGGTGACGCGGTGGTCGAACACGCGTCGGCGCTCGAGCGCCGCCTGCTCGACGGCGCTGTTCCCGCGCACGCGAAGCAACAGGGTCACCGCGGGCAACTGGGCGACGAGCACGTCCGTCGCGCCGGTGAGGACGAAGCGAAGGCGATCGGATGCTGCGCCCTCACGGGCACCGGGCTGGTCGAGAACGGCCTCGAGGCCGCCGAGCGCCGCTTCGAGCGCGACCGCCAGAAGCTCTTCCTTCGAGGCGAAGTGGTGGTACAGCGCCGACTTGGTCAGACCCAGGCGGCGGGCGAGGTCGGCCACGCTCGTCGCGTCGTACCCCTGCTCGTTGAAGAGCTGCACAGCGACCGCGAGCAGACCCTCACGGTCGTACCCCGGACGCCCGCGGCGCGCGGGAGCCGTCGTCGTCGTCGAGGGGTCGGCAGCGGTCACGCACTCAGTGTGGCACTTCGATCGAGCGTTGCCGCGTCAGCGCGTGTCGCGCCACGAGTGCTGCGGGTCGTAGCCGAGCAGGCGGCGCGCCTTGTCGATCGACAGCAGCGTCGTGTTCTCGCCCAAATCGCCGCGCGTCTCGACGCCGGGGAACACCTCGGCGACGAGCTCGGCGTTGGGGCGGGTCATGACGGTGTCGGCCGCGGCGATGATGAACGTGTCGAACCCGGCCGGTGCCTTCTCGAGGGCGCGCTCGACGGCTTGCGCGCCATCACGCGCATCGATGTAGCCCCACAGGTTCCACTTGCGGGTGCGCGCGTCGGCGTCGAACGGGAACTCGGCATAGTCGTCGGGAACCATGACGTTCGAGAAGCGCAGGGCCGTGATCGACAGCTCGGGGTTCCAACGCACCAGTTCGACGGCCAAGCGCTCCTCGAGCGTCTTGACCAGCGAGTACACCGACTCAGGTCGCGGCGCGTACTCCTCGTCGACGGGGATGTAGGGCGGGTCGATGTCGAACGGCAGACCGAGCACCGTCTCGCTGGAGGCGTAGACGATTCGCTGGATGCCGAGGCGCACCGCCGCCCAGAACACATTGAACGTGCTGGTCATGTTGTTGTGGAAGGTCGCTACGTCGGACCGGATGCCGGGAGCGGGGATCGCGCCGAGGTGCACGAGGGCGTCGACGCCGTCGTGCTGATCATTCACTCCCGCGAGCGCGTCGATGACCTGGCCGTAGTCGGTGAGGTCGACCTGCACGAAGCCAGGACCGCGCTCGCCGCGAATGTCGAAACCGATCACTTCGTGACCGGCGGCGCGGAGCTCCCGCGCGACGACCGTGCCGAGCTTTCCGGACGAGCCGGTGAGAGCGATGCGCATGGGGCTCCTCGATGTCAGGGGACGTTCTCCGACGCTACCGCCGCCCTCCGACATCGGGGCCGTCTCCAGAAAGCGGAAATTCTGCACAGGTGTCCGCTCCGCGTCAACCTCTCGGTCCGGTTTCCGTCCGAAGTGTTTCGCTATGTGGACGGAACCGCCTCTTCAGCACCCCGGGTGTGCACGCACACCCCGACAGGAAATCGATGCCCTCTTTGTCCACCGCCACAGACGCGTTCCTCGCGTCGCGGGCGGCTGATGGCGACCAGCTCGCCTTCGGAGTGCTGGTGCGTCGTCACGCGCCGTTCCTCGTCGCGTTCGCCACCCGCCTCACCGGCTCGCGCGCCGACGCGGACGACTGCGTCCAGGAAGCCCTGATCACCGCGTGGCGGCGCCTGCCCGACCTCACCGAGCCCGAGAAGGTGCGCAGCTGGCTGACGACGATCGTGTCCCGCAAAGCGACCGATCGACTCCGCGCCCGCAAGGTCTCCGATCAGATCGATGAGCAGATGGTCTCGGCGAAAGACGACCCGGAGCGCTCGGTTGTGGCATCGTCGCAGATGGACGCGCTGAAGAACGTGCTGTCCGAGCTGTCCGAAGAGTTGCGCGTGGTCTGGGTGTTGCGCGAGATCGGCGGCCACAGTTACGACGAGATCGCCGTCGAAGTCGGCGAGAACGCGGCCACGGTGCGCGGCCGACTCGCCAGGGCGCGAAAGATCGTGCTCGAACGCATGCAGGACTGGAGGTGACGGGATGAGCGACGACATCGGGGGCTCGGGCTATTCGCTCGAGGACCTCTCCGCTTACCTCGATCGCGGGCGCGTTCCGCGCATCGCCGCGATCGAGCGCAATGCGGAATGCCAGGCCGTTCTGGCATCCATGGAACGGATGGGGCGGCTCTCGCGAGAGATCGTCGAGGAACAGGCCGCCAAACCCCTGGCCGAGTCCTGGTACGACTCGATCATGCGCGAGGTGATGCGCGAGTTCCGCGCGGGCCGCGATATCCCCCTCGTCCGAGGCGCCGACGGTGTCGAGATCGTCGTGACGGAGGGGGCGCTCTACGAGCTCATCCGTTCCGTCGGTGACGGCGTCGACGGCGTGCTGGTGGGGCGTGTGCGCCTCCAGCAGAACGAGCCCGATGCCCCGCTCGACGTGCGTGTCTCGGTGAGTGTGCGCTTCGGCCGGGCCATGACGGATGCCGTGGAAGAGATGCGCGAAGGGATCCGTGCCGCGATCCAGCGACACGGCGACCTGCGGGTGGGGCGCGTGGACGTCACCGTGGGCGACGTCCACGTCGACGGAGAGGAAGACCAATGACCGAGCTGACCACCGCTGCCCTCGCGCCGCGCATCGACCTCGCCGTCACCGCCACCGAGGGGGTGCGGGAGATGTACTCGGCACGCCCCCTCGTCGCCCGCGCCGTCGAGCGTGCCGTCGACGCCGAGGGGTCTCTCGCCGCGGTCGAGGAGGTCGACGGTGCACGTTCGATCACCGTCTGCATCGGCGTCTCGACCCAGGACGACTCGGTCGCGGTCGCTTCCGCGGTGGCGGCTGCGGTGCGCGGCACCGACGAAGCGGCTGCGGCGGCGACCGTACGGGTCCGCGTCGGGCGACTGGTGGCCCCCGCCTCCTGAACATCTTCTCGGCCCCGGCAAAGGACCGTCGCAATACGCTGGAAGCACCGCTCCCATCCTCTCGGAGGCCGAATGCCCACGCCGCCCGTCATCGCCGTCACCGGTTCCACCGGAGCCGTGGGAGGTCGTGTCGCCCGCGACCTCGCCGCCCGCGGCATCCCGCAGCGTCTGCTGGTGCGCGACGCCTCCCGCGCCCCGGCGCTCGAGGGCGCCGAGGTGCACGTGGCCCGGTACTCGGACGCGGATGCCGCGCGCGCGGCGCTGAGCGGCGTCGAGACGCTCTTCATGGTCTCGGCCTCCGAGACGGCCGACCGCGTCGAGCACCACCGCGAGTTCGTCGAGGCCGCCGCCGCGGCGGGCGTCCGCTCGATCGTCTACACGTCGTTCCTCGCGGCCGCTCCGGACGCCGTGTTCACTCTGGGCCGCGATCACGCGGCGACCGAGGAGATCATCCGCGCCTCGGGCATGCGGTGGACGTTCCTGCGTGACAACTTCTACATGGACATGATGGAGCTCTTCGCGGGCGACGACGGTGTCATCCGGGGCCCCGCGGGCGACGGGCGGTGCTCGCTGGTCTCGCGCTCCGACGTCGCGGCGACGGCCGTGTCGGTCCTGCTCGATCCCACCGCGCACGCCGACACCGCATACGACCTGACCGGCCCCGAAGCCCTGACCATGGCCGAGGTGGCCGAGAAGATCTCGGCCGTCCGCGGTCACCCCGTGCGCTTCCTCGACGAGACGGTTGACGAGGCCTACGCCTCGCGCGCGGCGTTCGGCGCTCCCCGCTGGCAGGTCGACGCGTGGGTGAGCACCTACACCGCCATCGCGAGCGGCGACCTGGCCGGCGTCTCGAGCGATGTCGAGCGGGTCACGGGTCGGCCGGCGCAGAGCTTCGAGGAGTTCCTGGGCGCTGTCGCGTGAGCATCGTCGGCGTCGGGTATGCTGGCGGCGTGCTGACCTGTCGCTGTTGTCGCTGAACGCCTCTCCGCGTTCGTTTTCGACGACCCCGTCAGCCGCGCCCGTACGGGCGCACAAACCCCTCAGGATGCCACCGTGCGTTACGCCCAGAGCGTCGCCGACCTCGTCGGCAACACCCCCCTCGTCCGTCTCACCCGCGTCACCGACGGCATCGCCGCCACGGTCCTCGCGAAGATCGAGTACGTCAACCCCGGTGGTTCGGCGAAAGACCGGATCGCCGCCAACATCATCGACGCCGCCGAGCGTGACGGACACCTGAAGCCGGGTGGCGTGATCGTCGAGCCGACCAGCGGCAACACCGGCGTGGGTCTCGCGCTCGTGGCCCAGCAGCGCGGGTACCGGTGCGTGTTCGTCGTCCCCGACAAGGTCGCCGAAGACAAACGCGCGGTCCTGCGGGCCTACGGGGCCGAGGTCGTGGTGACCCCGACCAACGTCGAGCCCGACGACCCGAACTCCTACTACAGCGTGTCCGACCGCCTCGTGCGCGAGATCCCCGGCGCCTTCAAGCCCAACCAGTACGCGAACCCGAACGGGCCCCGCAGCCACTACGAGACCACCGGGCCCGAGATCTGGCGCGACACCGATGGGCAGCTGACGCACTTCGTGGCCGGCGTCGGGACCGGTGGCACGATCAGCGGCACCGGCCGGTACCTTCGCGAGGTCGCCGGAGGCGCCGTGCGCATCATCGGTGTCGACCCCGTCGGCTCGATCTACTCGGGGGGCGACATTCACGGGTACGACGTCGAGGGCGTGGGCGAGGACTTCTGGCCGCCCGCTTTCGACCCGACCGTCGTCGACGCCTACGAGCGCGTGTCCGACGCCGAGTCGTTCGCGATGACCCGCCGCCTCGCCCGCGAGGAGGGTCTGCTCGTCGGGGGGTCGAGCGGCATGGCCGTCGTCGGCGCTCTTCGCGTCGCCCGTGATCTCCCCGCCGACGCGGTCATGGTCGTCGTGCTGCCGGATCACGGACGCGGCTACCTCAGCAAGATCTTCGACGACGACTGGATGCGCGCGCGCGGCTACGACGTCGAGCCCACGGCATCCCTCATTCCCACCCCCTCCGAGGAGCACTCCGCATGAGCACCCACGCCGCCGCCCGCGGCTTCGACAGCCTCGCCGTCCACGCGGGCCAGGCCTTCGACGAGACCACCGGCGCGGTCATCCCGCCGATCCACGTCTCGACGACCTACGCGCAAGACGGCATCGGCGGCCTCCGCGGCGGATACGAGTACGGCCGCAGCGGTAACCCCACCCGGACGGCGCTCGAGACGCAGATCGCCGCCCTCGAGGGAGGTGCACGGGCGCTATCGTTCGCCTCGGGTCTCGCCGGAGAAGACGCCCTGCTGCGCGCAGCCCTGGTCCCCGGCGACGAGGTGCTCCTCGGCAACGACGTGTACGGCGGAACGTACCGCCTCCTCGCCCGCGTGCTCGGCCCGTGGGGCGTGAAGCTGCGCGTCGTCGACATGAGCGACCTGGATGCCGTCGCCGCGGCGATCGAGGAACGCGCGCCGAAGATGGTCTGGGTCGAGACCCCCAGCAACCCGATGCTGCGCATCACCGACATCGCGGGTCTGGCGCGCCTGGGCCACGCGGCCGGCGCGATCGTCGTCGTCGACAACACCTTCGCCTCGCCCGCCCTGCAACGTCCGATCTCGCTCGGTGCCGATGTCGTCGTGCACTCGGCGACGAAGTACCTCGGCGGCCACAGCGACGTCGTCGGCGGGGCGCTCGCCTTCGCTGACGCGGAGCTCGCCGAGAAGGTGCAGTTCCTGCAGTTCGCCGCCGGTGCGGTCTCGGGGCCGTTCGACGCCTACCTGACCACGCGCGGCATCAAGACGCTCGCGGTGCGCATGCAGCGCCACAGCTCGAACGCGCAGGCCGTGGCCGAGCACCTCGCCGGTCACGACCGCGTCGCGCGCGTCTTCTACCCCGGTCTGCCGGAGCACCCGGGCCACGCGCTCGCCGCGTCGCAGATGAGCGGCTTCGGCGGCATCGTGTCGCTTGAGCTGGCCGACGGCGCCACCGCCCGCCGCTTCGCGGAGTCGACGCAGCTGTTCACCCTCGCCGAGTCGCTCGGTGGGGTCGAGTCGCTGGTGAACTACCCGGATGCCATGACCCACGCCTCCGTGCGGGGGACCGAGCTCGCGGTGCCCGACACCATCGTGCGTCTGTCGGTCGGCATCGAGTCGGTCGACGACCTGGTCGCCGACGTCGACCGGGCGCTCGCTTCGCTCTGAGTCGGACGCCGGGGTCCCGGCATCCACGCATAAACGCGATTCGCTCACGGAAACACGGGGAGAGCGTGTTTGTGCGTGCGGATCGTGTTTATGCGCGCGTGCCGATACCGCTGCGCGAACCCCGGCGGCAGCACGGTTCGTGCGGCGGGGGTATTTCGTTGCGGCGCCGGGGTCCCGGCATCCACGCGTGAACGCGATTCGCTCACAGAAACGCGTGGAGAGCGTGTTTCTGTGAGCGAACGGCGTTTATGAGCGTGCGGCGGGCCGGGGCGCGGAGCTCGCGCCCTCCGGGGCTCGCGCCGCCGCAGCCGCAGCGTGCGACGGTCGCGATGGCTGCGCCCGCCGCGGTCAGCGCTCCGCGCGTGCCAGATTCTGCGTCAGCTCGTCGGCGTTCTGGCGCACGACGTACGCGGGCTGGTCGCGCTCGACGCGCCAGCTCTCGCTGAGCGAGCCGATGTTGACGGTGTCGAAGCCGAACTCGTCGTACACACGCGTGATGAGTGCGACGCCCTCGTCGGAGTCGCTCGCGGTCGCCAGTGCGCGACGGTTGCCGGTGCCGGCGGGGGAGCCGTCGGTGAGGATGTCGGCGGCCATGATGTGGTTGAACGCCTTCACGACGACCGACTCGGGGAGGTGCTCCTGCAGCATCTGCGAGGTCGTGGTCTTCTTCTCGTCGAGGGCGGCGATGTGTCCGTCGCGCTCGAAGTAGTAGTTGTTCGTGTCGAGGACGATCTTGCCCGCCAGGGGAGCGGCCGGGATCTCGCCGATGGCCTTCAACGGCACCGTGACGACGACGAAGTCGCCGGCTTCCGCGGCATCCTGTGCCGTCGCCGCGCGCGCCCGATCGCCGATCGACGCGACGAGATCCGCGAGGGTCTCGGGCCCGCGCGAGTTGGCGATGACCACGTCGTAGCCGTTCTTCGCGAAGCCCTTGGCGAGGGCCGAGCCGATGTGTCCTGCTCCGATGATTCCTACGGTTGTCATGCTCGGATCAACGGCGGGGCCGGCGGGGACATTCCCGGCGAAGGGTCATTGTCATACGCGGTCTAAATATCTAGCAGTTCGAGATATCCGTGTCAATGGGGCACCTTCGTTCGACGCTCCTCGCTACCGTCAGTGCTGTCGCACCCTCGCGCGAGCGGTCGCGGACCGGTGTTCGGGTCACCGTGCCGCTAGACCTGCGAGGGCGACGGCCCCCGGTGGACGCGGCTTCGGACACCGGGGGCCGCTTTCGTTTCCCCCTGCGCGCGGCCTCGAGGGAAGACGCCGCGCGGCCGGGCGGGAGGTGCCAGACTTGACCCTCGTGCACGCCGACACCCGCGCCAAGCGCTCCGTCCGCTTCTTCGCCGTCTGCATCGGCGTCGGCCTTCTCGCCGGCCTGATGTCGGGACTGTTCGGCGTGGGCGGGGGCACCGTCATCGTGCCGCTTCTCGTTCTGCTGCTCGGCTTCGACCAGCGCTTCGCCGCGGGGACGTCGCTCGCGGCGATCGTGCCGACGGCCTCGGTCGGCGTCGTCACGTACGCCATCGACGGTCACGTCGCGTGGATCCCGGCGCTGATCCTCGCCGCGGGCGCCGTCGTCGGTGCCCAGATCGGCACGTGGCTCCTGCCGAAGCTGTCGCAGACGGCGTTGCGCTGGGCGTTCGTCGCGTTCCTCCTCGTCGTCATCGTGAGCCTGTACTTCGTGATCCCTTCGCGCGACGCCGAGCTCGTGCTCACCTGGATCACCGGACCCGGTCTCGCCGTGCTCGGTGTGGTCACCGGCATCCTGGCCGGTCTTCTGGGCGTCGGCGGCGGCATTATCGTCGTGCCCGCCCTGCTGCTGCTGTTCGGCACGAGCGATCTCGTCGCCAAAGGAACCTCGTTGCTCATGATGATCCCGACGGCGATCTCGGGCACCGTGGGCAACCTTCGTCGCTCGAACGTCGACCTCGCGGCGGCCGCCTGCGTCGGGATCGCCGCGTGCGCGACCACGGCGCTGGGCGCACAGATCGCGAAGGCCGTCGATCCGTTCGTGGCGAACGTCCTGTTCTCGATCTTCCTCGTCTTCATCGCGACGCAGATCGCGATCAAGGCGGTGCGGGGTCGCCACCAGCGCTGACGCGCCGATCGTCACGGGCTTCGGCCGACAGGACCGGGCGGACGCCCCGCCGTAGACTGGTTCGGTGCCCGTGAATCCTGAACTGGTCGGTCGTGTGTTCCCGCCGACCGCGCCGTACCTCGTCGGCCGCGAGAAGGTGCGCGAGTTCGCCCGCGCCGTCTTCGCCGACGCTCCGCAGCATTCCGACCCCGAGACCGCCCGCGCTCTCGGCTACGCCGATGTCGTCGCGCCGCCGACCTTTGCGATGGTCGTGCAGGACCTCACGCTCCAGCAGCTGCTCGGCGATCCCGACTCCGGCATCGAGCTGTCGCGCCTCGTCCACGCGGAACAGCGCTTCCGCTACACCCGCCCGATCGTCGCGGGCGACGAGCTCGTCGCAACGCTCTCGGTCACCGGCATCCGGTCGATGGGCGGCAACGCCATGATCACCAGCGAAGCGGAGATCGTGGATGCCACCGGCGCCCACGTCGTGACCACCACCAGCGTTCTTCTGGCGGGGGAGGCCGGCGCATGAGCGAGTTCACCGTGGGCGAGGTCATCGCCGAGCGCTCCGTGCACCTGACCCGCGAGTCGCTCGTGCGGTACGCGGGCGCGTCGGGCGACTTCAACCCGATCCACTACCGCGACGACGTCGCCGCCGCCGTGGGGCTTCCGGGCGTGCTCGCGCACGGCATGCTCACGATGGGCATCGCCGTTGGCACGCTCGCCGACGCGCTGGGCGACAGCGGACGCATCGCCGAGTACGGTGTGCGCTTCACACGTCCCGTCGTCGTCGACCCCGAGGCCGGTGCCGATCTGCACGTCAGCGCGAAGGTCGGTGCCGTCGACGACGACACCGCCCGTATCGACCTCACCGTCACGTTCGCCGAGACCACCGTGCTCGGCAAGGCGCAGGTGCGGGTACGGCTCGCCTGATGCCCGAGGTCGCCCCGATCCCGCTCTCTCAGCTCACGACGCTGCGCACCGGCCGCGAGCCCGCGCGTCTCATCGAGGCGCGCACGGCCGACGAACTCGTCGCGGCGCTCCGCGAGGTCTGGGCCGACGGAGACGAGTGGTTCGTCCTCGGCGGCGGCTCGAACCTCTTCGTCGGCGACGAGCCGTTCGAGGGAACCGTCATCCGCGTGCGCACGACCGGCATCGAAGAACTCCCCGGCTCCCGCCCCGACACCGTGCGCCTGCGCGTGCAGGCCGGGCACGACTGGGACGCGCTCGTCGCCGAGACCGTCGAGCGGGGTCTCGCGGGCATCGAGGCCATGTCGGGTATCCCGGGCACCGTCGGTGCCGCGCCGGTGCAGAACGTCGGTGCCTACGGTCAGGAGATCGTGCAGACCCTCGTCGAGGTGGAGCTGATCGACGAGTCGACGGGCGACGTCTCGGTGGTCTCGGCCGCCGAGCTCGGCCTCGGCTTCCGGACGTCGGTGCTCAAGCAGCACTACGGGTCGATCCCCGATCGTTCGGCGGTGATCCTCTCGGTCACCCTCGAGCTCGAGCGCGTCGGCTCCGGGGAGCGCCCGATCGCGGGGGAGCAGCTGCGCGGGGCACTGGGTCTGGATGCCGATGACGCCGTATCCCTGCGCTGGATCCGCGATCACGTCCTCGCGACCCGCGCCCGCAAGGGCATGGTGCTCGATGCGGAAGACCCCGACACCTGGAGCGCCGGCTCGTTCTTCCAGAACGCGATCGTCAGCGAGGCCTTCGCCCGTACCCTTCCCGAGGCGTGCCCGAAGTGGCCGATGGCGCCGGTCCTCGATCCGGTGACCGTGATCCCGCTCGCCGCGTTCGACGGCATCCTGCCCCCGCCCCCGATCGAGCGACACGAGGTCAAGGTGAGCGCCGCGTGGCTGATCGAGAACGCGGGCCTCCGTCGCGGGTTCCGGTTCCCGCGCTCGCGCGCCGGCCTGTCGACCAAGCACACGCTCGCGCTGACGAACCGCGGTGAGGCGACGGCGGCCGAGATCGCCGAGCTCGCCCGCTTCGTGCAGAGCCGCGTGCACTCCGAGTTCGGTCTGATCCTTCAGCCCGAGCCGGTCCTGGTCAACGTCGAGCTGTAGTCCCCTGCTCTGGCACCTGAGGGGTCAAATCTCGTCGCTTTGGCGCCCTCGAAGCGACACTTCTTGACCCCTCACGCGAGCCGGCGGGACAGGAGGCGGTGGATGCGAGCGATCAGAGTATCCGGGGCGTCGAAGTCGCGCGCGGTGACGACCGTCACCCGGTAACCCAGCGACTCGAGTTCCGCCCGACGAACCTGGTCTCGGCTCCATTGCCGCGGATCGCGGTGGTAGTCGCCGTCATATTCGACGATGAGGCGGGCGTCCCGGAAGAGCATGTCGACACGCGCGACGAACCGATATCCGTCGAAGATCTCGACGTTGCACTCGGGGACCGGAAGTCCCGCCGTCACCAGCAGGACGCGAAGCGCCGACTCCCTCGGTGATTCCGATCCATCGCTCGCCATATCAATGGATCGGCGTCTGGTCAGGGAGCCACGTCCGCCCAACAGGCGATTGTGCATCGTCTCGAGATCCGCGCGGGTGGCGAGGGGATGCCGTCGCGAAAGGAGACGATCGGTGATCGCGGTCAGTTCCGCCACGGAGAGCCACTCCGCGAGTTCTGCCCAGGTACGCACGGGGGAGGAGCAGCGGATGCCCCCGATTTCGACGACGTCCTCGGACGTGACGTCGAGTCGCCGTCCGATCACCCCCTTCCGGCGGATCCGGACCTGTGAGCGCGGCACGCCGACGAACGGCGTCTGCATCGCGCGCGACTCCCACCGGCGCGGCAGGGGCAGACCCAGGATCACGGCAGCCGTAGGCCCGCAACAGAACGCGCCGTCGGGGAGTGCGCGGACGAGCGCGGCGATGCGCCCGAGATCGTCGTCACTCTGGGCGACGACTCGCACGCCGCGATGGGGAGAGTCCCATGCACGAGATCGCACTGTGCTCGCCGATAGCCCGCTGGCACGGGCCTCAGCAAGGGTGAACGCCGGTGACGGAGCGCGGTGCACGGGGCTGCGAGGCATCCCTCATCGTGCCCGCTTCGCCGGATCCCCCGCTCACGCTCTCCACAGCCCTCCTCGTCGAAAGAGTGAGGGGTCAATTCCTGTCGCTGAGATGGAGTCCGAGCGACAGAAACTGACTCCTCACCGGGGGAGGGGAGGGGGGAGGGGAGAGGGGAGGGGGGAGTTAGGCGAACAGGCGCTGGAGGCGCTGCACGCCCTCGAGGAGCTGGTCGTCGCCGAGGGCGTACGACAGGCGCAGGTAGCCGCTCGGGCCGAAGGCCTCGCCGGGAACCACGGCGACCTCGGCCTTCTCGAGGATGAGGTCGGCGAGCTCGAGCGAGGTCGTCGGCGTCACCCCGTCCCACGACCGGTTGAGAAGGCCCCGCACGTCGGGGTAGACGTAGAACGCGCCCAGCGGGTTCGGGACCTCGACGCCGTCGATCTTCGCCAGCTCCGACACGATGAGCTGACGGCGGCGGTCGAAGGCCAGACGGAACTGCTCGGCCTCGTCCTGCGGGCCGTTGAGCGCTGCGGCCGCTGCGATCTGGGCGACGTTGTTGACGTTGCTCGACAGGTGCGACTGCAGGTTGCCGGCGAGCTTCATGGCATCCGCCGGGCCCACCATCCAGCCCACGCGCCATCCGGTCATCGCGTAGGTCTTGGCGACGCCGTTGACGAGGATGGTCTGCTCGGCGAGTTCGGGCACGGCCTCGACGATCGAGACGGCCTTGACGCCCTCGTACGTGAGGTTCTGGTAGATCTCATCGGTGATGACCCAGATGCCGTGCTCGAGGGCCCAGCGGCCGATCTCGGCGGTCTCTTCGGGGGTGTACACCGAGCCGGTGGGGTTCGAGGGCGAGACGAAGACGAGCACCGTGGTCTTGTCGGTGCGCGCGGCCTCGAGCTGCGCGACGGTGACCTTGTAGTCCTGGTCGGCGCCGGCGAACACCTCGACGGGCGTGCCGTCGGCCAGCGCAATCGCTTCGGGGTAGGTCGTCCAGTACGGCGCGGGCAGCAGCACCTCGTCGCCGGGGTTCACCACGGTCTGGAACGCCTGGTACACCGACTGCTTGCCGCCGTTGGTCACGATGACCTGCGAGGGCGCGACCTCGAGGCCCGAGTCGCGCAGGGTCTTGGCCGCGATCGCCTCACGCAGCACCGGGAGGCCGGCGGCGGGGGTGTAGCGGTAGTTCTTGGGATCCTGCAGCGCCTTCGCGGCGGCATCCACGATGAACGACGGGGTTGCGAAGTCGGGCTCGCCGGCCGCGTACGAGATGACGGGACGGCCGGCGGCCTGGAGGGCCTTGGCCTTGGCGTCGACCTTCAGGGTCGCGGACTCGGCGATGGCGGAGAGCTTGCGGGAGAGCGGGGCGCGGGAAGTCACAAGGGAGAGCCTAATGTTTTCGCGCTTCCGCGCCGAGGATCATGACGACCAGGGCACCAGCACGAGCAGGGCGGGAACGAGCATCAGGATGCCGAGCCCCAGCGCCACGATCGACCACACGCGTCTGCCCGCTCGGCGCGTGGCGACGATCAGTCCGATCACGGCCAGCACGATGACGATCACGCCGTCGCCGAAGAGCAGCGGCAGCAGGATGATGCCGAGCCACCAGATCGCGTTCATCTCGGGGATGAGCCCCACGAGGTAGAC
Source organism: Microbacterium sp. SORGH_AS_0969 (assembly GCF_030818255.1). Lineage (NCBI taxonomy): Bacteria > Bacillati > Actinomycetota > Actinomycetes > Micrococcales > Microbacteriaceae > Microbacterium > Microbacterium sp. SORGH_AS_0969. The sequence goes on from NZ_JAUTAG010000001.1 coordinate 2,288,543, forward strand.
GAAGAGTGTCGGGATCGCGAGGACGGCGGCGAGGATCACCGCGACGATGCCGAGGACGTCGGCGGGGCGCCGGGGGGAGGCGGGGGCAGTGGCCATGCGGTCACGGTAGCGCGATACCGCTCGGCCGCGCCGGGCGTGAGCGAGAACGCGTCACGGGACGGTAACGCGGGTCCGTTAGCGTTGCGGGGTGACAGCAGAGCCCCTGGCGCGGACGCGCCCTCATCGCCGTGCCGTCCTCGCGCTGTCCAAGCTCGGCCTCGCCACGCTGATCGTCGGGCTGGCGACCGGCCTCGCGGTGCTGCTGCTCGTGTGGATCGTTCACTCGATCGAGCACCTCGTGTGGGGTCACGAGGAGGGGCCGTTCCTCGACGGCCTCGCGCTGCCGTCGCCGTGGTGGCTGCCGATCGTCACCGTGGGTGGGGCGGGTGTCGTCGCCGCGCTCGGGTGGTACCTGCTACGGCGGTTCGGTCGCAAGCTCGCCACGGTCGAGCAGGGTGTCGACGGCGCCCGGATGCCGTGGTGGGAGACGCTCGCCGACACCGTCATCCAGGTGACCTCGGTGGCCCTCGGCGCCTCGATCGGCAAGGAGGTCGCGCCGCGCGAGCTCTCCGCGATGGCGGGCTCGAAGATCGTCGGCTGGTTCGGCCTCGACGCGCGGTGGCGGTGCATCCTCATCGCCTCGGCGGCGGGTGCCGGTCTCGCGGCGGTCTACAACGTCCCGCTCGCGGGTGCGCTGTTCGCGATCGAGATCCTGCTCGCGCAGTTCAGCGTCGGCGGCGCGGTCGTCGCCCTGACCGTCAGCGCGATCGCCACGCTCGTCGCGCGCCCCCTCGTCGGCGACGGTTCGCTCTACGAGGTGCCCGCGCTCGAGGTGAACGCCTCGCTCGTCGTCGCGGCCGTCCTCATCGGCCCGCTCATGGGCTGGGGTGCGACGAGCTTTGCGACCGTGACCAAGGCGCTCGGACGCTTCCGCCCGGCGGGCTGGAAACTGCTCGTCGTCCTGCCCGTGACGTTCGCGGCCGTGGGGGTGCTCGGGGCGTTCTTCCCGCTGATCCTCGGCAACGGTCGCGCCCTGGCCACCGCGGGCTTCGACCTGTCGCAGCCCGCGCTCCTGCTGCTCCTGCTCGCTCTACTGAAGTACGTCGCGACGACGATCTCGCTGGGCTCGGGGGCGATCGGCGGCACCCTCCAGCCCTCCGTCGCAATCGGTGCGGCGCTGGGTGCGGCCGCGGCGGCCGGGTGGGCACTGATCTGGCCGGGCGCCGACGGCACGGCGCTCGCGATCATCGCGGCGGCCGCGTTCTTGGCATCCAACATGCGGGCGCCCTTCACCGCGATCGCGTTGATCATCGAGTTCACCGACACCGGCTTCACGCTCCTGCTGCCGATCTTCCTCGCGGTGGCGGGGTCGCTCGCCGCTTCGCGGCTGAGCTCGCGCGCGGGGCTGCGGCGGTTCACGCCGATCGACCCGGCGCGTCCCTGATCGCTCGGTCGCGAGAGTCGGCTCAGACGAAGGCGGCCAGGGCGGCCTCGAGCGCCGCGGGATCGGCGCCGGACGCGCTGTTGTCGAAGAGCACGTGGTGCGCGCCGCGCCACCGGCAGTCGGCGGCCTGCGCCGTGGCCCAGAACTCGTCCCAGTGGGCGAGCTTCCAGGCGTCGCGACCGTAGCCGCGCGAATCGACGCGGTCCCGGACGAGGGCACCGTCGACCGTCACGTGCACCACGGTGATGACGACATCGGCGGGCCAGTCGTGCGCGGCTGCGGCGCGCTCGAGGTAGTCCTCTTCCGGGAAGTACCGCACGAAGGGGGCGTCGAGCACGACATCGTTGCCCAGGCGCAGGTTGTCGCCGGCGAGGCGGAGGAGCGTCGCGTACTCCAGCCCCATCACCACGTCCTGGTAGTAGGGGTTGTTGTCGCGTTCGTTCTTGTCGCTCCCCGCGGCCTCGAGGAGAGCCTCGGTGAAGGCGGTGGCGACGGAGTCCTTGTCGAGGTACGCGGCACCGATGCGGCGGGCGATGAGGGTGCTCACGGTCGACTTGCCGCTGCCGGCCGGGCCGATCACGAAGAACAGTCGTGCGGTCATGGGGTTCCTCCCGGAGGGCGGGGAGGACGAGAGGTCGTCCTCCCCGCGCGGAATCAGGATGCCGCGGCGGAGCGGTCCTTGACGAACAGTCCGTACGACAGGGCGCCGACCAGCAGCAGCACTCCGCCGATGAGGAACACCGTCGTGTAGTTGCCTCCCGTGGAGGTGAGGATCGCCCCGGTGACCACGGGGGCGACGGCCGCTCCGATGAATCCGCCGAAGTTCTGGATGGCGCCGAGAGAGGCGACCTGGTTCGACGGCGCGACGTCGGAGGCGAGGGTCCAGAGGCACCCGATCGGCACCTGCGAGGCGAAGTAGCCGACCGACAGCAGCACGATGGCGAGCGGGGTGCTGTCGACGTACGCGACGGGGAGCACCGCCGCGGCGGCGAGGATCGCCCCGCCGACGATCGGGATCTTGCGCGCGCGGACGGTGTTCACACCGCGGCGGACGAGCCGGTTCGAGAGCCAGCCGCCGAAGATCACGCCGATGATGCCGCAGAGGAACGGCAGCGACGCGAGCCACCCGCTCTGGGCGAGGCTGAAGCCGCGGGCGGTCTGCAGGTAGCTGGGGAGCCAGGTGAGGTAGACCCACACGGTGTAGAAGATGCCGAAGGCGCCGAGAACCATGAACCAGGTGTTCGACTGCAGCAGCAGGCGTCCCCAGCCGACCTTCTCGACCGATGCGGCGACGCGCGCCTCGGCCTCGGCGCCCTTGATGAGCGCCTGCTCCTTCAGGGTCGGGTCGCGGTAGATGCGCAGCCACACGAGGGCGACGACGATGCCGAAGGCTCCGACGATGATGAACATCCCGCGCCAGCTCATCGTCAGCAGAAGGAAGGTCAGCAGCGGCGGGGCGATCGCGTTGGCGATCTGCGAGCCCGCGTTGACGAGCGAGACCGGGAGCGCCCGCTCGGACTTGTTGAACCAGCGCTCGTTGACCTTCAGCGCCGAGGTGAAGAACGGCGACTCGGTGATGCCGAGGGCGACGCGGCAGGCGTAGAGCACGCCGAAGGAGTTCGCGGCCGCGGTCACGATCGACACGAGAGACCACGCGCCCGCGGCGAACGCGAACATCTTCTTGGGCCCGAACTTGTCGACGAGGTAACCGGCGGGGAGGTTCGCGATCGCGTACGGCCACGAGAACGCCGACAGCAGCAGACCCATCGCGAGCGGGTCGAGCCCGAACTCTCCGGCGATCGTGGTGTTCGCCACGCTGAGGGTCGATCGGTCGAGGTAGTTCACCACCCCGCCGAGGATCAGGAAGCCGACCAGGAACCATCGGATCCGGATCGTCTTCTTCTCGTCGCGCGTGAGCACCGGCGCGTCAGCCGTCGTCTCGCTCATGGTCCACTCCTTCGTGATCGGGTGACGGCGGACGTCGCGGTCCGCCGCGGGGGTCAGTGCGGCGTGCGGACGCTCGCCACGGCGGCGAGGAAGTCCGCCGCTGCTCGGGTGACGTCGGCCATGTCGCCGGTCGGGCGGGCGGCCTTCGTGATGGCGCTTCCGACGCCGACCGCGAGGGCCCCGGCGCCGAACCAGTCGCCGACGTTGTCGCGCGTGGCGCCGCCTGCCGGGAGGATCGGGGCGTGCGCGAGCGGCGCCATGACCGTGCGCAGGTAATCGGGGCCGGCGATCTCGGTCGGGAACAGTTTGACGATGTCGGCGCCGGCCTCCATGGTGGCGACGATCTCGGTGGGGGTGAACGCCCCGCTGATCGTGAGCGCCTGATACCGATTGGCCGCGCGGATCATGTCGGGGTTCAGGTTCGGGCTCACGAGCATGCGCGCGCCGGCCTGCACCGACGCGACCGCCATCTCGGCATCCAGAACCGTTCCGACGCCCACGGCGACGTGATCCCCGAACTCGTCGGCGAGGGTGCGCACGACCTCGAGCGCCCGCGGCACCGAGAGGGTGATCTCGAGGGCCCGGATGCCACCGGCGACGGCGGCGCGAGAGACGGCGAGCGCCTCGTCGGGGGAATCGAGGCGGACGATCAAAACCACGCCGGTGTCGACGACGGCGGAGAGGACTTCGTGCTTCTTTAACATCGTTGCACACGGTATCACGAAAATTCACACGGTAGAACACGATGTCTCATGTCCGCGGAGGCTTAGGCTCGGAGGGATGTCGACACCGCCACCCCTCATCCCGGAACAGCGTCAGCGCGAACTGATGCGTCTCCTGCGCGGAGCGGGGGCTCTCAGCATCCGTCACCTGGCCTCGTCGCTGGGGGTGTCGCACATGACCGTGCGACGCGACATCGCCGCGCTCGAGGACGAGGGTCTTGTGGATGCCGTGCAGGGCGGCGTGCGCCTTCGCGAACGCACCGGTGTGGAGCCCCCGCGCGAGCGGGGTTCTCGCGCGGTGCTCGAGCTCCCGCGCAAGGAGGCCGTCGCCCGTCGAGCCGCCGCGCTGATCACGGACGACATGACCGTCTTCATCGACGCGGGGACGACGTGTCAAGCGCTCGTTCCCCATCTGACGGCGCGGCGCGGACTGACCGTGGTGACCAACGACTTCTTCACCGTCTCGGCGCTGTACGCGCACCCCGCGATCGAGGTCATCCACACCGGAGGGGTCGTGGATGCCGCGAGCGGTTCGTCGAGCGGCGCCCTCGCCGCCGCCACCGTCTCGGCCATGACCCTCGACCTCGCGATCCTCAGCACCGGAACCTGGGACACCGCGCACGGGTTGACGACCCCCGAGCTCGACAAGGTCGTCTTGAAGCGAGCGGTTCTGGATGCCGCGACCTCGGGCGCCCTCGTCGCCGACAGCACGAAGTACGGCACCGCGGAGCGTTTCCGCGTCGTGCCCCTCGACGCGCTCGACGTCATCGTGAGCGACGCCGAGCTGCCCGAGAGTGCGGCGGCGGCGATCGCCGAGATGGGCGTCGAGCTGTGGACCGCGGAGGACTGAGGAGACACCGGGTCACGAAGCGCGTGTCCCTCCGCCGGCGCGCCTAGGCTCGACGGGTGATCGAGTGGATTCTGACCGAGTGGACGCAGATCCTCGGCTTCGCGACGGGCGCCGCGTGCGTGCTGCTGGCCGCACGGCGGAACGTGTGGACCTACCCGATCGGGATCGCGAACAACCTCGTGTTCCTCGTGGTGTTCGTGCCGGCCGGGCTCTACGCCAGCGCCGCTCTGCAGGTGGTCTACCTCGTGCTCGGTGTGCACGGGTGGTGGCGCTGGACGCGCGGGGTCGAACACGACCGCGAGTATGTCGCCCGGACACCCCGGCGCGCCGTGCCCTGGCTCATCGTCGCCGCGGTGGCGGGGACGGCCCTGCTGACCTGGGTGCTCGCCACCTTCACCGATTCGCAGGTCGCCCTGGCGGATGCCGCGACCACCTCGGCGAGCCTCGTCGCGCAGTACATGCTCAACCGCAAGTGGATCGAGAACTGGTTCGTGTGGATCGGTGTGGACGTCGCCTTCGTGGCGCTCTCGATCGCCACCGGACTGTGGATCATCGCCGCGCTGTACGCCCTGTTCATCGGGCTGTGCGTGAGCGGGCTGTGGTCGTGGCGCCGTGTGCAGAGCGAGTCGTCGGATGCCGTGCCCGCGGCGGACGCCCGTGCCTGAGCGCCGCTACCGCCACGGCGTGGTCGTCGGCAAGTTCTACCCCCTCCACGTCGGGCACGCACACCTCATCCGCTCGGCCGTGCGCGCGTGCGAGAAGGTCACGGTCGAGGTGATCGCGGCATCCGTCGAGTCGATCCCCCTCGACAGGCGGGCCGCGTGGGTGCGCGCGGACCACCCGACGGTGCGCGTGGTCGATCTCCTCGACGACACCCCGGTCGACTTCGCCTCCGACACGGCGTGGGACGCGCACACCGCGACCATCGCGGGGCTTCTCGACGAACCGGTCGACGTCGTCTTCACCTCCGACGAGTACGGGGCGGAACTCGCGCGCCGTCTCGGCGCGGACTGGGTGCAGATCGACCCCGGTCGACGCATCAACCCCGTCTCGGGAACGGCCATCCGCGCCGACCTCGACGCGCACTGGCACGAGCTCTCGCCGACGGTCCGTACCGACCTCGCCGCCCGCGTCGTCGTGCTCGGCGCGGAGTCGACAGGATCGACGACGCTCGCCGAGGCGCTCGCCGCCGAGCTTGGCACGCTCTGGGTGCCGGAGTACGGTCGCGAGCTGAGCGAGACGCGCGAGGGCGGGCTCGAGGCGCCCTGGCGCAGCGACGAGTTCGACCTCGTCGTCGACCGGCAGATCGCCTGGGAACAGGATGCCGCGCGCCGGGCGCCGCGTCCGGTGCTGGTCTGCGACACCGACGTGCTCGCCACCGCCCTGTGGCACGAGCGGTACGTGGGCACGGCCGCGCCGCGCATCTTCGCGCGGGCCGCGGCGCACCGCCCGGCGTTGTACATCCTCACGGGCGATCAGATTCCCTTCGTGCAGGACGGGATGCGCGACGGAGAGCACATCCGCGCCGATATGCAGAAGCGCTTCCGCGAGGTGCTCGCGGCGCAACCGGTGCCGTGGCTCGAGGTGCGGGGGACGGTCGCCGAGCGGGTGGCATCCGCTCTTCCCGCCATCCATCGAGCGGTGGCCGAAGCGACCTCGTTCGCCGCTCCCATGGAGGGTCGACCGCACGCCGAGCAAGAGGATCTGCGGCGGCGGGCCGGCGGTTAGGCTGGCGCGATGGCGGACCGCTGGCACAAGCTCTCGCAGGCACCCACCACGGCGGGAACGGGGGAGGGGACGGCCTCGATGACGGCCGCCGACCTGTTCCGTGACACCGCCGAGACGGTCGCGGTGCCGCTCGACGAGAAGCTCCGCCAGACCTACTACTGGATCGTCAACCGCGCGGTGATCTCGCCGTACTACGACGTCGAGTTCTCGTCTGGCGCGCCGCTCGCCTACGCCCTCGGCGACGCGGGCGCCGAGCTGACCCTGCCGAGCGAGGCGTCGTTCTCGTCCAACGTCCTCCTTCCGCTGTTGAGCTTCGCGGTCGGGGGCAAGTGCCTACTCGTCGGCGGTCCGGGGCGCGGCAAGACGACCGTCGCGGTGCTCATGGGCGTCCTCGCCGGCTCCACGCCCGACGACGTGCGCCGCGGGGTGCAGCAGGGACAGCCGCAGCTCACGATCAGCGACCTCGTCGGCATCCCTCTTCCCCGGGACCTCATGAACGCCGCGAGTCTCGCCGAGGTCGGCGTCGCGTGGCGCGATTGGCTGTCGCGGCCGGTCAAGATCGTCGACGAGTACAATCGCATCCCCACGAAGACGCAGTCGGCGCTGCTGACGATGGTCGCCGAGGGGTACGTCGAGAGCCACGACCAGCTCAGGAAGACGGCGCCTGTGTCGGGGGTCGAGAGCTGGTTCTTCACAGCGAACGACGACGCCGGTGGGGGGACGTTCCCGGTCATCCAGGCGCTCCGCGACCGCATGGACGTCACGGTGCCCGCGGCCGGGTTCAACAGCCGTTTCCTCGACGAGCTGATCACGCGCGTCGAAGCCGGCGAGAAGCCCGAGGAGCACGTCCCCGCCGAGCTCGTCTTCGCGCCCGAGGAGCAGACCGCGATGCGGGCGGCGATCCGCGCGGTGCCCGTGCCCGTCGAGGTGCGGCGGCGACTGGAGTTCTTCCTCAGTCACTTCGAGTTCGTCCAGGGCGGCGGGCGACGCTTCGAGTACCGCACGAAAGACACCGTCACGACCGCCGGCGGAAAGGTCGCCGAGACGATCGAGGCGAATTCGGGTGCCGATCTCATGGCCGATCTCGGCGCCCAGACGCTGAACGGGCTCTCGGTACGCGCGTTGCAGACCCTCATCGTGTACGCCAAGGCGGTCGCGTGGTTCCGTGGGCGCGACGAGGTCTCGCTCGCCGACGTCGCCGCGATGGTGCCCTTCGTACTGCGCGGCAAGCTGCTGCCGAACCCCACGCACCCACGTTTCGACGTCGGTGTCGAGCGCGAACTGTCGACCGACCTCATGAGCTGGCTGAGCGATCTCTTCGCCGAGTCGTGCCGTCAGTACGACGCGCTCGGACGCGGACGTCAGGATCCGGTCGGAGAGCTCCTCGCGCAACTGGATGCCGGACTCGACGGGGTCTCCGCCGTCGAGGCCTCGCGGCGCCTGACGGCGGTCGAGGCGCGCCTGCGCGCCGCGTCGACCTCGGGCAAGCTGTACGGCCGCGACTTCGACGACCTGACCGCGCTGAAGTACCTGCACCAGCGCTACACCGCCTACCTCCGCTGGGTCGAGGGGCGGGCGTGATCCGTCGCCCCGGGCATCTCGCAGACACCGAGCCGCCGACCGGGGTGCCGACCGACGTCCCGGGGCTCGACTTCGAGCGCGCGGGGATCAACGTCGAGTCGGGGGGCGGGTCCGCCGAGCGGTTCTGGCACGCGCTCGCCGCCGGGCAGGCGATGCTGCCGGTCGATGTGCCGAGCGATCTCGTCGTCGCCCTCGCGGGGATCGCGGGTTGGCGTGCCGGGGTGCTGGGCCTCCGCGACGACGCCCTCGCTCACCTCCCCGAGGTCCCGCCGGCCGCGGCCGCGGCCGCGCTGGGTATCGCCGAGGGCGAGCTCGGCGCGTTCGCCGAGCGCCAGCGCACCGACCGCTTCTGGTGGCCGGGTCGCGCGGGCCAGCGCGGGTACGTGTGTGCGGTCGGCGGCTTCGCCGGGCTCGGGGGTGCGTGGACCGCCCCGCCCACCGACCCGAGACCGCTGCACGACGACGGCGCCTTCGCCGTGCGCGCGGGGGAGCGCTGGTGGCGCGTCGACGCCGATGTGTGGGGCTCGCGACTCGTCGCGCTCGAGGGGGAGCCGCTGACGGCGCTCGGACGGGGCGCGGGGCCCACGGCATCCCTCCTCACCTTCGCCGAGTCGTACCTCGCGTGGATCTACGTCGCGGGGCCCGCGTGACGGGGCCTCGCGTGAAGACGGCCGCGCTCGAGGGGGACGTCCGCCGCGCGTGGGAGAGCGCGCAGGAGCTCTGGGGCGTGCACATGCACGATCCCGAGTTGCGTCCCGGCGCGGGGAGGAGCCACGGGGCTCCGGCGTGGTTCCGCTTTCCTCCGGCGATCGTCGTCGACCCGCGCATGGTGGCCGAGCTCGGCGGCGCGGGCGAGATGGAGAGCGTCTTCGCGCACGAGCTCGGGCACCACGCCCTCGCACCCGGGACGCGTCTGGATTCGCTGAAGATCCGCCACCAGCTGGCGCGGACTCTCGTCGCGGCGGGAGCGAGCTCGGTGCGAGACGACGATGTCGCGATGCTGTCGAACCTGTGGACCGACCTGCTCGTCAACGCCCGGGTGGCCCTGCTGCAGCGGCGGCGCGACGGGACGGGCGAGCCGGGCATCGTGCGGCTGTCGCGCGCGCTGTACCGCGCCTCGCGCGACACGGGCGGTCGGCTCTGGTGGGTATACCTCCGGACGTACGAGCTGCTGTGGAACCTGCCGGGGGGAACGCTGTGCGCGATAGATCCGCCGCCGGCTCCGCCGCCGCAGGCCGCCACCGAGCACCGCGACAAGGAGAAGAGCCGCGGGAGCTATCGCGGCCGCGAGGATCGGATGCGCGAGGCCCGCGCCGAGGCCGAGCAGGCGGCGCTCGAGCTCGCGGAAGCCACCATCACCCGCCCCGGTCTCGACGCCGACACTCTCGCCGAGCTCGTGCGCACGTTCGCCGGCGACGCTGTGTCGGGCGCGCTGCGCTTCGGCGTGCTGATGGCCCCCTATGTCGTCGCGCAGCGAGCGTCCGGGGCGTCGACGCCGGGCGGCGCGTGTTCCGCCGACGAGGCTCCCCCGGGAGCCGCCGAGCTCGGTCGCGTCCTGGCGGATCGCCGTCTCCAGGCACCTCTCCCTGTGCCGACCGGACGTGGGCCGGGCACGGCACGGTCCGCCGGGAACGGGTCGGGACAGGCGCTCGGCATCGCGGAGACCCTCGAGCTGTACGCGGGCGCGGACCAGGATGCCGTGATCGCGGCGTGGTACCGCTCCGAGGCCGCGCGATGGGTGCGTCCCTTCACGCAGCGCGCACCGTCGACGCCGGCCGAAGAACTGCCCGGCCCCGTCGAGACGTGGGAGACCGGCGACGACCTGGCCGATCTCGACTGGCCCGCGACCCTGCGCGCCGGGGGCGTCATCGTCCCCGGCATCACGACCCGTCGGCGCTCCTTCCTCGCCGACGAGCCGGTGCCGCGCGAGGCGAGCATCACGCTGGACCTGTACATCGACTCGTCCGGATCGATGCCGAACCCTCGATCGGGGTCACCCGCTGTGCTGGCGGGCACGATCCTGGCGCTGTCGATCCTGCGGGGCGGCGGCCGGGTCCGCGTGGCGAGCTTCTCGGGCCCCGGGCAGGTCGCCGGCAGCGAGGACTTCACGCACGACCCGGTCCGCGTCGTTCGCGACCTCGCCCACTTCTTCGGCGGCGGGACGACCTTCCCGCTCGACCTGCTCGAGCGCCGCGCCGCGGGGCGGGGATCGGCGAGCGCCGAGGATCGTCGCCATCTCGTCGTGCTCTCGGACGACGGCCTGGTGTCGATGTTCGGGGCGGGCGATCCCGACCGAGCCGGGGTGGCGGCCCAGGTGCGGTCCACGCTGTCGACCGGCACGCTCGTCGTCCTCGACCGGTCGCGGCAGGTGGAGCCGCTCGCGCGGGCCGCCGGCTACGAGACGCTGTATCTCGAGACGATGGACGACGCCCCCGCGGCGTGCGCGACCCTGGCGGAGGTGCTCAATGGCTGACGCCGACGAACTCCTGAAGGTCTGGGCGAGCATGGCCCCGCCCGAGGGTGAGACCTGGTCGCTCGCGCGCCCCGGGCCCGCGCTCGACGCGGTCGCCGCACGGTTGTCGAGTGTGCCACGGTCGTTCCTCGACGACGACGTGTCGATCAGGGCGCTGTCGGGCGACATCGCGGGTGCCGAGTGCGCTTCTGCGGCCTACGCCGACGATGCCCGGGTGCGCCGCGGCGCGGCGATCGGGCTCTGGCTCCTCGCGAGCGAGGAGATCGTCGAGCCCTTCCGCCCGACCCTCGCCGGGCCGTGGGCGCTCCGCGCCGTCGACTCCCTCGGGCTCCGGGTCGCACCGGTCGTCGATCCGCTCGACTGGCTCGCCGACGACGAACGCCGGGAGGAAGCGGCACGCACCTTCCTGCTGTGGGCCGGGTTCGTCCCCGCGGGAGAGGACCGCGCGACCGCGCAAGCGCTCTGGCAGGCGCGCGACTCGCTCCGGCGCAGCAGCGCGCTCGCCGAGGCCTACGCCGCGTACGAGCACCGCGAAGAGATCGCGCGGCGGCTCGCCGAGGCCCGGGCGAGGGAGGCGGCGGCGAGGTACTCCAGTGAGTGAGCCCCGCGGCCTTCCGACTGCCTCCGAAACGGTGGCGGGGAGTGACAGCGGAGACCCGTCCCGCGGCATCGGCGGCGTGCCGAAGGTGCCGGCACCTGCCCCGATGGCCCCGGCGCGGAGCGACGGCGGTGGGCGGCAGTCGGGGACGGCGCCCGACCCCGACGATCCGCTCGCGCTCGGCGAGTACCGCCCGGGCTCCGCGGCGGTGCTCACGGATGCCGAGCGCTGGCCGACCCTCGACGCCCCCGCCGCGGAACGCCTCCGCCGCTGGCGCACCCACCCCTCCGCGCCCGCCTGGGTGCACGCGACCGGCGACCGGCTCACCGCCGAGGCGATCGAGCGCACGCGTACGCCGCTTCCGCTCGAGGGCTGGCTCGACGAGCACCTCGCGACGGCGCGGAAGCTCCCGTTCTATCGGGGGCACACGGGGCTGCGCACCCTCGCGGACTTCCCCTCGATCGCCCGCGCCGATCTCGCGGCCGACGTCTCGGCGTTCGTGCCGCTCGACGCCGACCTCGACCGCATGCTGCACGGCACGAGCTCGGGCTCGACGGGAGCTGCGCTCGTCATCCCCGACGACGTCGAAGAGGTCGCCCGGGGCTTCCACCTCCTCGTCGATCTCGCCCGCCGTGCGGGTGTCGAGTGGACCCCGGATGCCGAGCGCCTCGCGCTCGTCTGGGTGCTGCAGCAGCGCCAGGCGTTCACCTACATCTCGCTGATCAGCGGCTTCGCCCACCGGGCGATGGCGCGCGTGAACCTCGACGCGCGCGCCTGGCGCGCGGCATCCGATCGCTCCCGATTCCTCGCGGACGCGAACCCGCAGGTGATCTCGGGCAACCCGACGAGCCTCGCCGAGCTGCTGAGCGACGATCTGCGCGAGGTGCTGCGGCCGCTCGCCCTGTTCTCGGGCGCGATGGCGTTGTCGCGGCCCCTGCGTGCCGAGCTCGAGACCGCGTTCGCGTGCCCGGTCATCGACGTCTACGGCCTCCACGAGACGCGACCGATCGCCGCGCGCACCGACGACGGGCCGTTCCGGGTGCTGGACCGGCGCGTGCTCGTCGAGATCCTGGATGCCGCGGGCGACCCGGTGCCCGAAGGCGAGATGGGCGAGATCACGGTGACGGCGGGAGAGAACCCGCTGCTCCCGCTCGTGCGGTATCGCACGGGCGACGTGGGGCGTCTCGTGCGGTTCCCCGATGGTGCGGTCGGGATCGCCGATCTCGAGGGGCGCGAGCACACCGAGTTCGTCACCGGTTCCGGCGTGCGCGTTCCCTCGGTCGATCTCACCCAGCAGCTGCAGAGCCACGGCGCGCTCGGCTGGTCGGTCGTGCAAAGCGCCGGGGGCCCGGTCGAGGTGACGGTGGTCGGTGGTGACGCCGCGCGGATCCGTGAGGCGCTCGTCGTGCTGCTCGCGCAGCCGGTCGAGGTCGCGCGCGTGGACCGCCTCATCGACCTCGGCGAGGGCAAGCCCCGACGCTTCCGCTCCGCGGCGACGGCGTGACACGAGCCCCCTCCCGACACGGGGAGGGGGCTCGCGGCTCCGGCCGCCGTCAGTCGAGGTACTTCGCGTACGCCGGCAGGGTGAGGAACGCCGGGAACTCCGGACGCAGAGCCACCTCGCGGAACACCGCGGCGGCGTCGTCGAAGCGGTCGCCGTCGGTGCGCGGCACCTCGGCCAGCACCTCGTCGAGCAGACCCTCGACGAGGGACCGGGTGATCGTGTCGCCCTCGGCGGTCTCGCGGTCCTGGTGGATCCACTGCCAGATCTGCGAGCGCGAGATCTCGGCGGTCGCGGCATCCTCCATGAGGTCGTCGATCGCCACGGCGCCGAGGCCCCGCAGCCACGCCTCGATGTAGCGGATCGCCACCGAGACGTTGCCGCGCACGCCCGCCGTCGTCACGGGGAGGCCGATCCGCAGGTCGAGCAGGTCGGCGGGATCGACCGCCACCTCCTCGCGCGTACGGTGCAGCTGGTTCTCGCGCTCGCCGAGCACGGCGTCGAACTCGGCGCGCGCCACCGGGATCAGATCGGGGTGGGCCACCCACGTGCCGTCGAAACCGTCACCGGCCTCGCGGCGCTTGTCGGCGGCGACCTTCTCGAACGCCGCCTCGGTCACCTCGGGCTTGCGGCGGTTGGGGATGAAGGCGCTCATCCCGCCGATCGCGTACGCGCCCCGCTTGTGGCAGGTCCGCACGAGCAGCTCGGTGTAGGCCCGCATGAACGGCACCGTCATGGTGACCTCGCTGCGGTCGGGGAGCACGAACCGCGCCCCGCGCCCGCGGTAGGTCTTGATGATCGAGAAGATGTAGTCCCAGCGCCCGGCGTTCAGCCCCGCGCAGTGGTCGCGGAGGGCGAAGAGGATCTCCTCCATCTCGAACGCCGCGGGCAGCGTCTCGATCAGCACCGTCGCACGGATCGTGCCGTGCGCGAGACCCAGACGCTCCTCGGTGAACGAGAACACGTCGTCCCACAGTCGTGCCTCCTCGGCCGACTCGATCTTCGGCAGGTAGAAGTACGGCCCGCGGCCCGCGGCGATCAGCGCGTGCGCGTTGTGGAACACGTACAGCCCGTAGTCGACGAGGGATCCGGATGCCGGCAGCTCGCGGCCCGAACGGTCGATGAACGTCACGTGCTTCTCGGGCAGGTGCCATCCGCGCGGGCGCATCACGATCGTCGGGGTGCGCTCGGCGGTGACCTCGTAGCGCTTGCCCTCGGGGCTCGTGAACGACAGCTGCCCGCGGATCGCGTCGAACAGCGAGAGCTGACCGCCGATGACGTTCCGCCAGGTGGGGGAGGTGGCATCCTCTTGGTCGGCCAACCACACCCGCGCGCCGGAGTTCAGCGCGTTGATGGTCATCTTGGGGTCGGTGGGTCCGGTGATCTCGACGCGGCGGTCTTCGAGGCCCGGGCCCGCGCCGGCCACACGCCACGACGGGTCGTCGCGGATGTGCGCGGTGTCGGCGCGGAAGTGCGGGTCGTCGCCCGTGCCGATCTCGAAGCGCCGGCGCTCGCGCGCGGCCAGCCGGTCGTGTCGGCGCCGCGCGAAGCGGTCGTGGAGCTCGGCGACGAAGGCGATCGCCGCGGGGGTGAGGATCTCGGCATCCCGTCCTTCGAGGGGGCGCTCGAGGCGCAGGTGCGGGATGGATGCCGGAGCGCTCGGCATCCGGGATCCGTCGGTGCTCGCGCGGGTCGGGGTGGGCGGGGGAGAGGTGATGAGGGTCATGGTCGTGGCTTTCTGTGTCGGTGGCGTCCCCTGGCGGCTCGCGGCCGCGAAGTGTTGAGTGTCCAGAACACGCCGTAACAGAGGGGTGGATTACGGCGTGTCTTGGACACTCGACGGGGGTGGGACGGAGAACAGGGGGTCAGTGGAACTGGGCGGTCTCCGTGGAGCCGGCCAGGGCGAGGGTTGCGCTGTCGGGGTTGAGCGCGGTCGAGACGACGTCGAAGTAGCCGGTGCCCGCTTCGCGCTGGTGGCGCGTCGCGGTGTAGCCGTCGGCTTCGGCGGCGAACTCGGCCTCCTGCAGCTCGACGTACGCGCTCATGGCGCGCTCGGCGTAACCGCGGGCGAGGTCGAACATCGAGTGGTTCACGGCGTGGAAGCCGGCCAGCGTGATGAACTGGAAGGCGTAGCCCATCGCCGCGAGCTCCGCCTGGAACGTCGCGATCTGCGCGTCGTCGAGGTGGCGCTTCCAGTTGAAGCTCGGGGAGCAGTTGTACGCGAGCTTCTTGCCCGGGAAGCGGGCGTGGATCGCCTCGGCGAAGCGGCGGGCGAGCTCGATATCGGGCTCCCCGGTCTCGACCCACAGCAGGTCGGCATAGGGGGCGAACGCGAGGCCGCGCGCGATCACGGCATCCAGACCAGGTCGCACCCGGTAGAAGCCCTCGCTCGTGCGCTCGCCGGTGAGGAATTCGCGGTCGCGCTCGTCGATGTCGCTCGTGAGCAGGTCGGCGGCCAGCGCGTCGGTGCGCGCGATGATCACCGTCGGCACGCCCGCGACGTCGGCTGCGAGGCGCGAGGCGTTGAGGGTCCGGATGTGCTGCTGGATCGGCACGAGCACCTTTCCGCCGAGGTGACCGCACTTCTTCTCGCTCGCGAGCTGGTCTTCCCAATGGATGCCGGCGGCCCCCGCCTGGATCAGCGACTGCGCGAGCTCGTAGGCGTTCAGGGGTCCGCCGAAGCCGGCCTCGGCGTCGGCGACGATCGGGGCGAGCCAGTCCTGGGTGATCTCCCCCTCGGCGCGCTCGATCTGGTCCTGGCGGAGCAGCGCGTTGTTGATGCGCCGGACGACCGCGGGCACGCTGTTGGCGGGGTACAGGCTCTGGTCGGGGTAGGTCTGACCGGCGAGGTTGCCGTCGGCGGCGACCTGCCACCCGGAGAGGTAGATCGCCTTCAGGCCCGCGCGGACCTGTTGCACGGCCTGCCCGCCTGTGTAAGCGCCGAGGGCTCGCACGTACTCCTCGGTGTGCAGGAGGTTCCAGAGGTTCTCCGCTCCGCGGCGGGCGAGCGTCGACTCCTCGCGGACGCTGCCGCGCAGGCGGACGACGTCGTCGGCCGAGAACGTGCGCTCGATGCCGTCCCAGCGGGGGTCGGCATCCCAAGCGGCACGGAGCTCGGCGGCGGTCTCGGTCTGGTCGCCGGGGCGGAGCGGCGGCTGCGCGGGGGTGGCCTGGATCGTCATGAGCTTCTCCTTCGGATGTGGGGCTTCGGTGCCCGTGACGACCACTGTGGGCGAAGAACAACCCCGGTTTTCGACATTCGCGTTGTGAAGATCGCGCGATCTTCCGCTTCTGTGAGAACCTGCCGGTATGGACACCGGCGTCTCGATTCCTGCGGCATCCCTCCCGCTCGACGATGAGGGAGTGGACACGCTCACCATCGGCCGACGCATCCGGCAACTGCGCACCGCGCGCGGCATGACGCTCGACGACCTCGCCGGAGCGGTCGGTCGCGCGCCGAGCCAGATGTCGATGATCGAGAACGGCCGGCGCGAGGCGAAGCTCACGCTGCTGCAGGCGATCGCGCGTGCACTCGAGTGCAAGCTCGACCAGATCCTGGATGCCGAGCCCCTCGACGCCCGCGCCACCCTCGAGCTCTCGGTGGAGCGGGCGATGCGCGGGCAGACCTTCCAAGCGCTCGGGATCGCGCCGTTCCGCGTGGGGCGATCGGTGCCGGATGAGGCGCTCGCCGCGATGCTCGCTCTCCAAGCCGAGATCGAGCGCCTCCGGGAGGAGCGGTCGGCGACGCCCGAGGAGGCCCGGCGCGCGAACGTCGCCCTCCGTCGCCTCATGCGCACGCAGGACAACCATTTCCCGGAGCTCGAGCGTGTGGCATCCGGAATCCTCGACGCCGTGGAGCACCCCGGCGGGCCCCTCACCCAGCGCGGGGCGAGCGACATCGCCGCGCACCTCGGCTTCACACTGCACTACGTGCCCGACCTGCCGTCGTCGACGCGCAGCATCGCCGACGTCAAGAACGGCCGGCTGTACCTGTCGACGAAGGTCGCGAAGGGCGATCCGCGCGCGGCGGTGCTGCAGGCGCTGTCGAGCCGGATCCTCGGCCACGGCGAGCCGACGAGCTACGACGAGTTCCTCCGCCAGCGCGTCGAGACGAACTACCTCACCGGCGCACTCCTGATGCCCGAGGCGCACGTGGTCGCCGCGCTTCGCGAGGCCAAGGAGCGGCGCACGATCAGCATCGAGGACCTCCGCGACGCTTACTCGGTGTCGTACGAGACGGCCGCGCACCGTTTCACGAATCTCGCGACGGTGCATCTCGGCATCCCGGTGCACTTCCTCAAGGTGCACGAGTCGGGGACGATCACGAAGGCGTACGAGAACGATGACGTGAATTTCCCCACCGATCGCCTCGGGTCGATCGAGGGGCAGATGTGCTGCCGTCGGTGGACGAGTCGCGTGGTGTTCGAGGAGGACGACCTCTTCAACCCGTACTACCAGTACACCGACACGGGCAACGGGACGTACTGGTGCACCGCGCGCGTGGAGCAGTCGAGTGAGGGCGCGCACTCGGTGAGTGTGGGCGTGCGCTTCGACGACACGCGGTGGTTCCGGGGTCGGGATACGCCCAATCGCGGTGTGTCGCGGCACGCGGTCGAGACGTGCTGCCGCCGCGCTCCCGCGGACCTCGAGGCGACATGGCGCGGGCAGGCGTGGCCGAACGTCCGCACGCCGCGGACGCTCCTCGCGACCCTGCCGACGGGGGCGTTCCCCGGCGTCGACACGACGGAGATGTACGAGTTCCTGCAGGCGCACGCGCCGGCGGACTGACGGCGGGCGGCAGCGGCGCGGTCCCGGGGCGTGCCGTCGGGCGGAGTTCGTGGGTAGGGGGGGGGTGGGGGTGTGCCGTCGGGCGGAGTTCGTGGGGTCCGGGGGTGGTCGGGGGTGTGCCGTCGGGCGGAGTTCGTGGGTGACACGCCGGTTCGGGATGCCGGTGGCCCGGCGTGTCGGGTCGGGACTCCGCGTGACGGTCCGGGTGCGCGGCTCGGGCTGGTCGTGGCCGGTGGTCGGGGGTGTGCCGTCGGGCGGAGTCCGGGGGCCCGGGGGTGGTCGGGGGTGTGCCGTCGGGCGGAGTTCGTGGGTGACACGCCGGTTCGGGATGCCGGTGTCCCGGCGTGTTGGCTCTGGACTCCGCGTGACGGTCCGGGTACGCGGCTCGGGCTGGTTGTGGCGGGTGGACGGGGGTGTGCCGTCGGGCGGAGTTTGCGGGTGACACGCCGGTGCGGGATGCCGGTGGCCCGGCGTGTCGGGTCGGGACTCCGCGTGACGGTCCGGGGACGAGCCCGGCCACCACACCGAGGCCCCGCGTCGAGGCCGACGGGTTGACCATAAACCTGACACGTGTAAGGTTTCTGATCAGTGAGCTCCACCCCCCCGGAGCGCTTTCGATGAGGAGAGCAGTCATGAAGCACACCCTCGCGGCATCCACCGCGATCGTCGGACTCGTCCTGGGCGGTTTCGCCGCGGCATCCCCTGCCGTCGCCGCGCCGCCCTCCGCCGCGACCGAGAAGCCCGGACCCCCGGGTCATGCCGGACCGCCCGCGCACGCCGGCCCCGGCGCGCGCGACCTCGAGCGGTACGCCGCAGACACCTGGGCATCTCTCGCGGCGATGGCCCACGAGAACACCGGCCTGCCCGACGACAACATCGGTGGCGCGCTCGATGAGTCCACGGCATCCGGATACACCTCGCCCACCAACATCGGCGGCTACCTCTGGTCGACCGTGACCGCGCGCGACCTCGGGATCATCAGCGCCGACGAGGCGCGCGAGCGCCTCACCGCCACCGTCGCGACGCTCGAGACGATGGAGCGGAACGAGGGCAGCGGGATGTACTACAACTGGTACGCCCCGGACACCGGCGCGAAGCTCGAGGTCTTCCCGACTTCGGGCGAGGTCATCCACCCGTTCCTCAGTACGGTCGACAACGGCTGGCTTGCGGCGGGCTTGCGGATCGTCCGCGAGGCGGAGCCGACGCTCGCGGACCGCGCCGACGCGCTGTATGAGTCGATGGACTTTTCGGCTTTCTTCGACGCGGCGGGCGCGGCGGGTCTTCCGGCCGGAACGAACCGCGGCGGCTTTTGGGAGGCTCCTCCCGGTGACGGCTGCGCGGTGGAGGCGCCGATGTACAACGGCAGCGGCGAGACGGCGTTCTACACGTGCCACCACTACGACACGACGGTGAGCGAGAGTCGCATCGCGACCTACCTCGGCATCGCGGAGGGCTCCATCCCGGCATCCGGTCTGTACGGCACGCACCGCACGATGCCGGCGGGCTGCGACTGGGCGTGGCAGGAGCAGCTGCCCACCGGCGACACCCGCACCTATGACGGTGTCGACGTCTTCGAGGGTGTGTATTCCTACGACGGCATGAGTTTCGTCCCGAGCTGGGGAGGCAGCATGTTCGAGGCGCTCATGCCCGACCTGCTCATCCCCGAAGCTGAGTGGGGCCCGCGCTCGTGGGGCGTCAACCACCCGATCACCGTCGAGGTGCAGAAGCGTCACGGCCTCGACGAGGCCGGCTACGGGTACTGGGGCTTCTCGCCCGCCAGCAACCCGTTCGGCGGATATGCCGAATACGGCGTCGACATCGCCGGCATCCGCTCCGACGGCTACACCTCGGATGCCGAGAAGACCGACGTCGACGTCGACCGCCCCGGCTGCTCGGAGGGCACGAACCCGAACCCGACGTTCGGCGATGGTGTCGTCACGCCGCACGCCGCGTTCCTCGCCCTGCCCTATGACCGCCAGGGCGTGCTGAAGAACCTGCGCGGCCTCGAGAAGAAGCTCGGCGCGTATGGCCCCGGCGGCTTCTACGACGCGGTCGCCGTCAAGAGCGGCACGGTCGCCGAGCGGTACCTGTCGCTGGATCAGTCGATGATCATGGCGGCGATCGGTAACGCGCTGACGGGCGACTCGCTGAAGGACTACATGGTCGATGACAGGATGGAGCAGAACCTCCGGCCCGCCATCGAGCAGCAGGTCTTCGGCTCGTCGTGGGGCGCCTCGCGTCCCTGACGGCTCGGTCGCTCGATGCCCGGTGCCTCGCGGAGGTGCCGGGCATTGGTGTGCCCGGGGCGGGGGAGAGGATGCCGATGACCGACGCACCCGCTCCCCGCGCGCGCCGCGGCAGTTACGCCAAGGGGCAGCAGACGCGGCAGCGCATCGTCGATGAAGCCGTCGTGGTCTTCGGGCGGTCGGGTGTCACGGCCGGTTCGCTGCGGGAGGTCGCCGCGCGCGTCGGGCTCACGCCCGCGGGCCTCATGCATCACTTCGCCTCCAAGGAGGAGCTGTTCACGGAGGTGCTGCGCCAGCGCGACGAGCGCGTCCGCGCGGCGGCCGGCGACCCGCACGAGCACACGCTCGTCGAGCAGATGCAGAAGGTCGTCGCGCACAACGCGACCACGCGCGGTCTCACCTCGCTCTACACCCTGGTCGTCGCCGAGGCGGGCGACCCCGCGCACCCGTCGCACGAGGCCTTCGCCGAGCGCTATCGTCACGGTGCCGAGACCGCCGCCGAGCTGCTGCGCGCGGGGCAGGTCGCCGGCGAGGTGCGCGCCGACATCGACCCCGAGCATGCCGCGCGGTTGCTGAGCGCGGTGATGGACGGCCTGCAGCAGCAGTGGCTCCTCGACGAGTCGGTCGACATGCCGGCGCTGTTCGCCGAGTTCGTGCGGGGTTATCTGCGGCCTCCGGCTTGAGCTCTGGCATCCGGTGTTCCGTCGTACCTCCGTGTCCGGGTGGGTCGGTGCGCGTCGAGGTGTCGGGGGCGGGCCGTCAGGCGGAGTTCGTGGCGACACGCGGCGTCTGGATGCCGCTGGCTCGGCGTGTCGGCCGAGGTTTCCGCTCGACGGTACGGGCGCGGGGCGGGCGGTGGCGGTCCGGATGGGCAGGGGGCGGCGCACCGGGCGGGCCGTCAGGCGGAGTTCGGGATGACACGCGGGTTGTGGATGCCGCTGGCTCGGCGTGTCGCCGAAGAACTCCGCGTGACGGTACGGGGGCGGGGCGGGCGGTGGCGGTCCGGATAGGCAGGGGCCGGCGCACCGGGCGGCCCGTCAGGCGGAGTTCGGGATGACACGCGGGTTGTGGATGCCGCTGGCTCGGCGTGTCGCGGAAGAACTCCGCGTGACGGTACGGGGGCGTGCGGCGTGGACTCCGCGGGCCGGTACTCGTGGGGCGGGCGGGACGATACCGGGCGGGGCACGGACTCCGCGGGACGGTGCGGGCGGCGGGGCACGGACTCCGCGCGACGGTGCGGGTGGCGCGGCGCGGACTCCGCGCGACGGTGAGTGCCGCGCGGTGGGGAACGCCGCGTGAGGCGACACGCCGCTCGGGCGTGAGAGGGAAGACCGGTTACGACTGCGCGCGGTGCAGGCCGCGGTCGAGGTGGGCGCGGATCGCGAGCTCGACCGTCGGCCAGTCGTGCACGACCATCGCGTAGTCGAAGCGGAGGGTGACGAAGCCCCACGCGGCGGCGTGGGCATCGCGCACGAGGTCGCGGTGCCGGTGGTCGGGGGCGGCGTGGTTCTCGGCGCCGTCGACCTCGACGATCAGGCGCTCGCCGATGAGAAGGTCGACGCGTCCCACCGAGACGACGCCCTGCTGTGTCCGCACGTCGATTCCCCAGTGGCGCAAGCGCCACCGGACCAGGGTCTCGAGTCCGCTCTCGGCATCACGTCGGGCGAAGGCGATTGCCTCGCGACCCGCGGCGTTCGTGTGAGCTTCGAGCCAGGCGAGATCGGCATCCTGGATCTTGTTCTGGTGGAGTGCCGATTCGAGAGCGACCAGGAACTCCTCGATCCCCCGGCATCGGAGTACCTGGCGGAGGGTCCGCGCCACCGTGGGGAGGCCGAAGGCGTCGACGGTGTCACGGTCCCAGTGCGCGATCTCTCCGTTTGCGCGTCGATGTCCTCGCGGCTTCAGTCCGACGTGCAAGGGTTCGGGGTCGGCCAGGATCCAGAGGCCATGGTGTCGCGCAGCGCTCACGCACGCGGGCGGTCCCCCGAGGAGCGCCGCGCGGATCACGGGCTCGCAGGCGTCGGCATCCGCATACACTCCGCGCCGCAGGCGGATGAGAGACCCCGTCCGCAATGCGCGGTCGATCGCGCGGCGCGTCATGCCCGTGGCGAGCAGCTCTGCCCGTGTGCGGACGGATGACGTGTGGCACATCCTCCGAGGATGGCCGAAGCGGCCCGCCGCTCGGGGCGGTCCTGCCCCGACTTGTGGATGGATCGACAGGTTGATCGTCTGGGGAGGAGGCGTCGCCGCTCCCCCGAGGTGTGCCGTCAGGCGGAGTGCGACCCCGACACGCCGCTACGGCGCGCCGCGAAACGGCGTGTCGACCCCGAACTCCGCCTGACGGCGCGGCGGCGCCACGGCCCGCGGCGACGCGCGCGAGCGGCCGACCCCACACATCCCCGGGTTGCACCCCCGAAGGTTATGCGCTTAAACTCAACCACGACGCACGGAAAAAGCACCCGACGACGGGTGCCTGTTCGAGGAGGAACACGATGAAGAAGACCCGATGGAGCGCCGTGGCCGTGATCGCCGCCGCGGCGATCGCCCTCACCGGCTGTGGGCGCACCTCCGACACCGGTTCCGGTCCGAGCGAGGCGGGCACGATCGGTGACGCCAAGGCCGAGGGCACGCTCACGATGTGGGCGATGGGCGCCGAGGGCGAGGCGCTGCCCGAGTTCGTGAAGACCTTCGAAGAGGCCAACCCCGGTGTGACCGTCGACGTCACGCCCGTTCCGTGGGATGCGGCCTACAGCAAGTTCCAGACCGCGATCGCCGGCGGCAACACCCCCGACCTCGCGATGGTCGGGTCGACGTGGATGGCCGACTTCGGCGACGCGCTGCAGACGGTGCCGACCGACCTCTCCACCGACGGCATCTTCCCCGGTGCGATCGACTCGACGATGATCGACGACCGCGCGACGGGCGTGCCGTGGTACGTCGACACCCGCGTGCTCTACTACCGCACCGACATCGCCGCCCAGGCCGGCTGGAACCAGGCGCCCACCACGTGGGACGAGCTGAAGCAGATGGCCGCCGACATGCAGTCCAAGGGCGGGGCCGACTACGGCATCCGTCTCCCCGCCGGCAACGATTCGTTCCAGGGGAACCTCTGGATGCCGTGGTCGAACGGTGCCGAGCTCGAGGACGGCTCGAAGTGGACCCTCGACACCCCCGAGACCGCCGAGGCGCTCGACTACTACCAGAGCTTCTACACCGACGGCATCGCCAACCCCGCCGCCGACCGCTCGGCCGGCGCGCAGGAGGCGGACTTCGTCTCGGGCAACACGCCGATGTTCATCGACGGGCCGGCGTTCATCGGTCTGCTCAACGACCTGGGCGGCGAAGGCTTCGGCGACAAGATCTCGACGGCCGTGCTGCCCGCGAAGAAGTCGTCCACCTCGTTCAGCGGCGGTGCCAACCTCGCCGTGTTCGACAACTCGAAGAACGCCGCCAGCGCCTGGAAGCTCGTGCAGTGGCTGACCGAGCCCGAGACGCAGGCTGCCTGGTACGAGGCGACCGGTGACCTCCCGGCCGTCCAGGATGCCTGGAAGTCCGACGCCCTGGCCTCGTCGAAGACCCTCGCCGCCTTCGGCACCCAGCTCGAGACCGCCAAATCGGTGCCCGCCGTCACGACCTGGGTGCAGGTCGCCGCGGCCGGTGACGCGATGCTCGAGAAGATCCGCCTCGGCCAGCAGTCGCCGGCCGACGGTCTCAAGGAGCTCCAGGCCACCGCCGACCAGCTGGGCCTGGGCTGAGATCATGACGCAGGCAGTCGTGGGCGCGACCGGAACGCGTCGTGCGTCCGGTCGCGCCCGCGCCGGCGGGGGATCGAGCCGCCGCCGGCGCCAGGGATGGGTCGCGTGGGGCTTCGCCCTGCCGTTCGTCGCGGTCTTCGCGGTCTTTATGGTCGTGCCGATCGTGGGCTCGTTCGCGATGTCGTTCACCGACTTCACGGCGCGCGACATCCGCTCGCCGTTCGCGGTCAACTTCGTCGGACTCGAGCAGTACCTCTCGGTGCTCGGCGACCCGGTGTTCCTCACCTCGCTGGGCGTGACCGCGACGTTCGTCGTCGTCGGCATCCCGGTCACCATGGCGGTCGCGCTGGCCCTCGCGCTCGCGCTGAACGCCAGCAAGGGGCGCTTCGTCTCGATCCTGCGCGTCGGCTTCTACGCCCCCGTCGTGACGAGCATCGTCGCGGTGGCGGTCGTCTGGCGCTACATCCTGCAGCCCGAGGGCCTGCTCAACTCGGCGCTCGCGATCATCGGCATCCAGGGTCCGGACTGGCTCAACGACACCCGCACCGCGCTTCCCTCGCTCATCGCGATGGCGGTCTGGCGCAACGTCGGCACGCTGATGGTGATCTTCCTCGCCGGGCTCCAGGCGATCCCCACCGACGTGAAGGAGGCCGCCCTCATGGACGGCGCCTCGTCGTGGCGTCGTCTGACCTCGATCACCCTCCCGCTCCTGCGCCCGACGCTGCTGCTGGGTGCCGTTCTCATCTCCGTCGGCTTCCTGCAGTTCTTCGAGGAGGCGTTCGTGATGACCCAGGGCGGTCCGCTCAACTCCACCCTCTCGGTGGCCTATTACACGTTCAAGCAGTTCGGCTTCGGGCAGTACGGCACGGCCTCGGCCGCGAGCTACCTGCTGTTCCTGGCGATCGCGCTGCTCAGCCTGGTGCAGTTCCGCGTGCTGCGCTCCAAGGATTGAGGGAGGATGCCATGACACTCACGTCCCCCGCGGCTCCGGCCGTGGTCGCCGAAACCGTCGAGCCGCAGCGCCGCCGCCGCTCCGAGAACCGCGTCACCCCCGGTCGCGCGCTCACCTACGGCGTACTCGTCGTCGGCTTGATCGTGTGGATCCTGCCCTTCGCCTGGATGCTGCTGGGCTCGGTCAAGACGCAACGCGAGATCCTGCAGCGCCCGCCCACGTGGTGGCCGCAGGAGTTCACGTGGGAGAACTTCGGCGCCTGGTTCGGCCAGCTGAACTTCGGCCAGTTCTTCGGCAACAGCATCGTGGTGGCGCTGTTCACCGTCGCCGGCAACCTCGTCTTCTGCTCGATGGTCGGGTACGCGCTGGCGAAGATGGACTTCCCCGGCAAGAAGGCGCTGTTCCTCGTCGTCATGGTGACCCTGATGGTCCCGGGCGTCGTCACCTTCGTCCCGCTGTTCGTGATGGTGTCGTCGCTCGGCCTCGTCGACAGCTACGCCGCACTGATCCTGCCGTTCGTCACGACCCCGCTCGGCGTCTTCCTGATGCGGCAGTTCATGCTCGGCATCCCGGATCCGCTGCTCGAGGCCGCGCGCATCGACGGTGCGGGCGAGCTGCGGATCTTCGCCCGGATCGTCATGCCGCTGTGCGGGCCGCCGCTGGCGACGCTCGGCATCCTGACCTTCCTCGCCTCGTGGAACAACTTCCTCTGGCCGCTCGTGGCGGCGCAGACCGAGGCGAAGTACACCCTTCCCGTCGCGCTGTCGCTGTACTCGACCGGGCAGAGCGCCACGAACTACGGCCTCCTGCTGGCGGGTTCCGTGCTCGTGATCGCGCCGATCATCCTGCTGTTCGTCTTCCTGCAGCGCTACTTCATCCAGGGCATCGCCTCGACCGGCCTGAAGTGAGGCGTGGGGCGGGCCCGCGAGCCCGCCCCACTCTCCCGCCCCTGAGCTCCCGCCGGTCCGCGCACCGGCGGCCCCGAAAGGATCCCCCGCATGACCTCCGCCCGCTTCCTCACCGCGCCCGATGGCACGCGCTTCCGCGACCTGAACGGCAACGGCGTGATGGACCCGTACGAGAACCCGACGCTCAGCGTCGAGGAGCGCACCGAAGACCTGCTCGCGCGCCTGAGCCTCGAAGAGAAGGTCGGGCTGATGTTCCAGACCGTGATCGAGGTCGGCGACGACGGCGAGGTGCTCGAGGCCCCGGGCAAGATCTCGAAGTCGCCCACCACCACGGTCGTCGTGAACAAGCGGATGAACCACTTCAACGTGCACGCGATCCGCACCGCCCGGCAGGCGGCGACCTGGAACAACAACCTCCAGGCTCTCGCCGAGACGACGCCGCACGGCATCCCGGTCACGATCAGCACCGATCCGCGGCACGCCTTCGTCGAGAACACGGGCGTGGCCTTTTCGGCCGGTCCCTTCTCGCAGTGGCCCGAGGGGCTGGGGCTCGCCGCCCTCGACGACGTCGAGACCGTGCGCGAGTTCGCCGAAGTCGCGCGGCGCGAGTACGTCGCCGTCGGCATCCGCGCGGCGCTCCACCCGCAGATCGACCTGGCGACCGAACCCCGGTGGGGTCGGCAGGCGCAGACCCTGGGTCAGGATGTCGCCCGCGTGACCGAGTTCACCGCGGCCTACCTGCAGGGTTTCCAGGGCGACGAGCTCGGACCCGAGAGCGTGGCCTGCACGACCAAGCACTTCCCGGGCGGCGGGCCGCAGCTGGACGGCGAGGACGCGCACTTCCCCTACGGCCGCGAGCAGGTGTACCCCGGCGGCATGTTCGACTACCACCTCGAGCCGTTCCGTGAGGCGATCCGTCGCGGCACCGCGGGCATGATGCCGTACTACGGCATGCCGGTCGGCCTCGAGGTCGACGGTCAGCCGATCGAAGAGGTCGGCTTCGGGTACAACCGTCAGATCATCACGGGGCTGCTCCGCGAACAGCTCGGATACGACGGCGTCGTCGTCACCGACTGGGAGCTCGTGAATGACAACCACGTCGGCGACCAGGTTCTCCCCGCCCGTGCCTGGGGAGTCGAGCATCTCTCCGCGGTGGAGCGCATGGAGAAGATCCTGGATGCCGGGAGCGACCAGTTCGGCGGGGAGGAGTGCGTCGAGATGCTCGTCGACCTCGTCCGCTCGGGCCACGTGTCCGAGGAGCGCATCGACGCGTCGGCGCGGCGCCTCCTGCGGGTGAAGTTCCAGCTCGGGCTGTTCGACGACCCGTACGTCGACGTCGACGAGGCCGAGCGGATCGTCGGCAACGCCGAGTTCCGGGCGCTGGGGGAGCGGGCGCAGGCGCGCTCGCTCACCGTGCTGGTGAACGAGGGGGGCGTGCTGCCCCTGCGTCCCGTCAAGACGGTGTATGTCGAGGGCTTCCGTGCCGGCGACGTCGCCGAGCTGGGCAGCGTCGTCACCGACCCCGCCGAGGCCGATCTCGCGCTCGTCCGCATCGGCGCGCCGTTCGAGCCGCGCGACGACCTCTTCCTCGAGGCGTGGTTCCACCAGGGCTCCCTCGAGTTCGCGCCGGGCCTCGTGTACCGGCTGCAGCAGATCGCGGCATCCTGTCCTCTCGTGCTGGTCGTGAATCTCGACCGGCCCGCGATCCTCACCCCCTTCGTGGGGCATGCCGCGGCGATCGTCGCCGACTACGGCAGCTCGGCGAAGGCCGTGCTCGACGCCCTCACCGGCCGCGTGCCCCCGCGCGGGCGCCTGCCGATCGAGATCCCCCGGTCGATGGATGCCGTGCGTTCCTCGCGCGAGGATGTACCGTCGGACACCGGCGACCCCGTCTTCCCCGTGCACCACGGGCTCGAGCTGGAGGAGCCGGCGACCGCGGGGCAGAGGGGGTAAGGGCGGCTCATGGCGGAGGGGCAGACGACGCGACGACCGACCGTGTACGACGTCGCGAACGAGGCGAACGTCTCGATCGCGTCGGTGTCGTTCGCGTTCCGGCGCCCCGACAAACTCAGCGACGCCACCCGCGAGCGGGTCCTCGCCGCGGCGCGCCGCTTGGGGTACGCCCCCAGCGGCGCTGCGCGGGGGCTCGCGCGGGGCCGGACCGGCACGCTCGGCCTGCACGCCTTCGACCTGCTGCTCGAGCGCGCCGACCCGCTCGCGCAACCGCTGAGCGGCATGCCGTCCCCGCCGCTCGACACCGGGGGAGTGATCCCCTGGGATCAGACCGACGACGACGTGCTGTCCGACCCGCGTGCCTTCCCGCTGTACGTCGACGAGGTGCAGCGCGGCTTCGAGCTGGAGTGCTGGGCGCTCGGGCGCCCGGTCATGCTGAGCAGCGGATCGGATGCCGACGTCTCGGTCGCCGACACCGTCGGGCGCGTCGATGGGCTGGCGATCTTCCCCTCGCCGCAGACCGCGCCGACCCTCGCTCGGCACTCCCTGAGCATCCCCGTCGTGCTGTTCAGCGCCGCGCCGGCGGACGACGCGCACCACCGGGTCCGCGTCGACAACGCCCGCGGGATGCGCGCGCTCGTCGCCCACCTCGTCGATGAGCACGCCGCGACCGACCTCGCGTTCGTGGGGCGCCTGGAAGCGACGGATGCCGTCGAGAGACGCGACGCGATGATCGAGGAACTCGAGGCCCGTGGCATCCGGAGCCGTCCCGAGATCGTCGACGCGACCGTCCGCGGCGAGGACGACCTCGTGCCCCAGGTGCGGGCGCTGATCGCGGGCGGGCGGATGCCGCAGGCCTTCGTCTGCGCGACGGACCAGAACGCGTTCACGCTGCTCGACGTGCTCGCGGCCGAGGGGGTGCGTGTGCCCGACGACGTGATCGTCACGGGCTTCGACGGCACGCTCGGCTCGCGCCTGACCAGCCCGCCGTTGACGACCGTCCGCCAGCCGATGGAGGCCATGGGGCGAGCCGCCGCGCGGATCCTCGCGGGCGCGGCCGGAGCTCCGCCCGCGGGCGGCCCGTTCGACGTCGTGTTCGAGCCCCGGGTGCTGGTGCGGGAGAGCTGCGGCTGCTGACGTCGGCGCCGGTCCGTCGGCGGGTGTGCCGTCGTGGCGGGTCGTCCGGCTCGCGGCGGCCGGGGCGTCGGGTGGCTGTGCCGTCGGGCGGAGTTCGTGGGTGACACGCCGGTTCGGGATGCCGTGGCCCGGCGTGTCGGCGGGGATCTCCGCGTGACGGTCCCCGAGGGCCGGTCAGGCCGCGTTCCACCTCAGCCGCGGGGTGCCCAGGCCCGCCCGCACGCCGCCGGGATCGGCCACCGGGAACATCGTGACGATCCGCCCGTCGACGGCGTACGCCAGAGCCGCGGAGCCGTCGGGCAGCGGGGCGCCGAGCGCGATGCGCGCGGTGCGGCCCCCGAACTCCTCGGTCACGGCGTCGGCGCGGGCCAGCAGGGTCGAGGCCGCCGCGGTCGCGCGTGACAGTAGCGTCTTCGGCGGCGCCCAGGGCAGCAGCGCCCCGGTCTCGAGCCGGCACGCTCGCTCCAGTTCGCCCGACAGCCACCGGTCGCGCTTCAAGCCGTACGGGGTGGGCGTCGTCGACAGCAGATAGCCGTAGACGTGCAGCACCCCGGCGTTGCCGATCGGCCACTCCGCCGCGAGTCCCGCCCGCTCGTGCAGTTCGTCGAAGACCCCGCGGGGGACCACGGCAGCCCCGACGTTCTCATCGATCACCGTCGAACGTCCCCACGCGGCGAAGCACCCGGCGGCGCGATCGTCGGCGAGGGCACGGGCGAGCCAGGGGAGGGAGTCGATCGCGGACGCGGGGTCCGAGACGGCGAGGTGCGCGGCGGCGTTGAGGGTCTGCACCGCTCCACGCTACGACGCTCCCGCGCATCGTTTACACGGCGTTCATCTGACGTGGACATTCCGTCCACATTTGCGGCGCATCATGGACGCAACGTCCACGACAGGAGCTTCCTTGCCTCGCCCCGTCCTCATCTTCGACTTCGACGGTACCGTCGCCCTCGGCGACGGCCCCCTCTTGGCCTACGCCCGCGCGGTCGCTGCGCACGCGGCATCCGCCGACGCCCTCGTCTCCGCCGTGGCCGCTCGCCTCGCGGAGCCCTCGGGCGACGCGATCGACGGCTACGACGTCGTCCGCCGCGTCGCCGAGGCCGAGGGGATCGGCGACGACGCGCTCGCCGCCGCCTACACCGCCAGTCGCGTTCAGCTCGGCACCCCCGACGCGCCCGTCGCTGTCGCCGTCGGCCTCGCGGAGTTCCTCCGGACCACGGATGCCGAGCGCCTCCTCGTCACGAACGCGCCGGCGACCCGGCTCGACGAGGCTCTCGCCTCGCTCGGCCTCGCGGGACTGTTCGACCGCATCGTCACCGACGCGGCCAAGCCCGCGGGGCTCGAGGCCCTGCTCGACAGCCTCGAGGAGGGCACCCCCGTGCTCACGATCGGCGATGTCTGGCGCAACGACCTCGCGCCCGCGTACGCCCGCGGCCACGCGACCGCCCTCGTCGGCGGCTACCCCGACCCCGCCGCCCACCCCACCTACCGCGCCGACACCCTCGACGAGCTCCTGTCGGCGCTCGCCCAGTGGGTCGCGAACGCCCGTCTTCCGTTCTCCGCCTGATCTCCACCCGACCCGCAGAAGGAATCATGAACACTCGTCGCATCCGATTCGCCACCGCCCTCGCCTCGGTGGCCCTCGCTTCCGTCGCCCTCGCGGGCTGCTCCGGCACCGCGGGCGCCGCGTCCGGGCCCGCCGCCGACCCGAGCTCGCTCGTGCTCGCCCTCGTTCCCTCCCAGGACCAGGCGAACCTCGTCGACACCGCGAAGCCCCTCACCGACATGCTCACCGAGAAGCTCGGCATCCCGGTCACCGGTGTGGTGTCGAAGGACTACCAGGCCGCCGTCGAGGCCATGGGTGCGGGGCAGGCCCAGATCGGCTTCCTGCCGTCGCTGCAGCTCTGGCAGGCAAACGACCGATACGGTGCCTCGGTCGTCCTCCAGACCGAGCGCAACGGCAACATCACCTACCCGGGCCAGTTCATGACGAACAACCCCGACAAGTACTGCTCGACGCCCGTCGTCGAACGCGACGGCATGAGCTTCTGCAACGGCGCCGACGCGCTGAAGGGCCCGGCCGGGCTCGACTCGATCACCAAGATCGCCGGTGCCAAGGTCGCCGTGCTCGGTCCCGGCTCGCCCGCCGGCTACATCTACCCCATGCTCGCGCTGAAGGAGGCCGGCGTCGACATCGACAGCGGCTTCCAGAAGGTGCCCGTCACCGCCAACGACGCGTCCGTGCTCGCGGTGTACAACGGCGACGCCGAGGTCGGCTTCAGCTTCTGGGACGCGCGCACGCTCGTGCAGAAGGACAAGCCCGACGTGGGTCAGAAGGTCGTCGTCTTCGGCCTGACCAATGAGATCCCCAACGACGGCGTCGCCGTGTCGAAGGACCTCTCGCCCGACCTGCAGAAGAAGATCTCCACGGCTCTCGAGGAGTACTCCGCGACTGACGAGGGCTCCGCCGCGCTCAAGGCCGTCTACTCGATCACCAAGCTCGCCCCGGCCGACCCGTCGTCGCTCGATGTCGTCGCCCGCGCCGCGCAGGAGCTCGGACTCCAGTGACCTCCGGTTCCGTGACCCGGGGCGTCGAGGTTCAGACCTCGGCGCCCTGGGGCATCCGTCTCGACGGCGTCTCGGTGCGCTACCCCAACGGCACGATGGGGCTGCGCGACGTGAGCGTCGACATCGCCCCGGGCGACCTCGTCGCCGTCGTGGGGCTCTCGGGCTCGGGCAAATCGACGCTCATCCGCACGATCAACGGTCTCGTGCCGGCGACCTCGGGCACGGTCGAGGTCGGTGGACGCCGCATCGACGGCGCCTCCGGCCGTCGACTGCGCGAGACGCGCGGTCACATCGGCATGGTGTTCCAGAGCTTCAACCTCGCGGGGCGCACGAGCGTGCTCAACAACGTGCTCGTCGGCCGCCTCGCGCACACCCCGCTGTGGCGCACGCTCCTCGGCGCGTACCGGCCCGAGGATCGCGAGCTCGCGTTCGAGGCGCTCGACCGCGTCGGGATGCTGCCCAAGGTCTGGGACCGCGCCTCGGCGCTCTCCGGCGGCCAGCAGCAGCGCGTCGCGATCGCCCGCGCGCTCACGCAGCAGCCGCGCATCGTCCTCGCCGACGAACCCGTCGCGAGCCTCGACCCGCCCACCGCGCGCGGCGTGATGAACGACCTGCGCCGCATCAACGACGACCTCGGCATCACGGTGCTCGTGAACCTGCACCTGCTCGATCTCGCCCGCGAGTACGGCACGCGCATGATCGGCATGCGCGCCGGAGAGATCGTGTACGACGGGCCCGCGGCATCCGCCACCGATGCCGACTTCGCCGAGATCTACGGTCGCTCGGTGACCGCGGCCGATCGGCTCGAGCGATGACCTCCCTCACCGTTCCTCCGCGTCCGAGAGGACGATGGATGCCGTGGACCGCCGCGCTCGTGATCGTCGCGGTCACGGCGGTCATGTGCCTGCCGGGGGTCGGTGTCGGTCTCGACCTCGCCGCGATCGCGCGCAACTGGCAGCAGGGCGCACTCCGCATCGTCGAACTGCTCACCCCCGACTGGACGTTCTTCCCCCGCACGGTCGGCCCGATCCTCGAGACGCTGCAGATGGCCGTCATCGGCACGGCCGTCGGGGCGGCGATCTCGCTGCCGGTGAGCTTCTGGGCCGCGCGGCCCACCAATCCGTTCACCCCGACGCGGGCTCTCGTGCGCGGCATCCTGAACGTGATCCGCGCGGTGCCCGAGCTCGTCTACGCGGCGGTGCTCGTCGCGATGGTCGGGGTCGGTGCGCTGCCGGGCATCCTGGCGCTCGTGCTGTTCAACGTCGGCATCGTCGTGAAGCTCGTGTCCGAGTCGATCGACGCCACCGACGCCGGCCCGCTCGAGGCCGGGCGCGCCGCGGGCGGCTCGCAGACGCAGATCAACCGCACGATCGCGCTGCCCGACACCTGGCCCACGTTCGTCTCGCAGACGCTGTACGTCTTCGAGCTGAACGTCCGCGCGTCCACGGTGCTCGGACTCGTCGGTGCGGGCGGCATCGGCCTCCTCATCGACGCCGTGCGCACCTTCTACCGCTACGACCAGCTGTCGCTCGTCATCCTCGAGATCTTGGTGATCGTCGTGGTGCTCGACACCGTCAGCGACGCGATCCGCCGGAGGCTCGTATGACCGTCCTCGCTCCCGCCCGCCCCGCGGCGCTCGCCGTGCCCGCGCGCCGGCGTCGGCCGCTTCGCGCCCTGTCGTGGGTCGCGGTGAGCGTCATCGTGATCGCGGCCTTCTGGTCGGCCGACATCACGTGGTCGCGGCTCGGCGAGCTCCCCGCCGAGATCGTCCGCTATCTCGGGCTGATGTTCCTCTCGCCCAACTGGGCGAAGCTCCCCGAGGCGCTCTGGCAGACATGGCGCAGCGTCGAGATGGCGTGGATCGGCACGGTGCTCGGCATCCTGATCGCCACGCCGCTCTCGCTCGTCGCGGCGCGCGGCTTCGGACCGGCGCCCGTGCGCATCGCCCTGCGTTTCGTCTTCTCGCTCGTGCGGGCCGTGCCCGAGCTCGTCTTCGCGATCATCATCCTCTCGGTCACGGGGCTCACCCCTCTCACCGGCGCACTCGCCCTCGCGGTCGGGGGAGTGGGGACGCTCGGCAAGTGGGGCTACGAGGCGGTCGAGAACGTCGCCCCGGGTCCCATCGAGGCGGCGCGGGCCGCCGGCGGGTCGACCGCGCAGGTGCTGCGCTGGGGTGTCTGGCCGCAGGCGGCGCCGACGTTCTTCTCGTTCTGGCTGTACCGCTTCGAGATCAACGTGCGCGCGTCGGCCGTCCTCGGCCTCATCGGCGTGGGCGGCATCGGCGACATGCTCACCTCGTACACCCAGTACCGTGAGTGGTCGACGGTGGGGATGCTCCTGATCGTCGTGGTCGTCGTCACCGTCGCGATCGACGCCGTGTCGGGCCGCATCCGCCGCCGCATCATGGAGGGTCCCCGTGTCCGCTGAGGTGCCCGTCACCGCGCGCATCGCCGCGGTGCGCAACTCCCTGCAGCCGAGCGAGCGCCGCGTCGCCGACTTGATCGTCGACGATCCGGATGCCGTCATCGAGCTCACCGCGCAGCAGATCGCCGACCGCGTGGGCGTGGGACGCTCCTCGGTCGTCCGCGCGTGCCAGACCTTCGGATACCGCGGGTACCCGCAACTCCGCGTAGCGCTCGCCGCCGAGCGGGGGCGACGGACGGTGGCCCCGGCCACGGCGGACGGGCCGCTCGGCGGCATCCGTGCCGCGATCGATCGCATCGCCGACGACCTGCGGGCGGTCACGAGTCTGCTGGACGCCGAGGGGGTCACCGAGGCCGTCGCCGCGGTCGTCGCCGCCCGGCGACTGCTGGTGGTGGCCAGCGGTCTCTCGGCACCGGTCGCGACCGACCTCGCGATGCGTCTGACCGCGGTGGGCCGACCGGCCGAGACCGTGGGCGACCCGATCGGGCAGCAGATCGCGGCCCGGCACCTCGATCCCGAGGACGTCTGCGTCGTGATCAGCGGCTCGGGGGCGAACGAGGCGAGCCTGCGCGCGGCGTCCGCCGCGCGCGCCGCGGGGGCGCGGGTGATCGCCCTGACCTCGTTCTCGGCCTCGCCGCTGACCGAGCGCGCCGACCTCTCGCTCGTTCTCGCCTCGGGCGGCACGTTCCGCGACGAGCTCGAGCACACCTCCCGGATTGCGCACGCGGTGTTCGCCGAGGCGTTCGTCGACGCGGTGGCCGCCGCGCGCGCCGACGACGCCGCGCTCGCCCGCTCCCGCGTGCTCGAGATCCTCTCCGACAACCTCGGCGACGCGGGCTGACGTTCCCCGGGGCGCCGGCCCGTGGCATCCTGTGCCGTCGCGCGGAGTGTGGGGTCGACACGCCGGTTCGGGATGCCGGGGTTCCGGCGTGTCGGGGGCGAACTCCGCCTGACGGCTCGAAACGGCGGCGTCGGAGCGGTCGGGGCGTGGGCCGGTGGCATCCTGTGCCGTCGTGCGGAGTGTGGGGTCGACACGCCGTCCGGGATGCCGGGGTTCCGGTGTGTCGGGGGCGAACTCCGCCTGACGGCTCGAAACGGCGGCGTCGGAGCGGTCGGGGCGTGGGCCGGTGGCATCCTGTGCCGTCGTGCGGAGTGTGGGGTCGACACGCCGTCCGGGATGCCGGGGTTCCGGTGTGTCGGGGGCGAACTCCGCCTGACGGCTCGAAACGGCGGCGTCGGGGCGGTCCGGGCATCGGCCCGTAGCATCCTGTGCCGTCGTGCGGAGGTCATGGCCGACACGCCGTCCGGGATGCCGGGATCCCGGCGTGTCCGCAACGAACTCCGCCTGACGGCCCGGCCCCGGGCCTGACGCCCCGGCCCGGACTCCGCCCGACGGTCCGCCCCTCCTCCGCCGGCCCGGTGCCCGCCGGCCCGGCCCTACTCCGCCAACCGCAGCGCGGCCCACAGCTCCGCGCGGGCCGAGAACGACGACAGGTCGCGGCCCAGCACCCGTTCGGCCTGGGCGATCCGCGCGCGCACGGTGTGGCGATGGATGCCGAGCGCCTGGGCCGTCGCCTCGTGCGAGCAGTCGTGCGCGAGCCAGGAGTCGAGCGTCTCGAGCAGCGCCGATCCCTGCTCGGCGTCGTAGTGCTGGAGGGGGGCGAGTGCCCCGGCGGCGACGGTGCGGGCGGCCTCCGAACCGAGGGCCGCGAGCAGACCCGCGCGCGCGGTGT
Organism: Microbacterium sp. SORGH_AS_0969; assembly: GCF_030818255.1. NCBI lineage: Bacteria > Bacillati > Actinomycetota > Actinomycetes > Micrococcales > Microbacteriaceae > Microbacterium > Microbacterium sp. SORGH_AS_0969. The sequence continues at coordinate 2,323,887 of NZ_JAUTAG010000001.1, forward strand.
CGGTGAAGTCGGCGACACCCGGCGTCGCGGTCCGGTCGCGGGCGGTGCGGGCCTGCGTCACGGCGCGCGAGAATCCGTCGTATCCGCTCGGGACGGAGCAGCCGACGACGGTCTCGAAGCGGTCGGCGATCTCGGCGAGAAGGCCCGTCGCCCCCGCGGGGACCACGATGACGAGCCCGTCGTCGCCGCGCCCGAAGAAGAGCTCGCCGCGGCGCTCGTGCGCGCGCATCTCGAGCCACTCCGTCATCGCTGTCGAGCGCGATAATGCCGCCGGGGTGAGCCCGACCACGACGGGGGCCGTGGGCAGCGGCCCGAAGAGGTCGCGGGCGGCGCGGCGCGCGAGCCCGGGGTCGTCGCTCCCGAGCGCCTGGACGAGCCCGGCGCGGAAGGTGCCGATCGCCCGGCCCAGGCCGTCCTGCTGCTCGAGCGCGAGGGCCGCCATCGCGACGACCGCGGTCACGACGCTGCGCGCCTCGTGGTCGAGGTCGTCCGCGGCGATCGCGAGAGCCCCGCGCAGGTTCCCCCCGCGTCCCAGCGTCTGGACGCTGACCGAGACGTCGTCGACCCGCAGCGTCGAGGCCGCGCGGGTACCGCGGCGGAGCATCGTCTCGACCTCGGCCGCGACGCCCTCGACAACCGAGTCGGCGAGCGAGCCCGACGGGTGCGCGGTGCGCAGGGCCCCCGCGGCGTCGAAGAGCCCGACCCAGCAGTCGAGCTGCCGCGAGAGCTCGGCGAGGGTGGCCGAGAGCCCGTCGGGGCGGAGCGCGGCGAGAGAGACCGCACGCTGGGCGGCGAGCGACCAGCTGCGGCGGGCGTAGGCGTCGGCCGCGATCGCCTCGGCGCCGGCACGGGCCACCGCGATGAAGGGCGTGCGGTAGGGCACCTCGAACAGGGGCATCCCCGCCGCCAAACAGGCGTCGGTCAGGCCGGACGGGATGCCGTCGCGCACGACCTCCGTGCCGAAGCCGAGGGCGCGCACGCCCCGCGCCCGCAGGCGCCCCACGTAGGCGGCGTAGTCGTCGTCGGAGGCGAACTGCGTCCCGGTCGTCAGGAGGACGAGACCCTCGCTGAGGAACGGCGTCGGATCGGCGAGGTCGCTCGAGTGCACCCACCGCACCGGGTGATCGACGCTCCCGGCGGGGAGCGCCGACTCGTCCACGGCGAGACGCAGGTGCAGATCGCCGCGCGCGAGGAGGGCGCGCAGGCTCGGCGGCGAGACGGCGGAGTCGGGCATCGATGCTCCTGTACGAGACGTATATGGCAGTGCGAGTGACTGTACAGGGGGGAGAGTGCACCGCGTTGCGCGGCGTCCGTAGCATCGCCGCCATGAGCCTCGACACCCTCCCCACCGTCGGCGGTCCCTCGCTCGCCCAGGAGCGCCGCCTCGTCACCGCCATCCCCGGCCCCCGCTCGCAGGAGCTGCTCGACCGCAAGGCCGCCGCCGTGGCATCCGGGGTCGGGCACACCGTGCCCATCCACGCCGTCGCCGCGGGTGGGGGAGTGGTCGTCGACGCCGACGGCAACTCGCTGATCGACCTCGGCTCGGGCATCGCGGTCACGAGCGTCGGCAACGCGCACCCCGCCGTCGTGAAGGCCGTCCAGGACCAGGTCGCCGCCTTCACCCACACGTGCTTCATGGTCTCGCCCTACGACTCGTACGTCGCGGTCGCCGAGGCGCTCAACCGTCTCACCCCCGGTGACCACGCCAAGAAGAGCGCGCTGTTCAACTCGGGTGCCGAGGCCGTCGAGAACGCCGTGAAGATCGCGCGCAAGCACACCGGTCGTCAGGCCGTCGTCGCCTTCGACCACGCGTACCACGGCCGCACCAACCTCACGATGGCGCTGACCGCCAAGAACATGCCGTACAAGAGCGGCTTCGGCCCCTTCGCCGCCGAGGTGTACCGCGCGCCGCTGTCGTACCCCTTCCGCGACGGTCTCTCCGGCCCCGAGGCCGCCGCCAAGGCCATCAGCCTCATCGAGAAGCAGGTCGGCGCCGAGAACCTCGCCGCCGTCATCATCGAGCCCATCCAGGGCGAGGGCGGCTTCATCGTCCCGGCCGACGGGTTCCTCAATGCGATCGTCGACTGGTGCCGCGACAACGGCGTCGTCTTCATCGCCGACGAGGTCCAGTCGGGCTTCGCCCGCACGGGCGCGATGTTCGCCTCCGAGCTGTTCGGCATCGTCCCCGACCTCGTGACGACCGCCAAGGGCATCGCGGGCGGCCTTCCCCTCGCCGCCGTCACCGGCCGCGCCGAGATCATGGACGCCACCCACACGGGCGGACTCGGAGGAACCTACGGCGGCAACCCGATCGCGTGCGCCGCGGCTCTGGCATCCATCGACGCCTTCGAGAACGAGGGGCTCATCGAGCGCGCCCGGGAGATCGGCACCCTGCTCAAGGCACGCCTGCACGACCTGCAGGCGAAGGACCCGCGTGTCGGGGATGTCCGTGGGCACGGCGCGATGATCGCGGCCGAGTTCGTCGACCCGGCGACCGGCGCGCCCGACGCTGCGCTCACCGCGGCCGTGGCCAAGGCCGCGATCGCCGAGGGCGTCATCGTGCTCACGTGCGGGACTTACGGAAACGTCATCCGTTTCCTCCCGCCGCTGTCGATCGGCGACGATCTGCTGAACGAGGGTCTCGACATCGTCGAGGCCGCCCTGGCCCGCAACTGACGAACGTCCCGGCGGCGGCGTCGACCCGACTCCGCCGCCGCCGGGGCCGGCGGGGCGTTCCGCCAGCCGTCGGCGCAACACACAGACGTGAACGAGAAGAGAGAAGAGCTCATGGACGAGATCACCCGTGACGTGGTCGTCATCGGAGCCGGCGCCGCCGGCCTGACCGCCGCGAACGACCTGCGCAAGGCCGGCCTCTCGGTCGCTGTCCTCGAAGCACGTGACCGCGTGGGCGGGCGCCTGTGGACCGACGTGATCGACGGCGCGATGCTCGAGCTGGGCGGCCAGTGGGTCTCGCCCGATCAGACGGCGCTCATCGACACGGTCGCCGACCTCGGCCTCGAGACCTACAGCCGCTACCGCGACGGCGACAGCGTCTACGTGGGTCCGGACGGCGTGGCCAAGCGCTTCACGGGCGAGATGTTCCCCGTCGCTCCCGAGACCGAGCGCGTCATCGACGAGATCACCGCCCGCCTGGACGCCATGGTCGCCGAGATCGACCCGGACCGTCCGTGGGCGCACCCGAAGGCCGCCGAGTGGGACAAGATCTCGTGGGACGCGTGGCTCCGCGAGCAGACCGACGACGACGAAGCGGTGCGCAACCTCGCGTTCGCGACGGGCTCGGCGATGCTGACCAAGCCCACGCACACCTTCTCGCTCCTGCAGTCGCTGTTGATGGCTTCGTCGGCGGGCTCGTACTCGCACCTCGTCGACGCCGACTTCATCCTCGACAAGCGCGTCACGGGCGGCCTCCAGCAGGTGCCCGAGCTGCTCGCCGAGCGCCTCGGCGACGACGTCTTCCTGAACCAGCCGGTGCGCCGGCTCATCTGGGGCGCCGAGACCACGACGCCGGAGCGCGCCGCGGACACGGCGACCGGTCGGCGCGTCGACGACCTTCGCGCCCTGACCGCGCGCGTCGAAGCGGCGAAGTCCTCATCCGCCGGCGTCACGGCGATCGCCGACGGGATCACCGTCCGTGCGCGCTTCGCCGTCCTGGCGCTCGCCCCCGTCCTGTACTCGCGCATCTCGTTCGAGCCCCCGCTCCCGCGTCTGCAGCACCAGATGCACCAGCACATCTCGATGGGCTTCGTCATCAAGGTGCACGCGGTCTACGAGACGCCGTTCTGGCGCGACAAGGGCCTGTCCGGCACCGCCTTCAGCCCCTATGAGCTGTCGCACGAGGCGTACGACAACACCAATCACGGCGACGAGCGCGGCACCCTCGTGGGCTTCGTGTCCGACCAGAACGCCGACGACCTCTTCCGTCTGAGCGCCGAGGAGCGCAAGGAGAAGATCCTCGAGTCGCTCTCGCACTACTACGGGCCCGAGGCCAAGAACCCGATCGTCTACTACGAGAGCGACTGGGGCACCGAGGAGTGGACCCGCGGTGCGTACGCCGCGAGCTTCGACATGGGCGGCCTCCACCGGTACGGCGCCGACCTGCGCGAGCCCGTCGGCCCGATCCACCTCGCCTGCAGCGACATGGCCGGAGCCGGTTACCAGCACGTCGACGGCGCGATCCGCCAGGGACACCGCGCCGCCGACGAGATCCTCGACCGAGCACGCGGATGAGCGCCGCGGTCGTCGTCGGGTACACCGCGACCGATACCGGGGCCGACGCTCTCGCCCTCGGCATCCGCCTCGCCCGCGCGATCGGGGCACCGCTCGAGATCGCGCTGGTCCTGCCCGGCGACGCCCGCAGCGTCATCACCCCGCCGGACGCGGCCTACACCCGCCACATCCGCGAGCAGGCCGAGAGCTGGCTGAACGACGCGGCGCGTCGGATTCCGGATGCCGTGCCCCACCGCACCCGCATCCGTCACGCCGACTCTTTCGCCGAGGGTCTCGTGGCCTTCGCCGACGAGATCGGTGCGGGCTACATCGTGGTCGGTGCCGCGAACGGGGGACTCCGCGGCCGCCACCGTCTCGGGACCGTCGCGTCGGAGCTGCTGCACTCCTCCGACGTCCCCGTCGTCCTTGCTCCCGAGGGGTCTCGCCTCATCGACCCGGCGCTCGGCATCAGCCGGGTCACCGCCGCGATCGGCAGCCGACCCGGAGCCGACGTGCTGCGCGACGAGAGCGTGCAGCTCGCGGCAGCGGCATCCGTTCCCCTCCGTCTTCTCTCGCTCGTGACCGTCGATCTGCCCGCGGGGCTCGAGACGGGCGCGATCCGCATCGCGGGTGCCGCGCACTCCGAGGAGGTGCTGGCGCAGGCTCGCGCCGAGCTGCCCGCCGACATCGCGGTCGAGGCGACCGTCGCCGACGGCGACAGCATCGAAGAGGCGGTGCGCGATCTCGCGTGGGATCCCGCCGAGCTCGCGATCGTCGGCTCCAGCCGGCTCGCCCAGCCGCGACGCCTCTTCCTCGGCTCGACCGCGGCGAAGATGCTGCACGAACTCCCCGTTCCTCTCGTCGTCGTGCCACGAAGCCGTGCCGACGTTCCCGTCCAGGAAGGACCGCGGCCATGACCGCACCCGCACCCGCCACCGGCAGTGAGGCCGGCGGTCTGTCGAAGAAGGGCCTGAGCGCCGGCACGATCGGCCTCATCGGCGCCGTCGTCATCGGCATCTCGTGCATCGCTCCCGCGTACACGTTCACCGCCGCGATCGGTCCGACCGTGGGTGCGGTGGGCGTCCAGGTGCCGGCGATCATCCTCGTCGGCTTCATCCCGATGCTGCTCGTCGCCTTCGGCTACCGGGAGCTGAACAACCGGATGCCGGACTCCGGCACGTCCTTCACCTGGGCCTCGCGGGCCTTCGGGCCGTGGATCGGCTGGATGGCGGGATGGGGACTGATCGCCGCCACGATCATCGTGCTGTCGAACCTCGCGGGCATCGCCGTCGACTTCCTGTTCCTGCTGATCTCTCAACTCACCGGTCAGCCCGGCATCGCCGACCTCGCCTCGAACCTCGGCATCAACATCGTCGTGTGCCTGCTGTTCGTGCTCGGAGCCACCGTGGTGTCGTACCGCGACATGCAGACCACGCAGAAGCTGCAGTACGTCCTCGTGACCTTCCAGGTCCTCGTGCTCGTCGTCTTCGCGGTGGTGGCGATCACCCACGCGGTGCAGGGCAACGCCTTCGACGCCACGCCGTTCTCGTGGGAGTGGTTCAACCCGTTCGCGGTGTCGTCGTTCAGCGCTTTCGCGGCCGGGGTGTCGCTGTCGATCTTCATCTTCTGGGGGTGGGACGTGACGCTCACCATGAACGAGGAGACGAAGGACCCCGAGAAGACGCCCGGCCGCGCGGCCACCATCACCGTCATCACGATCGTCTCGCTGTACCTGCTGCTCGCGGTGTCGATGATCATGTTCGCCGGGATCGGCGACGGGGAGTTCGGACTCGGCAACCCCGACATCCAGGACAACGCCTTCTTCGCGCTCGCCGGCCCCATCCTGGGTCCCTTCGCGGCGTTCGTGTCGCTCGCGGTGCTGACCAGCTCGGCATCCTCGCTGCAGTCCACCTTCGTCGGCCCGGCCCGCACGCTCCTCGCGATGGGGCACTACGGCGCCCTGCCGGAGCGGTTCGCGAAGGTCAGCCCCCGCTTCTTCACGCCGGGATACGCCACGATCGTCTCGGCGGTCGTCGCCGCCGGGTTCTACGCCGTCATGCGGGTGGTCAGCGTCAACGTGCTCAGCGACACGATCCTCACGCTCGGCATCATGATCTGCTTCTACTACGGGCTCACCGCGTTCGCGTGCGTCTGGTACTTCCGCAAGCAATGGTTCGACTCGGTGCGCAACGTCTTCTTCACGCTGCTGTTCCCGCTCGTGGGCGGGGTGATCCTCGCGGTCATCTTCGTCACCACGCTGATCGACAGCATGAACCCCGAGTACGGCAGCGGTTCCGAGATCGGCGGCGTGGGACTCGTCTTCATCCTCGGAATGACCATCATCCTGCTGGGAGTGGCGATCATGGTCTGGCAGCATGTGCGCCGCCCGGCCTTCTTCCGGGGCGAGACCCTCTCGATCGACGCTCCGGCCAGCGCTCGCCGCGGTCGCCGCGCCGCCGCACGACCCTGACCGACCACCCACCACGACAGAAACGGACCGACACCCATGAGCGATTACGCCGTCGTCAACCCGGCCACGGGCGAGACCCTCGCCGAGTACGACACCCTGTCCGACGCCGGAGTGGAAGCCGCGATCGCCTCGGCCCACGACGGGTTCCGCGTCTGGTCGCGGACCGCGCCCGCCGAGCGCGCCGAGGGGCTGCGCCGCGTCGCCCAGCTGCACCGCGAACGTCGCGACGACCTCGCCGCGATCATCGTGCGCGAGATGGGCAAGCCCCTCGAAGCCGCGCTCGGTGAGGTCGACTTCGCTGCCGACATCACGGAGTACTACGCCGACAACATCGACAGAATCACCGGCGACACCCCGATCGACATCCTCGGTGAGGGCACCGCGGTGATCCGCCGCGCGGGACTGGGAGTGCTCCTCGGCATCATGCCGTGGAACTTCCCGTACTACCAGGTGGCCCGCTTCGCCGCGCCGAACCTCGCGGTGGGCAACACCATCCTCCTCAAGCACGCACCCCAGTGCCCCGAGTCGGCCGAGGCCCTCCAGCTGATCTACCGCGACGCGGGGCTCCCCGAGGGGGCGTACGTCAACGTCCGCGTGAGCAACGACCAGGCGGCGACCATCATCGCGGACCGCCGCGTCCAGGGCGTCTCGGTCACCGGCTCCGAGCGGGCCGGGTCTGCGGTCGCCGAGATCGCCGGTCGCCACCTCAAGAAGGTCGCGCTCGAGCTCGGCGGCTCCGACCCGTTCATCCTGCTGTCCACAGACGATCTGGATGCCGCGGTCCAGGCCGCCGTGGATGCCCGCCTCGACAACGTGGGCCAGTCCTGCAACGGCGCCAAGCGCTTCATCGTCGTCGACGACCTGTACGACGCGTTCCTCGAGAAGTTCACCGCCGCCCTCGGCGAGGCGAAGGTCGGCGACCCGTTCGCCGAGGACACGGTTCTCGGCCCCCTCTCGTCGCTGGCCGCCGCGGAGCGCCTCGACGAGCAGGTCCAGCGTGCGGTCGCCCAGGGCGCGAAGATCGAGGTCGGTGGCACGCGCGACGGCGCCTTCTACCCGGGGACGGTCCTCACCGGCGTCACGAGCGACATGGACGCGTACGGCGAAGAGTTCTTCGGTCCGGTCGGCACGGTCTACCGCGTCTCGGGCGAAGACGAGGCGGTCGCCCTCGCCAACGACACGAGCTTCGGTCTCGGTTCCTACGTGTTCACGACGGATGCCGATCAGGCGGCGCGCGTGGCCGACCGGCTCGAGGCGGGCATGGTCTATGTCAACCTCGTGCTCGCCGACTCCCCGGAGCTCCCGTTCGGCGGAGTGAAGCGCAGCGGGACCTCGCGGGAGCTGGGTCTGCTGGCGGCTGACGAGTTCGTCAACAAGAAGCTCATCCGCACGGCCTGACGCCGACGAGAAGACGGCGGCATCCTTTCTGGATGCCGCCGTCTTCTCGTTTTCCGCGGGGCGTCAGGCGGGCAGGGTGCTCCGGACCTCGGCGGCCTCGCCGTGGCGGCCGAGGCCCTCGAGCGCGTCCCCGAGGTCGATCGCCACCGCCTGGCGCAGCTGCTCCTCGTCGGCCGCGTGCTCGAGCGCCGAACGCAGGACCGCGACGGCTTCCTCGGTGCGCTCGGCACCGAGGAGGATACGCGCGGCGACGAACTCGGAACCGCCCGCCTGCGGGGCGCCGCCGACCGAGAGGAACCCGTCGGCCGCCTGCAGTGCGCAGGCCACCGCTTCGTCGACCCGACCCGCGTTCGCGAGGAAGCGGGCGCGCGTGTCGAGCAGATCGGCGACGAGCCACGGCGCGTCGTCCGCGCGACCGATCTCGATCGCTTCGTCGAGGGGGGTGAGAGCGTCGTCGTCGCCCCGGTACGCCTTGACCTGCGCGAGAGAGTGCAGCGCGTCCGCGAGCATCCCCCGGTTCTCGGGGTCGGTTCGCGCGACCTCGACCGCCGTGGTCAGGGTGTCGACCGACTCGTCCGTCTCGCCGAGGCGGCCGAGCAGTTGGGCCCACGCGACGAGTGCCGAGGCGCGGCGAGCGGGTTCGTCCGCTTCTTCGTGCAGGTCGGCGGTGATCTCCCACGCGCGCAGCGCGTTGCCCCACTCCTCGGCGTGCTCGAACGCGCGGGCGAGCAGACCGACCGTGATCGCGCGCGACCCGGGGGCCTCGCCGGCCGCCGTCTCGTCCTGCAGGACCTCGTCGATCACCTCGACGGCCTCGTGCGCGGCGCCCGTCGCGAGGAGTGCGCGGCCGAGTCCGTACCGCAAGGCGACCGTCGACTCGCTGGCGGCCTCGAGGCGCTGGACCGCGACGCGGTAGCTCGCGACGGCGCGCTCGTTCTGGCCGGCGCGCTCGGCGAACTGAGCCCCCAGCGAGAGCGCGGTCGCGACCACCGGCCCGTCGGCGTCCCACGTGAGGAGGAGTCGAGCTGCCTCGTCGGCGTCGTCGGCTCCGCGGGAGGGGTCCCCCAGGGACTCTCGGAGCACCGCGCGGTCGGTCAGGACGTGGACTCGCCGTCCGACCTCCAGTCGGTCATCCGCGAGGAGGTCGTCGAGCACCGCGATCGCGTCCGCGGGCGCCTGCTTCTCGCGATGGATGTCGGCTTCCGTGTGGGCGAGCGCGTGGACACGATCGATGTCGCCCACCTGTGCGTGGAGCTCGCGTGCCTCGCGGACCGTGCGGAGGGCCTCATCGAGACGGCCGGCGACCATGTGCCCGTACGCCACGATCGTCAGGAGTTGACCTCGTACCCCCGCCGGAGCATCCGGGTGCTCCGAGAGCGCGCGGGCGGCGAACACGTCGTCCTTCCCGAAGAGGGCAGGGCCGAGCTTCTCCTCGAGGTCGGCTCGCGCCTCGTCGCCGACGGCGCGCAGTGCATCCACCCGCGCGGCGAGCACCTGCGCGGCGTCGTCCACGCGTTCCTCCGCGAGCAGGCCGCGCAGCAGCTGGAAGGTCAGGGGCACACGGTCAGCAGCGTCGGCGTCGTCGAGCACGTCGGCGATCGCGTCGATCGACGAGGCGGTGCCGAGAGCTCCGAGCATTCGTGCGCGCACGCGCCGCTCCGCGGGCGTCCACTCGCGAGGCGCCGACACCGGAGCCGCGAAACCCCCGGACGACAGCGGGACGTCGTAGTGCTCGTCGGCCAGAGCGCGCGTGCGCTCGAGGCGCCGCGCGTGCGCGTCGGTCCTGTTGCGTTCGTCGAAGGCCCGCGCGATCTCCTCGGCCCGAGCCCAGCAGAGAAGGGCGAGATCGGATGCCGTCAGCTCCGCGTCGCGCGAGCCGAACAGCGGCGCGAGCTCCGCGGCATCCGATCCCCGCACCGGAGTGTCGCCGTGGCCCGCGCGGGTCACGGCATCCAGTGCCAGGCCGAAGGCGGTCAGGGCCTCCTGATGAGCCTCCGCGTTGAGACCGTCGTGGGTCAGCCAGCGCAGGTGCTTCTCGATCAGGCTGAGAGCGCGCGCTTCATTCCCGGTCACGGTGCAGAAGACCACGTGGTCGGCGATGATCGTGAGGTTGTCGGGGTTGTCGCGAGCGAGGCGATAGCTGCGCGAATGGAAGGAACGGGCTTCCTCGAACCGTCCGGCGCGCAACAGCGGGAGCAGCACGAGAGCAAGGGCGCGCTCGGGCTCCTCGCCGCAGGTGAATCCGCCCTCCACCATCTCCTCGACGAGGCGGATCGACTCGTCCTCGCGTCCGGTCTCGGCGAAGAAGCCCGCGAACTGGCTGCGCACGCACGCGTCGCAGTGGCTGTAGTCGTCGCGCGGTGTGGCCTCGAGGCGTTCGCGCAGCGCGGCCGCCTCGTCGATGCGGCCCGCCGCCCACGCGTCTTCGAACCGGGCCATCAGCGCGCCGCTCAGGCCGACGCCTGCCCGGCGGTAGTGCTGCTCCATGTCGTCGAGCACCGCTTCGATCTGCTCGCTCGCGAACTCCGGCGAACCGCGCAGCGCACCCGCCATCCACTTGTACTGCCACAGCAGGTCACCCGCGGGCTCGAGCTCCGCGGGGAACCGCTCGGGGTCGGACTCGTGCTGCGCGAGGCACCAGGCGAACGAGGTCAGCATGAGATCGGTGTCGCCGATCATGTTGGCGCTCGAGGTCTGCCGGAGGCGCGCTTCGTACTCCAGCCGGGTGTCGCCGCTCTCCTGCGCTCGCGCGACCGCCTCGGCGACGAGAGCCCTCTCTTTCGGTCCCCAGGGCGTCCGGTCGATCTCGTCGAACAGGGCGCGGATGCTTTCGACGGCGGCGGTCATGCGGATCCTTCCGGAGAGATGCGGGGTGAGACGGTCGGGCCGCCGTCGCCGGGCTGCGGCTTCGCGGCGGGCGTGAGGGCCGGCGAGGTGGCGAGGTCGACGAGGTCGGCCAGAGCCGACGACATCAACGCGCGATCCGCGGTGCCGAGGGGATGATGCCCGGCGAGCAGCGCCTGCACGTACAGCACCTGCACGCCGGCGCTGAACGCCCGGCCCTCGGGAGCGTGCGCGAGACGCTGCACGGTCGGGTTGGTCCAGTTCAGGCACAGGCGCGACGATGGGGCGGCCCGCGTCTCGTCTCGTCCGCGCGTGCTGGCGCGCTCGGCTCGATCGAGGACGCCCGCCCACAGTGCCCCGCCTGCGCTGCGGGCCCGGCCGCGATCGAGCGCGCGCAACACCTCGGGGTCGGCGACGAAGAGCGCGGCGGCTTCGGGCCGCTCGAAGGAACGCACGACGACCTCCACGGTCGCGAGCGCGTCCCGCGCGCGGCTCTCGAGCGCGACCACGGCGGCGCGCTGGTCCAGCGGCGGGGGAGCGAGCCGATCGATCTCGTCGGCCACGTCGACGGCTTCGACACGCACGTCGGGGAACACCTCGGGAAGCAGCCGGATCAACTCGTCGTCGTAGAGGTAGCCGCCGTTCACGAGCGTCGTCCCCGTGGGCGCGACGCTCACGACCTGCCGGAAGGCCTCGACCGTCTCCGCGTAGCGGACGGGGGAGGAACGCCGCACGAGGTCGTCGATGCGCAGTCGCCCGACGTTCGTCTCGACCGACAGCCACGGCACGATGAAGCGCGCCAGCTCGTCGTCGTGACGCACGAGCGATTTCAGGGCCACTTCGTGCACGCCGACGAACTGCGCCAGACGCAGGGGATCGCTCAGCGCGAGGTCGAGGATCCACCGGCGCACGGCATCCCCCAGCTCGGTCCGCGTCTGCTCGAGCGCGTCGTCGTCGACGAGGGCCTCGCGGCTCGCGGTGGGGTGAAGGCCCGCCGAATCGACGACGGCCCGCACGAAGAACGCCCAGTCCGGCAGCAGATCCTCGGCCCTCTCGGTGAGCAGCATGCGCTGGAGGTAGACGCGTGTGCTCTGGCGGGCGGTGGATGCCGGGGCGAACGGCAGCACGAACGCCAAGCCGCGCGTCTGCGTGGCGGGCACCGACAGGGGGATGACCGCGAGCGGCTCGGCGCCGAGGAGCTCTCGGCCATATGCCGCCTGTTCCTCGCGGTCGTCGCCGAGGAACGGGGGAGGCGCCGTGACGGTCGTCTCGCCGCCCGAAGGGAGGTCGACGCTCACCGTCACGGGAAGATAGCGGCCGAACGTCTCGGCGAGCTCGACGATGGTCGCCGTGCTCAGCAGCGAGCGGCTGTCGCCGCGCGGTCGCAGGTGCACGCTCGTTCCCACGGGGATGTCATCGGCGCCGGGGCCGACCTCGAAGGTGCCGTCGGCGTGACCGACCCACTCGACCGGATCCGCGCCGTGCGCGCTGCGCGAACGGATGACGATGTCGTCGCACACCATGAAGCACGACAGCATCCCGATGCCGAACTGCCCGAGGAAGTCGGAGCGCGGCAGGTCGAACATGTCGCGCTTGGAGCTGCGGCCGACGGTCGCGAGCAGATCCGCCACGTCGTCGGGGGTCAGACCGACCCCGTCGTCGCGCAGGACGAATTCTTCGGATGCCGCGCTGACCGGCGTGATGCGGACGCGCCCGCCCGCCCCGTCGACCTCTCGGCGTGCGGCGATCGCGTCGACGGCGTTCTGCAGGAGCTCTCGGAGGAACACGCGGGGACCCGAGTAGATGTGGCGGCTCAACAGGTCGATCACGCCGCGCAGATCGACCTGGAACTGCTGGGCGGGGGTCTGCGAAGGCATCCGTGGTCCTCGATCCTCACCGGTCGCCGCAGTGTCGGGGGCCAGAATGGCGACCACCCTCCAGCCTATCCAGGAGCCCCTCCGCGTGGTGCGGCGGGGTGGGGGAGTTCGTCGGCGGTGCGCCCGATGCCGTACACTTGCAGTGCAGTCGAAATCTGCATTCTTTCGCCGTGCCTCGCGCACAGCGGCATCCCTCCCCGAGAGATCCGTGGTGAAGGCGTGCCGGGTTTCGAATCCTGGATCCATCCGGATCTTAGGGCGGTAGCTCAATTGGCAGAGCAGCGGTCTCCAAAACCGCAGGTTGCAGGTTCGATTCCTGTCCGCCCTGCGCACAGCACACGCTGGCAACGAATAGCGACCTAGGTGGTTCGATGACGCAGGACGAGGCGAAGGGCGAGGTCGTCGCTGACCGCGGCGCGCCCCGCGAGAAGAAGCTCAACTTCTTCGCGCGGATCGCTCTTTTCATCCGTCAGGTCTTCACGGAGCTGCGCAAGGTCGTCACGCCCACGCGGCAGGAGCTGATCAAGTTCACCCTCGTGGTCCTCGGGTTCGTCGTCGTGATGATGGCGCTCGTGTACGGCCTCGACCTGCTGTTCGTGTGGCTGACCAGCGCCGTCTTCGGCGTCCCGAGCACCGCCGGCGCCTGACCGGCGCTACGGCGACGAGCGGCCCCACGAGCGGTCGCACTTCAACGGAAGAGATCATCAGTGTCTGAAAGATATGTCGACGACGCCGATTGGGCGACGGCTGCCGAGCAGTCCAGCGAAGACGACGAAGCCCAGGAGGGCAACGTGCTCGCCTCGCAGGAGCACGCCTCCGACGCGGCTGAGCACACCGCCGTCCACGTCGTGGACGACGCCGACGACGCGGATGCCGACGACGACCTCGACGACATCGACATCACCGACCCGGAGGCTGACGCGATCGTGAACGACGCTCTCGAGATCGACGAGACCAGCGAGGCCGAGGCCGCCGCCGAGGTCCTGAACGACGCCCTCGCTGAGGAGCAGGCCGAAGAGGCCGCCGAAGCCGCCGACGAGGTCACCCCCTACGACGGTCCCGACATCAACGGCGAGCCCGACGCGCCGGTCCTCGACGACGAGTTCGTCGACGAGGTGCAGGCCGCCGCAGGCGTGGTCGACGAGGTCGAGGCTGGGCCCACGCAGCCGGAGGCTCCGCTCGACGCGGAAGCGGCGAGTGGAGGGGCTGTGGGGACCGAGTCTCCCGCCGACGCGGCGACCGACGTCGACGAGATCGACGAAGACGCCGACCCCTACGAGGCGTTCCGCTCCGAGCTGCGTTCGCTCCCCGGCAAGTGGTACGTCATCCACTCCTACGCCGGCTTCGAGCGCAAGGTGAAGGCCAACATCGAGCAGCGCAAGTCGACGCTCGAGGTCGAGGACGACATCTACCAGGTCGAGGTCCCCATGGAGGACGTCGTCGAGATCAAGAACGGCCAGCGCAAGATGGTCAACCGCGTGCGCATCCCCGGCTACGTGCTGGTGCGCATGGACCTCAACGAAGACACCTGGTCGGTCGTCCGCCACACCCCCGGCGTCACCGGCTTCGTGGGCAACGCTCACAACCCGACGCCGCTGCGTTTCGAAGAGGCCTTCAACATGCTGAAGAGCCTCGTCGAGGTCAAAGAAGCCGCTCCGGCCAAGGCGGGTGCCGCCAAGGGCGCTCCGGTCGCGACGCGCTCCATCCCGGCCGAGGTCGACTTCGAGACCGGCGAGACCATCACGATCAAGGAAGGCTCGTTCGCGGGTCTGCCCGGCACGATCAGCGAGATCAAGCCCGAGAGCGGCAAGCTCACGGTGCTCGTGTCGCTCTTCGAGCGCGAGACCCCGGTCGAGCTGTCGTTCGACCAGGTCACCAAGATGATCTGACGCCCCGCGCGTCCCCGCGAACGCCCCGTCCGGCCCCGCCGGCGGGGCGTTCGCCGTTCCCCGCGGCTCGTCCCGCGTCGGACGTGCGCGCGGCCTCGCTGCGTGAGGGCTCCCGCACGCGCGGCCTCGGTGGAGACTCCGCCGCGGGTGCGGTCGCGGCGTGGGCTGCGCATAAACGCGATCCGCTCACATAAACGCGCTGTGCACGCGTTTCTGTGGGCGAACAGCGTTTATGCGCGGCTTCCGCACGTGTGGCGGGGTCGCTAGCGCCGCCGGGCCCCGGCGCGACCCCGGGGACGTGTCGTGTGCCGCGCACTGTGCGCGCCGCCGTTCCGGAGCGGGCGCGCCGCCGTTCCGGCGTGCATAAACGCGATCCGCTCACATAAACGCGCTCTGCACGCGTTTCTGTGAGCGGACGGCGTTTATGCGCGGGTGACCCGGCCGACCGGGGCTTCGCTTCTGCCCCCTCGGTCCGCGCGGCACGCCGAGGGCTCACGTCGAGCGCGGGTTCCGACCCACGGCTGAAAGGGCTGCGAGGTCGGGGCGTCGCACCGGACGCAACCCGGCCGCGAGCAGCGCGTCGCGCAGGGCGTCGACCCCGATAGCGCCCGCGTAGTCCCAGCGTGCGACGCGCCACCCCTGTCGGCGAAGGGCGTCTTCGCGCTGTTTCTCCGCGCGCAGCGCTTCAGCAGCCGCAGCGGGATCATGCAGGCCGTACTTCGACCACCCGTCGCTCTCGCCGATCACTCGATGTTCCGGCCAGCAGAAGTCCGACCTATACGTGCGCCCCGCGACCTGATGCTCCGTCTGAAGCGCCGGAGCGGGGAACCCGCACCACTCGATGACGGCTCGACTGATCGATTCTCCCGGCGACTCGGCCATCGGGACGGCGCGCGTCAGCGCCCACTGCGCCCGGCGCACTCCGAACGTGTTGCTCTGTTCGAGCAGACGTTCCAGGAACTGTTCGGCGTCCAAGCCGAACGTCCGTGACGCCGCATCCGCGACCGCCAGCCCGAGCGCCGGGGGGAGAGCGCGCGCGAGGTCGACGACGACGTTCGGGATGGTCGTGATCCGGATGCCGGCCACCTCGCACGTCGATCGCGGATCAGCGCTCGTGTGCACGGTGACGTCGCCGTAAGACACCGACCGCGCGCGACGTCCGTCGAAGATGTGGATCATGCGCGGCTCCCCGAACACCGGCAGTCCGACCAGCGCCGCGGCGGACTCATGCGAGAACACCGCATCTCTTCGTGCCACGGCGAACGCGTGGACTCGCACCAGGTAACGCTCCCACGGTGCGAGGCCGTCCCATGCGGTACGAACGGTGTACACACCCGAGCGGACGCGCAGCATCGACTCGTCGCGCCAGAGTGGCGGTCCGGATCGCGGCGCGCCCGAGGCCACGATCAGCGGTGCGGGCGAGGCGCGGAGCGCCCGGGGTGCGGTGTCCATTCCGCGAGGGTGCCACGTTCTCGCGCGCCGCTCGGGACGCCTGTGGATAACCACCGGCGCGGTCGCCGCATAAACGCGATTCACGCACAGAAACACGTGCACATCGCGTTTCTGCGCGCGGATAGCGTTTATGCGTGGGGGAACCGCCGTGCCGCACCCGCCCACCCGCGCCGCGGACCGCCCCGCCGGCCAGCGACGCGGCCCCGCCCCCCGGCACCCACCCGCGCCGTGACCCCGCCCACCCGCGACGCCGGACGCTAGACGCCAGACGCCAGACGCCAGACGCCAGACGCCAGACGCCAGACGCCGGACACCGGATGCCGCGACGTGGCGTATGATGTGAAGGTTGCTCGTGCGTCAGCACGGCGACGACCGCTGTCCGGAACCGCCGGACGTGCGGGAGAGAGGGAGCCGCGAGGCACCCGCTCGAGAGAGGAAAAGGATATGGCACCCAAGAAGAAGGTGACCGGCCTGATCAAGCTCCAGATCAACGCCGGTGCCGCCAACCCGGCGCCGCCGATCGGCCCCGCGCTCGGTCAGCACGGCGTCAACATCATGGAGTTCTGCAAGGCCTACAACGCCGCGACCGAGTCGCAGCGCGGCAACGTGATCCCCGTCGAGATCACGGTGTACGAGGACCGCAGCTTCACGTTCATCCTGAAGACGCCCCCCGCGGCCGAGCTCATCAAGAAGGCCGCCGGCCTGCAGAAGGGCTCCGCCACCCCGCACACGACCAAGGTGGGCAAGCTCACCAAGGAGCAGGTGCGTCAGATCGCCGAGACCAAGCAGCCCGACCTGAACGCGAACGACATCGAGGCCGCCTCGAAGATCATCGCCGGCACCGCCCGTTCCATGGGCATCACGGTTGAGGACTGAGGGAGATAACAATGGCTACCAAGTCCAAGGCATACCGGGCCGCCGCTGAGAAGGTCGCGCCCGACACGTTCTACACCCCGACCGAGGCCGTCGCCCTCGCGAAGGAGACCGGCTCGAAGAAGTTCGACTCGACCGTCGAGGTCGCGCTGAAGCTCTCGGTCGACCCCCGCAAGGCCGACCAGATGGTCCGCGGCACGGTCATCCTGCCCCACGGCACGGGTAAGACCGCGCGCGTCATCGTCTTCGCCAACGGCCCCGCGGCCGAGGCGGCTCTCGCCGCCGGCGCCGACGAGGTCGGTGGCACCGAGCTCATCGAGAAGGTCGCCGGCGGTTACACCGCGTTCGACGCGGCCGTCGCCACGCCCGAGCTCATGGGCCAGGTCGGTCGCCTCGGTAAGGTCCTCGGACCCCGCGGCCTCATGCCGAACCCCAAGACCGGCACCGTGACCCCCAACCCGGCCAAGGCCGTCGAGGAGATCAAGGGCGGAAAGATCGAGTTCCGTGTCGACAAGCACGCCAACGTCCACTTCGTGGTCGGCAAGGCGTCGTTCTCGGCCGAGCAGCTCGACGAGAACCTGAAGGCCGCGCTCGAGGAGATCGTCCGCCTCAAGCCGTCGAGCTCGAAGGGCCGTTACATCCAGAAGGGCGCTGTCTCGACCACGTTCGGTCCCGGCATCCCGCTGGACGTCAACGTCCTCGTCTGACGACCGTCACCGGAAGCCCCGCTGCGCCTCGCGCCGGCGGGGCTTCCGCGTGTCAGCAGCACTCCGCAGCTGCACGGACGTGCAACACGACGTCATCCGGGAAGACTCCCACTGCGCTCCGTGTTGTGCTGGAAGGCGCCTTCGCGCCTCACCCCCCACCCCCACCACCAAGGAACAGCTATGCCCCGTCGCCGTTTGACCGTCCTCGCCGCCACCCTGGGTCTGAGCGCCCTCGCGCTGACCGCCTGCAACGGCGGCACGACTTCTGGAGCGACCCCCGGTGCGGGATCGGAGTACGGCCTCGTCTCGGACGGCACCCTGACGGTCGCGACCGAGGGCACCTACCGCCCGTTCTCGTTCCACGAGGGCGCGGGTGACCTGACCGGCTTCGACGTCGAGATCGCGAAGGCCGTGGGCGACAAGCTCGGCCTCGAGGTGAAATTCCAGGAGACGCAGTGGGACGCGATCTTCGCGGGCCTGGATGCCGGGCGCTTCGACGTCATCGCGAACCAGGTGTCGATCAACCCGGAACGTCAGCAGAAGTACACCTTCAGCGACCCGTACACCGTCTCGCGCGGCGTCATCGTGACCACGGAGGGCGACACCTCGATCTCGAGCTTCGCCGACCTCGCGGGCAAGACCACCGCCCAGTCGCTCACGAGCAACTGGTACGAGCTCGCGACCCAGAGCGGCGCGCAGGTCGAGGCCGTCGAGGGCTGGGCTCAGGCCGTCGCCCTGCTCAAGCAGGGTCGTGTGGATGCCACGATCAACGACCAGCTGACCTACCTCGACTACGAGAAGACGAACAGCCCCACGGGCCTGAAGATCGCGGCCCAGACCGACGACACGTCCGAGAGCGCCTTCGCGTTCAAGAAGGGCCAGGACAAGCTCGCGGAGGCCGTGAACGGTGCTCTCGAGGAGCTTCGCGCCGACGGCACGCTCGCGGAGATCAGCCAGAAGTACTTCGGTGAGGACGTCACCCAGTAAGCACGCGCTGTAAAGCCCCGCGGACCGCCCTCTCCTCACCTCTAGCGTGGAGCGGGGCGGTCCGCCCCCGCGTGATGGATCCCGGGCACGCGCCCGTGTGAAGCGGGCGCCCCGCCCGTGTGAAGAAGGAGGCCCATGAACGACGTCTGGTCGTTGATGCTCGACTCGTTCTGGCCGATGGTGCTGGCGGGACTGCGGGGAACCATCCCCCTGTCGCTGGCCTCGTTCGCGATCGGCCTCGTCATCGCGCTTCTCATGGCGTTGCTCCGGCTGTCTCGCAACGTCGTGCTCTCCGGCTTCGCCCGGTTCTACATCTCGATCATCCGTGGCACGCCGCTGCTCGTGCAGCTGTTCGTGATCTTCTACGGCCTGCCCGCGGTCGGCGTCACCATCGACCCGTTCCCCGCGGCCGTCATCGCGTTCTCGCTGAACGTCGGCGGGTACGCCGCCGAGGTCATCCGCGCCGCGATCCTGTCGGTCCCGCGCGGGCAATGGGAGGCCGCTCACACCGTGGGGCTCTCGCCGCGCAAGACGCTGACGCGCATCATCCTCCCGCAGGCGGCTCGCGTCTCGGTGCCTCCGCTGTCGAACACGTTCATCTCGCTCGTGAAGGACAGCTCGCTGGCATCCCTCATCCTCGTCTCGGAGCTGTTCCGTCAGGCGCAGAACATCGCCGCGTTCTCGTACGAGTTCATGGCCGTCTACCTCGAGGCGGCTCTGATCTACTGGCTGTTCTGCCTGGTGCTGTCGTTCGGGCAGAACGCGCTCGAGAAGAGATTGGACCGCCATGTCGCCCACTGAGACTCCTCTGCTGCAGGTCACGGGCCTCGAGAAGAGCTTCGGCGCCAACCGCGTGCTCGACGGCGTCGACCTCGAGGTGCGCCGCGGCGACGTGCTCGTGCTGATCGGCCCCTCGGGCTCCGGCAAGACGACGGTTCTGCGTTGCCTCAACGGCTTGGAGACTCCGGATGCCGGTGTCGTGGCGTTCGACGGAGGACCGAGCGTCGACTTCGCGGGACGTGTGAGCAAAGCCGATCGCATGGCTCTGCGCGACCGTTCGGCGATGGTCTTCCAGCACCACAACCTCTTCCCGCACCTCACGGTCTTGCAGAACGTGATCGAGGGGCCGGTGCAGGCGCACGGTGTCCCGCGAGCGGAGGCCGTCGCGCGCGCCGTGACGCTGCTCGACCGCGTCGGACTGACCGAGAAGCGCGACGCGTACCCCTCGGAACTCTCCGGCGGACAGCAGCAGCGCGTCGGCATCGTGCGCGCCCTGGCGCTTCAGCCGCAGCTGCTGCTCTTCGACGAGCCCACCAGTGCTCTCGACCCCGAACTCGTCGGCGAGGTGCTGACCGTGCTGCGCGAGCTCGCGAACGAGGGCTGGACGATGGTCATCGTCACTCACGAGCTCGGTTTCGCGCGCGAGGTCGCCGACGAGGTCCTGTTCTTCGACGAGGGCGTGATCGTGGAGCGCGGTGCGCCATCGGAGCTGCTGCGCCAGCCGAAGAAGGAGCGCACGCAGCGCTTCCTCAACCGCCTGCTGCGCCCCCTCGACGGCCCCGATCCCGCCTGACGCCGGCCCGTCGCCGCGGTTGCCTCGTCGCGCGATCGCGGGGCTGGCTCCGCCGAAGCGGACGCGCGTCGGCCCGGGTAGCGTCGGAGCATGCGCCTCGAGAACCTGCTCGGCATCGACGTGCCGATCGTCCTCGGTCCTTTCGGCGGCCTCTCCTCGGTCGCTCTGACCGCGGCGGTCAGCGACAGCGGCGGCCTCGGTTCGTACGGTTTGTACGGATACACGCCCGACCGCATCCACGACACGATCGCTGCTCTGCGGGCGGCGACATCGCGGCCGATCGCGGTGAACCTCTGGCTCCCGCGCGGCGACGAGGTCACCCCCGTCGACGTCGACGTCGACCCCTTCCTCCGCGGTGCGGCGCCCCTGTACGCGGCCGCGGATGTCGCGCCACCCGTGCCCCCGGCATCCTTCCTTCCGCCCCTCGACGAGCAGCTCGACGCCGTGTTCGCCGCGCGACCCGACGTGTTGAGCGTCGTGTTCGGGGTTCCGGATGCCGCCACCCTGGCTCGCGCGAGGGACCTCGGCATCCGCGTCCTCGGTACGGCCACCACGGTCGCCGAAGCGGTCGCCCTCGATGCGGCGGGGGTCGACGCGGTGGTCGCGACCGGAGCGGAAGCGGGCGGGCATCGCGTGTCGTTCCTGCGGGACCCCGCGCAGTCGCTCGTCGGCACGTTCGCGCTGATCCCGCAGGTCGTCGACGCGGTGGACGTTCCCGTGATCGCGGCCGGGGGGATCGCCGACCGACGCGGGGTGGCGGCGGCCCTGGCGCTTGGTGCGGCCGGAGTGCAGGTCGGGACCGCGTTCCTGCGCACTCGCCAGTCGGCCGCGACCGCGGGTCACCGGGACGCGATCGCTGCGGCGGCTGACGTCGACACCGTGCTGACGCGAGCGATGAGCGGACGGCTGGCGCGCGGCATCCCGAACCGCGCGATGCGCGACCTCGAGGCCACGGGGATGATCGCGCCGTTCCCCGCACAGAACTGGCTGACCGGGGTGTTCCGCGCCGCGGCGGCTGCGGCGGGCGAGCACGACCTGGTGTCGCTGTGGGCGGGGCAGTCCGCGGGTCTCGCGCGTCTCGACGACGCGTCCCAGGTGCTCGCGGAACTCCGCGCGGGGCTGCCTGGCTAGGTGACCGCGCGGGTCAGACGGTCGCGCGGATCTCGAAGGCGTCGGGGGCCGTCTCGGAGCTGACCGCGACCTCGACCCGATCGACCGCGGCCGACGGTGGGCCGTGATGCGCCCACGCGAGGACGTCCTCCACGATCGCCGGATCGCCCGACAGCAGAGCCTCGACCGTGCCGTCGCGTCGGTTGCGGACCCACCCTCGCAGGCCCGCGCGCTGCGCCTCCTCGCGCAGGGCATACCGGAACCCGACACCCTGCACCCGTCCGTGCACCGTGATGGCCACTGTTCGCATGGGTCCATTCTCGTCGCCGAGCTTCCGGCAGCTCGGGGCGCGTTCGTCACGTCGGGGCGCGCGAACCGCCCTGAACCTGGCGATGGTGGAACGGACGCGATCGCCGCTCAGTGCGGGAGCACGAGCGAGAGCGCGAGCGCGAACATGACCACGGCGATGATCGCGTCGAGGATGCGCCACGCGCGCGGCGTATCGAGCCATCGCCCGAGGAAGCGGGCACCGAAGCCCAGGCCCGAGAACCACACGAGGCTCGCCACGCACGCGCCGAGCGCGAACGCCCACCGCCCGTCACCGTGAGTGGACGCGACCGAGCCGAGCAGGAACACCGTGTCGAGGTAGACGTGCGGGTTCAGCCAGGTGAGGGCGAGACAGGTCAGCACGGTTGCGACGAGGGTCGTGCGGGCCGGGCGGGTCTGCACGATCGTGGCTCCGGCATCCGGAATCGACGGGGACGCGGCGGTGTCGATGCGCAGCGTCTCGCCGCTCGGACGCACGGCCCGCCGAGCGGCGAGGACGCCGTATCCGACGAGGAATGCGGCACCGGCCCAGCGCACGACCACGATGAGCCAGGGGACCGCCTGCAGCACGAGCCCGATTCCCGAGACGCCGAGGAGGATGAGGATCGCGTCCGAGACCGCGCAGACGGCGACGACGGCGAACAGGTGCTCACGTCGAACACCCTGGCGCAGGACGAACAGATTCTGCGCGCCGATGGCGACGATGAGCGAGAAGCCGAGGCCGAGACCGGCGAGCAGGGGAGCGAGCACGCTCCGACGATAGGGGTGCGCGGAACGAAAGCCCAGCTCAGGATTCTGATGGGCCATTAGCATCGCTTCATGTCGATTCCCCTCGATCTCGCCCGCACGCTGGCCGTCGTCGTCGAGGAGGGAACCCTGGATGCCGCGGCCCGTCGCCTGCACGTCACTCCGTCCGCGGTGAGTCAGCGCCTCCGTGCGCTCGAAGACCAGCTCGGTCGCGTCGTGCTCGTCCGGTCGAAGCCGGTGCGGACGACCGAGGCCGGAGACGCGGTGGTGCGCCTCGCGCGCCAGCTCGCGCTGCTCGAGCACGATGCGCTGACTGCGATCGGTACAGAGGACGGGGCCGTGGCATCCGTCCCGCTCGCGGTGAACGCCGACTCGCTCGCCACGTGGTTCCTGCCGCCGCTGGCGCGCGTGGCGGCCCGTCGACCGGTCGTGTTCGATCTGCACCGCGACGACCAGGATTTCACCGCGGGCCTCCTCGAGGCGGGCACGGTGATGGCGGCGGTCACCTCGCGTGAGACCCCGGTTGCGGGATGCCGCGTGCGTCGGCTCGGCGTCCTCAGATACGAAGCGGTGGCGACGGTGTCGTTCGCGGCACGCTGGTTCGCCGACGGGGTCGATGCGGCCTCGCTGGCGGACGCGCCCGTGGTGGACTTCGACCGTCGCGACGACCTGCAGACGCAGTGGTTGGTGCGTCGGGGAGTGGCGGCGGGGGCCCCGCCGCGGCACCGGGTTCCGGCATCCCAGGACTTCGCCACCGCCGTCGAGTTGGGCCTCGGATGGGGGCTGCTGCCGCGCTTCCAGTCGGCCGCCGGCCTGGCCGAGGGCACGCTGGTGCGCCTCGGGGACGATCCGATCGACGTGCCGCTGTTCTGGCAGCAGTGGAATCTCACGTCCTCCCTCCTCGACGACATCGCGGAGGAGGTCGTCGAGGAAGGACGCCGGGTGCTCGCGAACGGCTGAGTCAGTCGTCGCTGACGTGCAGCACGATCTTGCCGCGGGTGTGTCCGCGCTCGAGCTCGGTATGCGCGGCGGCTGCGTCATCGAGGTCGAAGACCCGGTCGATGAACACGCGCACGGCACCGGAGTCGATCAGGCGACCGATCGTGGCGAGCGCTGCGCCGTCGGGGATCGTCTTGTAATCGGTGGACCGGATGCCACGCGCCGAGGCCGCTTCGCGGAATCCCGGCCAGGCGCCGGTCGGCACCTCGATCAGCAGACCGCCGGGACGCAGCACCTCGAGCGATCGCGTTCCCGTCTCGTCGGCGACGTTGCCGATGAGGTCGATGACGACGTCGACGTCGGCCACGACGTCTTCGAAGCGGGTCGACGTGTAGTCCACGACCTCGGCGGCGCCGAGGTCGCGCAGCCAGTCGAGGTTGTGGGGAGACCCCGTGGCGATGACGTGTGCGCCGAAGTACGCGGCGAACTGGACCGCGAAGTGCCCCACTCCGCCGCTTCCGGCGTGCACGAGGATGCGCTGACCCTGGTGGGCGAGAGCGGTCTCGACCACGAGGCCCCACGCGGTGAGCGCGGCGACCGGGACGCCCGCGGCCTCGACGTACGACAGGGCGGCGGGCTTGCGCGCGAGCGACAGGGTGGGGACCACGGCGTACTCGGCGTAACCGCCGGGCGTGCGGGGGACCGCGGCCATGCCGTACACCTCCGTGCCGACGGGGAAGGGGTGCGCGTCGAACGGGGCCTTCACGACGACTCCGGACACGTCGAGCCCGAGAACGGACGGCCACGCGTCGATCGCGCCCGACATTCCGCGGCCCGCGCGGGTCTTGGCGTCGATGGGGTTGATGCCGGCGGCGACCACCCGGATGAGCACCTCGCTGAGCACGGGTGTCGGGACCGCGATCTCGGCGACCCGCAGCGCGTCGGCGGCGCCGGGAGCATCGAAGACGACCGCCCGCATCGTGTCGGGGACCGCGGGGGCGGGGTCGATGCTCGTCTCGGGACGCGTCGATCGGAATCTCATCGGGCGCTCTCTCTCGCGTACGGGCGGCGGCACCGCCGCGGTTCCCCCAGTCAATCGCGCGATTGTCTCCGCGGTGTTACACCTCGGTCACCGTGTCGCGACGGGCCGTTCAGCGCCTGGCCGGGGCGTTGTGCGGTCTGCCCACGCCGCGGGCGTCTGCTCCTCGGGCCTCCGAGAGCGCGCGGCGGGCGTGAACGCGCCGCTCGAGTGTCCACGACACCCGGGCGATCCGAAAAGACACCGAAAAGACATCCGGGTGTTTCGCACACTCAGCGAAAGCCGGGCCGCTCGCAGCGAACGCGCGGTCGGCCCGAACGGGCGTGCGGCGCTCAGTCGCTCGCGGGGACCTCGCCGACGGCGAGGGCGTGCAGCAGCGTCGAGAGGTGTTGGATGTCGTCGACCGACCAGTCCGCCAACGCCTCGAACAGTCTGCTCTCGTGCGGAGCGCGGGCGTCGGCGAGGCGCTGGTGACCCAACTCCGTGACCGAGATCAGGCGGGAGCGTCCGTCGTTGGGGTCGGGGGCCCGCGTCACCAGACCCAGGTCCTCGAGCTCGCTGATCGCCCGGCTCAGGAACCCCTTGTCCGCGGTCAGTCGCTCGGCCAGGGCGGAGAGGGTGAGCGGTCCGAAGCGACTCACGACCGACAGGGCCTTGAAGGTCGCGGGGAGCATCCCGGGACTCACGCGTTCCGCCGCCTCGGAGACGAAGCGGCGGAACACGGTCATGAGCTCCGAAAACGACGCCTCCAGGGCCTGCACAGCCTCACGGCGCTCGTCGTTCGGTTCGCTCGTCACGTCAGACATCCTCTCCCATCTGAGCCTCGCGGCGTGCGCGGCGGGAGGGAGTGGCATCCTCAGTCGGCACCGCACCGGTCGCGGCCAGCGTCGACATGCCCGCCGGAACCGACACGGTGGCGAAGTCCGCCTCGCTCGCCGCCACGCGCTCGGTGGTCGTCATGCGGGTCAGCGGACGGTTCGGCAGGAAGAGGATCGCGATGAGGCTGACCACGGCGACCGGCACCGCGATCAGGAACGAGTGGGCGATCGACTGGGCGTAGATGTCCTCGACGATGACGCGCACGCTGTCGGGCAGCGTCGACACCTGCGGGATGGTGCCCGACTGCAGGGACTGGGCGACGGATGCGCCGTTCGCACCGAGGCCCATGATCGCGGTCTTGAGGTCTTCGGCCCGGTCGGTGAACAGGCTGGTGGCCATGCTGGCGAGGGCGGCTCCCATGACCGAGACGCCGATCGTGCCGCCGAGGCTGCGGAAGAACGTCACGCCCGAGCTCGCCGCGCCCATCTGGGTGGGGTTCGCGGTGTTCTGCACGACGAGGACGAGGTTCTGCATCGTCATGCCGACGCCCGCGCCGAGGAAGAACATGTAGAGCGAGACGAGGGCGAAGTTCGTGTCGTAGTGGATCGTCGACAGCAGGAACGATCCCGCGATCAGCAGCACGCCACCGGCGATGAGGAACGGCTTCCAGTGGCCGAAGCGCGAGATGAGCGCGCCGACCACGATGGACGAGACCAGCAGGCCGCCGATCATCGGGATGGTCATGACGCCGGCCTCGGTGGGCGTGGCGCCGCGGGCCATCTGCATGTACTGGCTGAGGAAGACCGAGGTGCCGAACATCGCCAGACCCGTCGCGATCGAGGCGATCGTGGCGAGGGTGAAAGTGGCATCCCGGAAAAGGGTGAGCGGCACGAGCGGCTCGGAGGAGCGCAGCTCGACGACGACGAACAGGACCGCGGCGATGACGGCGCCGCCGACCATCAGCATGGTCTCGGTGCTGGCCCAGTCGAAGGACTTCCCGGCGTTGGTGACCCAGATGAGGATGAGCGAGACCGCGGTCGAGAGCAGCACGATGCCGAGGTAGTCGATCTTCACGGTCCGCTTCGCGCGCACCGGCAGGTGCAGGGTGCGCTGCTGGATGAGGAGCGCAGCCACGGCGAAGGGGAGGGCGACGAAGAAGTTCCAGCGCCATCCGAAGGCGTCGGTGATGACACCGCCGAGGAGCGGCCCGCCGACGGTGGCGACGGCCATGACCGCACCGAACAGGCCCATGTAGCGACCGCGCTCACGGGGGCTGATGATGTCGGCCATGATGACCTGGCTGAGGGCGGCGAGGCCACCCGCGCCGAGGCCCTGCACCGCGCGGAACGCGATGAGCATGTCGGTGTTCTGCGAGAATCCGGCCGCGGCGGTGGCGAGCACGAAGATCGCGATGGCGACCTGGATGAGCACCTTGCGGTTGAACAGGTCGGCGAGCTTTCCCCAGATGGGGGTCGAGATCGCGGTGGTGAGCAGGGTGGCCGTGATTACCCAGGTGTAGGCGTTCTGGTCGCCCGACAGGTCGTGCACGATGACGGGCAGCGACGTCGAGACGACGGTCGAGGCGAGCATCGACACGAACGTGCCGAGCAGCAGCCCGATGAGGGCGGGGAGGACGCGCCGCTGCGCGGGCGCGTCGACGGAGGTGGTTGCCATGCGGAACTCCACGAAAAGGGGGACGGATGCCGCGACGACGATGGCGCGATTAGTTGACTGACGTCAACGATACGCCTGATGCTTGACTTGCGTCAACTATTAATCGAGGAGCGCGAGGGCGCGATACCTCTCCGTGGGTTCCTGCCGTGTCGGCGCCGGCTGGCGCGCCTGCATGGTGCGGCGGTAGAGCTCGTCGATGAGCGAGGTCGCGAGTCCCACGAGTTTGGCGATCTCCCGCTCGTCGCGGTCGATCCACTGGCAGCGCGGCTCGTCGTGCAGGGGCACGAATCCGTCGTGCTGTTCCCACGCCACGAGGGTCCGCTCCGCGCCGAGGACGTGTTGCTGCCACCAGATCTGCCGCATGTACGTGCGGGGGATCGAGCGCCAGGCCTTGTTGGTCGTCTTGATCTCGGCCAGGACGACGCGGCCCTCGCTGTCGACGACGACGCCGTCGGGAGTGGCCAGGTGCCGCTTCTCGACGACCGCGTGATACAGGGCTGACGAGGGCTGGATGCCGTGCGTCGCGGCCACCCACGCGGCGATCTCGGGCTCGCGTCGACGACCGTGCGCCGTGAAGGCATTGCCCGAGAAGTTCGAGCCCATGAGCTTGGCATCCGCTGCGCGCGCGATCGCGTTCGGGCTGGTCAGGGTGGCGACGTCGGTCGCGGTGATCCCGCGCGAACGCGCGCGGATCCAGGCGACGCGATCACGCGAATCCGCGACGATCCGGGCGTCGAGGTCGGCGCTGCGGGAGGCGACGAGCTCGGGGGACATGCGTTCGACCCTAACCCCGCTCGACGGCGGATCTCCTGTGACGCTCGGCGCGTCGGCATCCGGGGTCTTGTCATCGAAGTAAGGGTGACCTAAGTTGAGGTCATGACTCCGGATGCCGAGCACCTCCGTCGCCCCGACGGTGGATGCTGGTGCGAGCTCGAGGGGGCCGTGCTCCTGGGCGGCGACGCGAGGAATCTGCCCGAGATGCGGCGGATCGCCGCCGCGCTGTCGCCCGCGGCGCACGTGACGATCGCGATCGAGATGTCGGGGGTGCGGGAGGTCGAGCCGTTCGACGCGGGCGACGCGCGGGTGAGCTGGCTCGATCGTTCGGTCGGCGGCCGGATCCGTCCGCGTGGCGAGCGTTTGGCGCAGGCGATCCACGCCTGGTGCGCCGAGTGGGCGTGCGGGGAGTCTCCGGTCTGCACCGTGTGGCTCGGCGCCCGGACGCCCACGCGCATCGTGCGCATGACCCAGGCGCTGCTCCCGGCCCCGCGCGTTTCCTGATCGGGTGGGTGGCCGGTCGCGGCGGTGTCGCGAGATGACCGGCGTTTCACGAGATGACCTGGGTTTCGCCGTCATGGCGGGTCTTCTCGGCGAACGACGGTCATCTCGGCGAGGGACGGGGGTGCGGAAAGGGTTCCTGCACAGGCGGCGGCGGGAGCCGGCTGTCCACGGATCCCGACCGCAGGCGAGCGGGCGTGCATCAGGATGCCAGAGCATCGGGGAATGCGATCGGAGCAGCTGTGGTGGGGCCTCGGTTCCGGGATGTACTCCCGCGAGCTGTTGCTCTCTCGTGGTGTGCCTGCGAGCGTTCTGTCTCTCGCGTCGAAAGCGGGGCCGTGGCTTCGTCTGCAGCCGGGTGTCTACGTCGAGCGTGAGGTACATCTCGCGCGGCTTCCAGCTGAGCGGCACCGGGTCGCCGTCGCTGCTGCCATGTCGGCGACCCGCGGGGGGTCCGCAGTGGTGTCTCACCTGTCTGCGGCGGTCATCCACGGCCTGCCGCAGTATCGCTTCGCTGACCGTCCCGTGGAGGTGACACTCGCAGGCGCGATCGGAGGGTCCAGTCGCGCCGGCCTTCGTCGACATCTCGACGCGCTCCCCGACGACGACGTCGTAACGATCGACGGCATCGCCTGCACGAGCCTGGACCGTACGGTGTTCGATGTCGCGCGCACGGCCCCGCTCGAGATGTCGCTCACGTGCGCTGATGCGGCGCTGAGGCGTGAGGTGGTGTCGTCGCACCGGTTCGATCCCGGAGCTCAAGAGGCGTGGCGCGAGCGCATGCGGGAGCGTGCGCATCGCGCAGCCGGGTCGCGCGGCATCCGACGGGCGCGCGAGGTCATCGAGTTCGCCGACGGTCGCGCAGAGCTTCCCGGCGAAAGCGTCAGTCGGCTGCAGTTGCACCGCATCGGATTCCGAGAGATCGACCTGCAGGTCGCCGTCGCGGGACCTCAGGGTTCGACGTACTTCGTCGACATCGGGCTTCGCGATGTGCGGACCTTCTGGGAGTTCGATGGCGAGGTCAAGTACAGGGATGCCACGATGCGCGGCGGCCGGTCCATCGAGACCGTCTTGCTCGACGAGAAGCGTCGTGAGGACTGGATCCGCGGAACGACACAATGGCGCCTCTGTCGAGGCGGGTTCGGCGACATTCGCACGCCCGAGACACTCGCCGCTCGCCTTGCCTCCTTCGGTGTGCGCCCGCCCCGCTGATCCGCGACCCCGTGTGGGCCGTTCGGAATGCGGCCGCGTACGCCCCGGCGGGAAGTCGAGATGACCGGTGGTACGCGAGATGACCCGGGTTGCGTGGGAAGCGCGTGTCATTTCGGCGAACGCGGGTCACTTGGGCGCGCGGAACGGGGGCGGGCGGACGGGCCAGCGCGGGCGGCACCGGATTGGCGGGGGAGCGCGGCGTCGGGTACAGTAGAGGCCAAGCCAAAGACCGTCGGTCATCGGAGTGCTCGCACACCGATCGAAGCGTTCGCTGAAAAGCGGAGGACCTACGCAGGTAAACGAACCTCTTCCGAGCTCCGTGCGCCTGCGCCGGAGCTCTTCTTTTTTGTCCGGACCCCGGTGTCTTCGGCCGGCGCCCCGCCTCCGCGGAGCGCCTCGTACACACAAGGAGTGGCCATGGCGCAGAAGGATGCATCGGTCGCCGAGCTCACGAAGAACTTCGAGAACTCGACCGCCGTTCTGCTGACCGAGTACCGCGGTCTGACGGTTGCCCAGCTCAAGCAGCTGCGCAACGACATCCGTCAGGACGCGGATTACGCCGTGGTGAAGAACACGCTGACCAAGATCGCCGCTGCCAAGGCGGGGGTCACGGGACTGGATGACGAGCTCAAGGGCCCGTCCGCCATCGCGTTCGTGCACGGTGACCCTGTCGCCGTCGCGAAGGGCCTGCGTGCCTTTGCCAAGGCTAACCCTCAGCTCGTGGTGAAGGGCGGCTACTTCGATGGCGCCGCGCTGACCGCGGATGAGGTCAACAAGCTCGCCGATCTCGAGAGCCGTGAAGTCCTGCTGGCGAAGCTCGCCGGTGCGATGAAGGCGACGATGACCAAGGCGGCATACGTCTTCCAGGCGCTTCCGTCGAAGGCCGTTCGCACGGTCGACGCGCTGCGCGAGAAGCAGGACACCGCGGCCTGACCCGGCCCGGCTGATTAACCCGATCAAGGAGATACAACATGGCTAAGCTCAGCACCGAAGAGCTGCTCGACGCGTTCAAGGAGCTCACCCTCATCGAGCTCTCCGAGTTCGTCAAGGCGTTCGAGGAGACCTTCGACGTCACCGCTGCTGCCCCCGTGGCCGTTGCCGGCCCCGCCGCCGGTGGCGCTGCCCCCGCCGAAGAGGCCGAGGAGAAGGACTCGTTCGACGTCGTCCTCGAGGCCGCGCGGTGACAAGAAGATCCAGGTCATCAAGGTCGTCCGCGAGCTCACCTCGCTCGGCCTCGGCGAGGCCAAGGCCGTCGTCGATGGCGCTCCCAAGGCCGTGCTCGAGGGCGCGAACAAGGAGACCGCCGAGAAGGCCAAGGCTGCCCTCGAGGAGGCCGGCGCTTCGGTGACCCTGAAGTAATTTCGCTTCACGGTCGCAGCAACGCGATTCAGAAGGTCCGGATGCCACTGGCATCCGGACCTTCTTCGTTGTCAAGAGAGCGGGGTCCGAGGATGCCAATGGCATCCGGACCTTCTTTCGTTGCGGCACGTGTTCACACGATGGCAACGAAAGAACCCTGGGAATTCCTGATGAGGTCGTCTACGGTCGAAGAGACCCCCCGTCGATCCCCCCACCCGACGATGTCCGTCGGATTCGCAGGAGACCCATGTCACCCGTGCCCTCTCGGCGACCCTCGGGCCGCACCGCGACTGCGCTGAGCGCTGCCGTCGCCGCCGCCCTTCTCGGTTCCGCCCTCGTCGCCCCCGCCGCCGCCACCGCCGCACCGCTCGCGCCGGCCACGCCCGTTCCCACGGACACCGTCGCGCCGACCTCGACGCCGCCCGCGGAGGCGCCCGCGGAGCCCGCACCCACCGCGCCGGCTCCCACGGAGACTCCGGCAGTCGATGCCCCGGCGAAGACCGTCGAGACCGCCGTTCCGACGCAAGAGGCGGAAGCCGCGGCCGACATCACGCCCATCCGCGACATCCAGGGCGAGGGCGACAGCACTCCGCTCGACGGTCAGACCGTCACCACGCGCGGCATCGTGACCGCCGCGTACCCGACCGGCGGCTACAACGGCTTCTTCCTCCAGACGGCCGGGACCGGTGGTGAGCTGAGTGCCGAGCACACGGCATCCGACGCCGTCTTCGTCTACGGCTCGCGCGCGGTCGCCCAGGTCGCGATCGGCGACTACGTCGAGGTCAGCGGCACGGCGGGGGAGTACAACGGGCTCACCCAGATCGTCTCGGACGCCGACCTCGTCACCGTTCTCACCGAGGACGCGGAGCCGGTCACCCCGGCCGAGGTCGCGTGGCCGCGAACCGACGAGGAGCGCGAGCGCTTCGAAGGAATGCTGCTGGCCCCGCAGGGCGACTTCACCGTCACCAACACCTACATCACCGGCCAGTACGCGGAGATCGGGCTCGCGGCGGGCACGACGCCGCTGCTCACCCCCACCGAGGTCGCTCGACCCGGCACCCCGGAGCTCGATGAGGTCGTCGCCGACAACGCCGCGCGGGGTGTGGTGCTCGACGACGGCGCGTCGCTGAACTTCCAGCGCTCCGCGACGGACGTGCCCCTCCCGTACCTGTCGCTCACCGACCCCGTGCGCGTCGGCGCCCCGGTGACGTTCACGCGTCCGGTCGTGCTCGACTACCGCTTCGACGCGTGGAAGCTCCAGCCGACTCAGCAGCTGACCGTCGAGAACGCCGCCGACGTGCAGCCCGCGACGTTCGCCAACACGCGCGCGGAGCGTCCGGCCGACGTCGGAGGGACGGTCCAGCTCGCGAGCTTCAACGTGCTCAATTACTTCACGACCACCGCGGAGGACGTCGGTTGCGACTCGGTCTACACCGACCGCGAGGGCAACCCGATCACGGCGAACCGCTGCCCTGAGCCCGGTCCGCGCGGAGCGGCGAACGACGAAAACCTGCAGCGCCAGCAGGCGAAGATCGTCGCCGCGTTGAACGCGATGGATGCCGAGGTCGTCTCGCTCGAGGAGATCGAGAACTCCGCTGCCCTCGGTAAGCCCCGTGACGAGGCCCTGTCCACCCTCGTCGCCGCGCTGAACGCCGATCTCGGCGAGGACGCGTGGGCCTTCGTGCCGTCGCCGAACGCCCTTCCGGCATCGGAGGACGTCATCCGCACGGCCTTCATCTACAAGAAGGCGGCGGTCAGCCCGGTCGGCGACAGCGTCATCCTCGACGACCCGGCCTTCTCCAACGCGCGCCAGCCGCTCGCCCAGGCGTTCGCGCCCGCCGGTGGCGACGACGCCGCCTTCGTGGCCATCGTGAACCACTTCAAGTCGAAGAGCGACAGCGACCCGGCTGCCGGAGGCGACAACGCAGCCGGTGACCAGGGCGCCTTCAACGGCGACCGCGTGCGCCAGGCGGAGGCTCTCGTCGGCTTCGCCGACGAGCAGGCGGAGGCCCCCGCCTCCGGCGCGGTGTTCCTGCTCGGTGACTTCAATGCCTACACGCAAGAAGACCCGATCCAGGTGCTCCGCGACGCGGGGTACGTCGACCTGGCCGGCGACACCGGGAAGTACACGTACTCGTACGACGGTCAGTCGGGCTCGCTCGATCACGTGCTGGCATCGCCGGCGGCGCGGGAGCTCGTCACCGGCACGGACGTCTGGAACATCAACGCCGGCGAAGCGCTCGCGCTCGAGTACAGCCGTTACAACGCGAACGTCCGCAACTTCTACGACGCCTCTCCCTACCGCTCGAGCGACCACGACCCCGTGGTCGTGGGTCTCGACCTGTCGGGGACGACCGAGCTCAACCTGCTGAACATCAACGACTTCCACGGGCGCATCGACGCCAACACGGTCACCTTCGCCGGCACGATCGAGCAGCTGCGCGCCGAGAAGGGCGATGACCGCTCGCTCTTCCTCTCCAACGGCGACAACATCGGCGCCTCGCTGTTCGCCTCGGCGAACGCCCAAGACGCCCCCACGATCGACGTGCTCAACGCGCTCGAGGTCGCGGCATCCGGAGTCGGAAACCACGAGTTCGACAAGGGCATCGACGACCTCACCGGTCGCGTCACCGAGCGCGCGGCATTCCCCTACCTCGGGGCGAACGTCTACCGCGACGGTCAGCCGGTGCTCCCCGGGTACGAGATCGTCGAGGTGAACGGCCTCCGGGTCGGCGTCGTCGGCGCCGTCACCGAGGAGACCGCCTCGCTCGTCAGCCCCGAGGGAATCGAGGGCATCGAGTTCCGCGAACCGGTCGCCGAGGTGAACCGCGTCGTGGCCGAGATCCGCGATCAGGTCGACGTCCTCGTGGCGGAGTACCACGAGGGCGCCCTGCAGGGCGAGACGTCGGGAGGCACCCTCGATGACGCCCTCGCGCGTGGCGGAGCGTTCGCGCGCATCGTCACGGAGACGGATGCCGACGTCGACGCGATCTTCACCGGTCACACCCACGAGGAGTACGCGTGGGACGCACCGATCCCCGGCACCGACGGAACGCGTCCCATCCTGCAGACCGGCAACTACGGCGAGAACATCGGACAGGTCGTCCTGACGATCGACCGCGCGAGCCGCGACGTCATCGGCCACGAGGCCCGCAACGTCCCGCGGCTCTCGGCCGAGGAGGTCGAGGGTGACGACGAGCAGACCTCCGAGAACAGCAAGGCTCTGGATGCCGAGCTCATCGCGACCTACCCCCGCGTCGCCGAGGTCGCCGACATCGTCGATCGCGCCCTCGCCGAGGCCGAGCGGGTCGGTTCGCAGCCGGTCGGGTCGGTGTCGGCGGACATCACGACGGCATTCCGGGGTGGCGCGTACGTCGACGGTGTCTACCAGGGCGGTGAGCGCGACGATCGCTCGAAGCAGTCGGCGCTCGGCAACCTCGTGGCCGACGCCCTGCACGACACGCTCGCCGACCCCGTGCGCGGTGACGCCGACCTCGCGGTGGTGAACCCGGGCGGTCTGCGCGCGGAGCTGCTGCGCGGCGACGACGGCGTGATCACCTTCGCCGAGGCCAATGCCGTGCTGCCGTTCGTGAACAACCTCGGAACCACGAGCCTCACCGGCGACCAGCTGCGTCGTCTGTTGGAGCAGCAGTGGGGCGACGCGGCCGGTCGTGCCGCGACACTCTCGCTGAGCGTGTCCGAGAACGTGCGTTACACCTACGACGCCACGCGCGCGCCCGGCGAGCGCATCACCGGCATCTGGATCGACGGGATGCCGGTCGACCCGGCCGCGTCGTACCGGGTGGGCTCCTTCAGCTTCCTGCTCTCGGGAGGCGACGCCTTCACGGTGTTCGACGAGGGAACCGATTCGCGCGACTCCGGTCTGATCGACCGGGACGGCTGGATCGCGTACCTCACGTCCCACCCCGACCTCGCTCCCGACTTCACCGCGCGGGGCGTCCAGGTGACGGGTGCGCCGACCGAGGCGGCCCGCGGGACCGAGGCCGCGTTCACCGTGTCGGGCCTCGACCTCACCTCCCTCGGCAGTCCCGCGGCCACCGAAGCCAGCGTCACCGTCGGCTCAGGAGAGTCGCGAACGGTCGCCGTGCGCGACGGCGTCGCCGAGGTTGCGGTTGCCGTTCCTGCGGACGCGCCCGACGTGCTCGACATCACCGTTTCGACGGCCTCCGGCTCCACCGCCACGGTTCCCCTGCGCGTGGTCGGGGGCGCCGAGGTGCCGGCCGCTCCCGGCGGCGGCGACGGCGGCGAGGCGGCGCCCCCGCGCGGCCCCGACGGACTTCCGCGCACCGGTGCGGATACGGCGTGGATGGGCGGCGGAGTCCTCGCGGCCCTCGCCCTGCTCGCGCTCGGCGTGGCCGTGCGGCGGCGCGGGATGCGTCAGGCCGACTGAACCCTGAGAGAGAAGGGGCCCCGGATGCCACGGCATCCGGGGCCCCGTTCTGTCACGCGCTCCGCGGGGGAGCGGTGGAGGCGCGCACGACCAGGCGTGTGACCGCCTCGGTGCGTCGGGCGGGTTCGTCGGTGCCCTCGATCATGGACAGCAGCAGCCGCGTCGCTTCGACCCCCTGGTCGAGGGGATACTGCTCGACCGTGGTGAGCGAGAACATCTCGGCGTAGTCGTGGCCGTCGATGCCGACCACGCTGAGCTCGGTCGGAACCGAGATGCCCATGCGGCGAGCGGCGATGATGACCCCGATCGCGACCTCGTCGCACGCGGCCACGACACCGGTCGGACGCGACCCCGCGTCGGCGAGGAACGACGCAGCGGCCGCATAGGCGTCAGTGATCGTCAGCGTCGAGGGCACGCTGCGGATACGGACGGCGAGCCCGTGATCGTTCATCGCGTTGCGATAGCCGATCGAGCGTTCGTCGACGTCCTTCGCCGGGGCGTCGGTCGGGGGAGTGCTGCCGACGAAGGCGATGTCGGTGTGCCCCAGTGCGATCAGGTGCTGCGTGATGATCCGCGTGATCGCGACGTTGTCGAGGCCGAGGGTCGGGACTCCGGAGAGCGGGTTGCCGATACTGACGACGGGCTTGCCGATGTTCGCCAGGCGCTCCAGGTCGGCGTCGTCGGGCTCGAGCGCCACCGCGATGATCCCGTCGAACCGTTTGCGGGCGAGGTACGTCGAGTAGAGGCTCTCGCGGTCGTTGGAACCGGGCTCGGCGACATAGAGGGTGACGTCGTACCCCCGGGGGATGAGCGTCCGTTCGACGCCCTCGACGATGGCGCCGAAGTACCACCGGTTCACCTTGGGGACGATGAGCGCGATCGTACGCGTGCGGCCGGTCGCCAGGCTCACGGCGCTGGTGGACGGCACGTATCCGAGGGTCGACGCCGCGTCCGAGACGCGACGACGGGTGTCGTCGGAGACGTAGCCGCCGCCGGTCAGCGCACGACTCGCCGTCGATTTCGACACGCCTGCCAGGCGAGCCACATCGGCGATTCCGCTCATCGGTGTGTTCCTCGGTGTCCGGTCGACCTCCGTGTCGACGTCGAAGCAGATTACCTGAGATTCACCCTTTATGGAACCGGTTCCCCCGCGAATCGTCGCCCGAGATCCGCGTGATTTCGCCAGTTACGCGTTCGTGATATTTCGATGTTGCGCAACTTCTGGTTCTCGCCTACGGTGATCTGGAATCGGTTCCTGACAGAATCCGATGCACCATTGAACTCGAAGAGGAGAGACCACATGGGTATGTCACAGCGGTATCGCCTGCTGGCCCCCGTCGGGCTGCTGGCGGTCGGCGCGATCGCACTCGCAGGCTGCGCCGAGGGTGACAGCGGGGGCGGCACGAGCTCGGGGGGCGAGACCACCGTCCGCATCTCCGGCGGTATCACCGGCAGCGAAGCCGACCTGCTGAACCAGTCGTTCGAGAAGTTCACCGCCGACACCGGCATCAAGGTCGTCTACACCGGCGACAAGAGCTTCGAGGGCAACATCGTCACGAAGGTGACGGGTGGAGACGCCCCCGACATCGCGATCGTCCCGCAGCCGGGTCTGCTCAAGACCCTCATCGGCACCGGCGACGTGCAGAAGGCGTCCGACACCGTCTCGTCGAACGTCGACAAGTACTGGGGCGAGGACTGGAAGTCCTACGGCAGCGAAGACGGCACGTTCTACGCGGCTCCCATGCTCGCCAACCTCAAGGGCTACGTCTGGTACTCGCCGGCGAAGTTCAAGGAGTGGGGCGTCGAGGTCCCGAAGACGCTCGACGAGCTCATGACCCTCACGGCCACGATCCAGCAGAAGACCGGCGCCGCCCCCTGGTGCGCGGGCTTCGCGTCCGGCGACGCCTCGGGCTGGCCGGGCACCGACTGGATCGAGGACATGGTCCTGCGCCAGTCCGGACCCGAGGTGTACGACCAGTGGGTCGCCAACGAGGTCAAGTTCACCGACGCGCCGATCAAGGAAGCGTTCGACGCCACCGGCAAGATCCTGCTGAACCCGCAGTACGTCAACGCCGGTTTCGGTGACGTCAAGAGCATCAACTCGGTGGCCTTCGCCGACGTGGCCGCCAAGGTCGCCGACGGCAGCTGCCCGATGACCCACCAGGCGTCGTTCCTGTCGTCGAACTTCCAGACGGTCAAGACCGCCTCGGGCGGCGAGGTGAAGGTCGCTCCCGACGGTGACGTCTACGCCTTCCTGCTCCCCGGCGTGACCGAGGGCAAGCTCGCGGTCGAGGGTGGCGGCGAGTTCGTCACCGCGTTCTCAGACGACGCGAACGTGCAGAAGGTCGTGGAGTTCATGTCGACGCCCGAGTTCGCGGATGCCCGTGTGAAGCTCGGCGGCGTGATCTCGGCGAACAAGGGCGCTGACCCCTCGCTGGCGTCCAGCGAATTCCTCACCGAGGCGATGAAGACGCTGCAGGACCCGAACACCACGCTGCGTTTCGACGCATCCGACCTGATGCCCGCGACCGTCGGTTCGGGATCGTTCTGGAAGGGCATGGTCAGCTGGATCGACGGTACGCCGACCGACCAGGTCCTGAGCGACATCCAGGCCGGCTACAACAACTGACCTCTTGAGGTCCACCCGATGGGTCGTCCGTGCTGCGGGCGGCCCATCGGGGCCATACTTCTCATCTGCCCGGCATGGCCCGGGCACTCATCGGTGGGCACGAAGGCGTGTTCGGGAGGGACGTCATGACCGAGATCACACACGTGGAGAAGACGCCGTCGGCGTCTCCTCCGCCGCGGGGGCGAGCGGCGGCGAAGCCGCGAGACTCCGCGCCACAGCGCCGGACCACGATCCTCGTGGTCATGGTCGGGCTCATCCTCGTGGTGGCGCTCTTCCTCTTCATGGTCACGAGGGCCCCGGCCGAAACGAAGCCCACGACTCTGGGCTTCTCGCTCAACAGCTTCTTCAACTGGCTCGGCGGACTGAACCCGCTCGTGCAGATCCCCCTCGTGCTCCTGGTCTTCGGTGCCGTCGTGGGGCTCCTCCTGCTGCTCATCGAGTACGCGCCGCGCTCCGGAAAGGGCTACTTCTGGCTGCGGCTCGTCGCGTGCTTCGCGATCCCCGTGCTCGCGTTCATGCTCCTGCGTCCGTACCAGAACGCCGTCATCTACGTGCTCGGCATCGCGGTACTCCTCGGCGCGATCCTCTTCTACGCCGACTACCGCTCGCGTCAAGGTGCCGGCTACCTGTTCCAGCTCATCCTGTTCGCCGCCCCCGCCGCCATCCTGCTGCTCCTGGGCCTGGTGTACCCCGCCATCACCACCTTCTTCCAGTCGTTCTTCGACAAGACCGGTGACAACTTCGTCGGACTGGACAACTACGTCTGGACCTTCACGAACCCCGAGGGCTTCTGGTCGGTCATCAACACCCTCATCTGGGTGCTGCTCGCCCCGACCATCGCCACCGCGATCGGCCTGGCCTACGCGGTCTTCATCGACCGGGCGGCGGGCGAGAAGTACCTGAAGGTGCTCATCTTCATGCCGTTCGCGATCTCGTTCGTCGGCGCCGGCATCATCTGGAAGTTCGTCTACGACTTCCGTCAGGGCGACCAGATCGGCATCCTGAACGCCATCGTCACCGCCTTCGGTGGGCAACCCGTCTCGTGGCTCGCCGCGACGCCCCTGGTCAACACCCTTCTCCTCGTCGTGGTGTTCATCTGGAGCCAGACCGGTCTCGCGATGGTCATCCTCTCGGCCGCCATCAAGGCCGTGCCGCCGGAGCAGATGGAGGCCGCCGAACTCGACGGTGCGAGCGCGTGGGAGCGGTTCATCAACGTCACCGTTCCCGGCATCCGCTCCTCGCTCATCGTGGTCCTGACCACGATCGCCATCGGCGCGCTGAAGATCTACGACATCGTCGCCGTCATGACGGGTGGTCGCAACGACTCGACCGTGCTCGCGTTCGAGATGGTGAACCAGCAGCAGCGGTTCCAGAGTTACGGCCACTCCGCGGCACTGGCGGTCGTGCTGTTCGTCTTCGTGCTGCCGCTGATCATCTTCAACGTGCGCCAGATCCGGAAGCAGAGGGAACTGCGATGACCACCTCGACCGTCGTTCTCGAGCCGACGTCCGACGGGCGGAGCGCTCGCCAGGTCGCCCGCGACACGCGCAAGCACGAGGCCATGGCGCGCAAGCGCCTCACGTCGAAGGGCGCGACGATCGCGGCCGTCGTGATCGCCTTCTTCTGGACCATCCCGACGTTCGGCCTGTTCGTGACGTCGTTCCGGCCCGGATCCGACACCCAGTCGACCGGGTGGTGGACGGTCTTCACCGACCCCAGCTTCACGCTGGAGAACTACCGGCTGGCCTTCACCTCGGGTGGCACGGCGCTGACCCTCGCGCAGTCGTTCCTCAACTCCCTGGCGATCACGATCCCGGTTGTGCTGTTCGCTCTCGCGATCGCGTCGCTCATCGCGTACGCGTTCGCGTGGATCGACTTCAAGGGGCGGAACTTCTTCTTCATCTTCATCTTCGCGTTGCAGATCGTGCCGCTGCAGATGGCCCTGGTGCCGCTGCTGAGCCTGTTCTCGCGCGGGCTGACGATCAACGAGGTCACGATTTTCCCGGGCTTCGACCTGCGCGGCGTGGAGCACAGCTTCGCGACCGTGTGGATTGCGCACGTGATCTTCGCGATGCCGCTGGCCATCTTCCTGCTGCACAACTTCATCGCCGAGATCCCGCACGAGGTGATCGAGGCGGCGCGTGTGGACGGTGCCGGACACGGCCAGGTGTTCTTCCGCATCATCCTCCCGCTCGCCGCCCCGGCGCTCGCGTCGTTCGCGGTGCTCGAGTTCATCTGGGTGTGGAACGACCTGCTGGTGTGGCGACGATCTTCGCGCCATCGTCATCGCTGCCGCTGACGCAGTCGCTGAACTCGCTGTCGGGCACCTGGGGAGACCAGTGGTTCCTGCAGTCGGCCGGTACGTTCATCTCGATCCTCGTGCCGATCATCGTGTTCTTCCTCCTGCAGCGGTTCTTCGTCCGCGGCCTCCTCGCCGGCGCCACGAAGGGCTGAGGTCAGGCACGACCGGAGGGGCGTGGCATCCGTTTTGGGGGATGCCACGCCCCTTCCTGTGTCGGGCGCGCACACGCGGCTTGTCGGGTGTGCGGTGGCGGGTGCGCGGTACGCGTGCGGGCGCGCGGTGGCGGGGCGGGGGTTGCGCTCGCGCATAAACGCGATTCGCGCGCGGAAACGCGGTGTGCTCGCGTTTCTGTGAGTGGATGGCGTTTATGCGTGGCCGTTGGGTGCCTCGCGAGCTTTGGGCTGCCTCGCGGTTGCGGTGCGTCGGGTGGTGGGGCGGGGGTTCCGCTGGCGCATAAACGGGATTCGCGCGCGGAAACGCGGTGTGCTCGCGTTTTTGTGAGTGGATGGCGTTTATGCGTGGCCGTTGGGTGCCTCGCGAGCTTCGGGCTGCCTCGCGGATGCGGTGCGTCGGGCCGCGGGGTGAGGGTTGCGCTCGCGCATAAACGCGATTCGCGCGCGGAAACGCGGTGTGCTCGCGTTTTTGTGAGTGGACGGCGTTCATGTGTGGCCGTCGGGGAGCCCGCTCACCTCGGATGCCGGATGCCGGATGCCGGATGCCGGATGCCGTGAGTGGGGCGTCGAAGGGGCGGCGCGGGTGCGACCCCCCCCCGCATAAACGCGATTCGCGCGCATAAACACGATGTGCTCGCGTTTCTGTGAGTGGATCGCGTTTATCGATGCCAGCCCGGCCCGGCGCCCACCCCGCCCGGCGCGGAGCGGCTTGGAGCGGTGCCGTCTCGCCCGGCCCGGCCCCCGCCCGGCCCGGCCCAGTGCCCGCCCGACCCGACCCGGCCCGACCCGACCCGGCCCAGCCCGACCCGGCCCGGCGCGACCCGGCCCAGCGCGACCCGGCCCAGCGCGACCCGGCCCAGCGCGGCCCGCCCGCGGGCGCGGCGCGCGGGCGCGGGTCAGGCGGTGCAGGCGAGGCGGGACTGGATGTCGCGCATCGCGTCGATCTCGGCAGACTGGCCGGTGATGATCGCTTGCGCGACCTCGGCCACGCGCGGCTGGTCGCCCAGCTCGATGACGGCCTCGGCCATGGGGATCGCGCCCTGGTGATGGCGGATCATCAGGGAGAGGAACAGGCAGTCGGCGGGCTGGCCCTCGAGGGTCTGGAGCTGGTCGAGCTCGGCATCCGTCGCCATCCCCATCTGCGCGAGGAGCTCGTCCTGCGTGAACGCGGAGGTGTCTCCGTGGCTATGTGCGCCGGAGGCCTGCATCCACGTCATCAGCGGCTGCGGGGACGACTGCGGCAAGCCCCACTGCACCAACCAGCCGTACATCTCACCGCGCTGGCCCGACTGCGCCGTCGCGATGTCGTACGAGAGCGTGCGCAGTTCGTCGTCGTCGGTCTTGCGGTAGATCTCCATGGCCATCAGCACCGCTTGGGTGTGGTGCACCTGCATGTCGCGCGCGAAGCCGGCGTCGGCGGACGTCGTGGAGGGATACGTGGGCGCGGCCGTCGCGCCGAACGCCGTGAAGCGTCCGATCGCGAAGGCCACGGCCACGATGGCGACGGTCACGACCGCGACCACGATCCACCGGACCGCGGGGCGTGCGACCGGGGCGTCGTCGGTCATGTCAGGCCTTGCCCGGCCCGTCGATCGCACCCGAGCACGCGGCATTGGGCTCGGGCACGTTCTGGCTCCGCCAGTACTCGGTGAAGAACTCGCCGATGCGCGGGTCGGTGGGGGAGTCGACCTTGAGCTGGTGGTTCCAGCCGCTCACCGCGACGGGGGTGTCGAGGCCGGGGTACGGCGAGAGGATCGCGTAGCTCGACGGCATGACGGCCTTGAGCGCATCGATGCCCGCCGCGTCGACCTGATCGGGGTTGTACGTGATCCAGATCGCCCCGTGTTCCATCGAGTGGACCGCGTTCTCATTGGGCACCGGCTCGGTGTACACCGCGCAGTTCAGCCAGTACGGATTGTGCGGGCCGCCCGCGGGAGGGTTCTGCTCGTAGGTGACGGCACCCTGCACGTGGTCGGAACGGTTCTCGAAGGTCTGCACGCCCTCGATCACACGGCCCGTGCTGTTGCCCGCCTGGTAGCTCGTCGGGGGCGCGGGGGCGAAGACGAACGAGGCCACGACGACGCCCACGACGGCGAGGCCGGCCGTCGATCCGACGACCCACCAGACGAGCTTGCCGCGCTTACGACGCGCGAGCTCTTTCTGGTACTCGGCGAGCTTCGCCTGCCGCTTCTGCTCGCGCTGCTGCTTGACCGTGAGGTCGATCTGGGACTGCTTCGCCGGGTTTCCGCTGCTGCGTTTTTCAGGGGGAGGCGTCATGTGCGGTGTTCGTCTCTCTTCGGGGCGGGACACGTCGGCTCAGGCCGATTCGTCCAGCCTATGCGGATGAATACGGCGTCGGCCTGGGAGGAACCCGCATACCGGGATGGTGGGATGCACGGACCGCGCGATAGTATGACGATGTCGAATCGATTCGAGGTTCGATGATCCCCCACCTTTTTTTCGGCCCGACTCGTTCGGGCTGTCTGTGTTGCGAAACGAATTGACGCGTGCTCGATACTGCTTCTCTCCCCGTCGTCCCCCCGACCTCCGCGCCTGACCGCTCACCGACCGGTGCCATCCGCACCCTCGGCAAGAACCCCGCCACGGCGCCGATCGTGCTGCACCCGGGCGATGCGATCTCCGCCTCCCGCCGCGTGCTGTACATCATCGTGCTCGGCGCGTTGACGGCGCTCGGCCCGTTCACGATCGACCTCTACCTCCCGGCGTTCCCCGTGCTGGAGGCGGATTTCCAGACCAGCGCAGCCGCCATCCAGCTCACCCTCACCC
Organism: Microbacterium sp. SORGH_AS_0969; assembly: GCF_030818255.1. Lineage (NCBI taxonomy): Bacteria > Bacillati > Actinomycetota > Actinomycetes > Micrococcales > Microbacteriaceae > Microbacterium > Microbacterium sp. SORGH_AS_0969. Next base: position 2,366,987 of record NZ_JAUTAG010000001.1, read on the forward strand.
GGAACGATGATCGGCTTCGCGCTCGGCCAGCTGATCGTCGGACCCCTGAGCGACAAGGTCGGTCGACGTCTGCCGCTGCTGTCGGTCACGGCGCTGCACGTCGCGGCGAGCGTCTTCGCGGCGCTCGCCCCCACGCTCGAGACCCTGTCGGTCGCGCGGGTGCTGATGGGAGCCGGAGCCGCCGCGGGAGGCGTCGTGGCCGCGGCGATCATCCGCGATCTCTTCGGCGGACGCCGCCTCGTGGTCATGCTGTCGCGCATGGCGATGGTCTCGGGTGTCGCCCCTGTGCTCGCACCCCTCGCCGGGTCGGCGCTGCTGCTGGTCATGAACTGGCGGGGCATCTTCGTGGTGCTCGCCGTGTACGGAGCGATCATGCTCGTCTCGGCGGTGTTGTTCGTCCCCGAGACCCTGCCGCCCGCGCGCCGCAGCGGCCCCGGCACCACGACGGTCTGGCAGCGCTACGCGAGCGTGTTCCGTGACCGCGTCTTCATCGGCGTGCTCATCATCGGCGCGATGGCCTTCAGTGGGCTGTTCTCGTACCTCTCGGCATCCTCGTTCCTGTTCCAGGTCACCTATGGCTTCAACGCCCAGCAGTACGGCGTGCTGTTCGCGGTGAACTCGGTCGGCGTCGTGGTCGGTGTGCAGATCGCCTCGCGCCTGGCTGCGCGCTTCGGCCCGCAGTGGGTGCTCGCGGTGTCGACGATCGTGCTCGTGCTCGCGGGTGGGACGATCGTGCTCACCGACCAGTTGGGCCTCGGGCTGTGGGGCACCGTCATCCCGCTGTTCTTCTTCATGACGGCGTGCGGCTTCACGTTCCCGTGCGCGCAGGTGCTCGCCCTCGATCGCCACGGCAAGGCGGCGGGCACGGCGCAGTCGATCATCGGTGCGGCGAACTTCGGTGTCGCGGGCATCATCTCGCCGGTCGTCGGGCTGCTGTCCGCCGGTGCGGGGATCACCGCCACGACCATGGCATCCGTCATGGTGGGCTGCGCGGTCATCGGCGTGCTCGCGCTCTGGCTGCTCGTGCGTCCCCGCACGGTCGAGCGCCTCGCGCCCTGAGAGTGGGGCGAAGGCGCCCTGACCAAGGCGAGGTGCGCCGCGAGAACGGGCCCAGAACACTAGCAGAGCGCGCGTCCGGCCCCGCGGCGATCCGAGAGACGGCATCATGAACCGATGGATGCCGAATCCGCCGACGTATCGGCCCCCGCTCTCCGCTCCGAGCGCGCGCGGGGGATCCTCGGCCTGACGCTCGTGGCGCTCGCGTGCGGACTCGGTGCCTGGGTCTTCTTCCGCGGGCCGACGCCGTTCGCGATCGACGTGTGGTGGAACCACCTGTTCGTCGCCGCACCGTCACCGCCGCTGCTGGCGTTCGCGCTGGCGATGGATGCCGTGGGCGGGCACTGGGTGGCCGTGTTCGTCGTTCCGCTGGGCGGGGCTCTGGCGCTGTTCCTCGCGGGACGACGCTGGGGAGCGTTATACTTCCTCGCCGCCTCCGTGGGCAGTGCCCTGATCGTGCAGCTTCTCAAACACACGTTCGGCCGCGCGCGACCGGAGGACATCCTCGTGCTGTCCGATCACGGGTCCTTCCCCTCGGGCCACACGGCCAACGCGGCCACCGTGGCCGTGGTCGCCGTCGTGATCTTCCCCGCCCTGTGGGTGCGGATTGCGGGGGTCGCGTGGGTCATTGCGATGGCGTTCAGCCGGACCTACCTGCACGCGCACTGGCTCTCGGACACTCTCGGCGGTGCCCTCGTCGGTGCGGGGATGGCGCTCATCCTCGCCGCGCTCTTCGCTCACCTGCGTCTTCGCGATGACGACCGGCTCGCCGTCCGACGGACCTCGCGACGACCGGATGCCACGATCTCGGGCGCGCCGTAGGCTGGCCGCCATGAGCGACAACGGAGCGTCGTCCACCGGTCCTTCCGACGATCCCGAGGTCGCCCGCCTGCGCGCGGCGGCCGAGGCCGCGGAGGCGGAGCTGCGCCTGGCGCGGGCGCGGGCCGATCTCGCTGAAGCGGAAGCCGCTGCGGCGCGGGCGCGCGCGGCGGCGGGCGGGGGAGGTGGGACTTCCCCTTTAGCGGAGGGAACGGACGGGCCGCCGGTGGTCGGCGGTCAGGTCGCGGACGCACCGGCCCCGGGAGCCCGTGCCCCGGAGACTCCGACCGCGCCGGCCCCTACGACGCAAGCTCCCGCCGCCGAAGCGCCCGCCCCGGAGTCCCCTACGCCGCAGGCCCCCGCACCCCAGGCCCCGGCCCCCCTCACCGACGCCCAGGTCGCCGCGATCGCCGCCGGGTACGCCTCGGACGCCGCTGCTCTCGACCTCGGCGTGCTCGTCAACGGCGGGCCGGTGGCATCCGTCCCCGTCCGGATCCCGCTCGCGATGACCAACCGCCACGGACTCGTCGCGGGCGCCACGGGAACGGGCAAGACGCGTACGCTGCAGCTGCTCGCCGAGCAGCTCTCGGCCCACGGTGTGCCGGTGTTCGCCGCCGACATCAAGGGCGACCTGTCGGGGATCGCCGCTCCGGGTGCTCCCAGCGACAAGCTCACCGCGCGCACCGCGGCCCTCGGGCAGGACTGGTCGCCGCGGTCGTACCCCACCGAGTTCTTCGCGCTGGGCGACGACGCCGCCTCGGGGATTCCCGTGCGGGCGTCGGTGTCGGGTTTCGGGCCGCTGCTGCTCAGCCGCGTGCTCGGCCTCAACGCGACGCAGGAGTCGAGCCTCGGACTCGTGTTCCACTACGCCGACGAGAAGGGTCTGGCGCTCGTCGACCTGCCCGACCTTCGCGCGGTGCTCACCTTCCTCACCAGCGACGAGGGGAAAGACGAGCTCAAGGGCATCGGCGGTCTGTCCGCCGCGACGGCCGGGGTGATCCTGCGCGAGCTCGTCGCTTTCGCCGCGGCGGGAGCCGACACGTTCTTCGGCGAGCCCGAGCTCGACGTCTCGGTCTTCCTGCGGACCGCACCCGACGGGGCCGGGATCGTGAGCCTGCTCGAGGTGCCGAACGTCGCGTCGCGACCCGAGCTGTACTCGACGTTCCTGATGTATCTGCTCGCCGAGCTGTACGAGGTGCTCCCCGAGGTCGGCGACCTCGACAAGCCGAAGCTCGTGTTCTTCTTCGACGAGGCGCACCTGCTGTTCCGCGACGCCTCGAAGGCGTTCCTCGCGGCGATCACCCAGACGGTGAGACTCATCCGGTCCAAGGGCGTCGGCGTGTTCTTCGTGACGCAGACCCCCAAGGACGTACCCGCCGACGTGCTGGCGCAGCTCGGCTCTCGCGTGCAGCACGCGTTGCGCGCGTTCACCCCCGACGACGTGAAGGCCCTCCGGGCGTCGGTGCGGACCTACCCTGACTCGGGCTACGACCTCGAGCGCGTCCTGCAGGAACTCGGTACCGGCGAGGCCGTCATCACGGTGATGAGCGAGCGCGGTGCGCCGACCCCGGTCGCGTGGACCCGTCTGTTCGCCCCGCGCGCCTCGATGTCGCCCATCCCCGCCGAGACCATGGCGGCCGCGGTCACGGCATCCCCCCTCTTCGCCACCTACGGCACCCTGATCGATCCGGAGTCGGCCCGCGAGATCCTCGGGGCTCGGATGCAGGCCGCTGCCGACGCCCGCGCCGCAGCGGAGAAGGCGAAGAAGGACGCCGCCGACGCCGCCGAGCACGCGAAGCAGAAAGCCGCGATCGACAGGGCGAACGCCGAGGCGCAGAAGAAGGCGCAGCGCGAGTACGAGCGGATCCTCAAGAGCACGGCGGCGCCACGTCGACGTTCGAGCGGCCCGACCTCACCGCTCGACGACGTGCTGGGGCGCGGTGCGACGAAGAGCATCGTGACCGATGTGATCCGCGGTCTCTTCGGTACGGGCCGACGGCGCTGAGAGACGGCGCGCGCCTCGGGACGCACGGCGGAAGGATCGTGGATGCCAGGGGTCCGGCATCCGCGATCCTTCGCGTCACGACCGACGCACGGAGAGCGGCATCGTCGAGGTGTCGATGAGGGGATCGGAATCCTGCCGCTCCACGAGAGCAGCGGCCTCGGCCGGCGTCTCGACCGTGGGAACCGACCCCAGCAGCGGGCGCCTCGCCGTCTCGCGCATCGCGAGGAGGGCGACGAGGCCCAGCGCTGCGAAGAGCATGATGTAGAACGCCGGCATGAGGGTGTTGCCGGTCGCGGCGATGAGGGCCTGGCTGATGAGCGGTGTCGTTCCACCGAAGAGCGAGACGGCGACGTTGTAGGCCACCGCCATCGCCCCGAAGCGCGAGGCGGTCGGGAAGAGCGCCGGAAGGGCGGATGCCGAGATCGCCACGTAGAACGCCACCGGGACGGCCGCCATGCAGAGGGCGACCATCACGGCCCACATCTCGCCGATCTGCATGATGAGGAACGCCGGCACGAGCAGGACGAGCGCCGAGCCCGCGGCGATCGCGTACACGGGCTTGCGTCCGATGCGGTCGCTCAGGCGTCCGATGAAGGGGAGGGCCGCGGACATCACCACGAGCACGGGAACCGTCGCGACGGCGGCCGTGAGGTTCGACACCCCGACCTCCTCTTCGAGGTAGACGGGGATGTAGCTCGTCAACGCATAGCCCGCCGTGTTCGTGGCGGCCACCAGCGCGATGCCGATCAGCAGCGCACGCCAGTGGTGCCGAACGATCCCGCCGAGACCCTGGCGAGCCAGCGGATCGTCGGCGTCGCGCTCGTTGACCGCGCTCGTCTGCTCGAAGGACGGGGTCTCGGGGATGCGCAGGCGGAACCAGATCGCGACGATTCCGAGGGGGATCGCGAGCAGGAACGGGATGCGCCAGCCGTACTCGACCATGGCGTCGGGACCCGAGATCGAGGTCGTGATCGCCGTGACGATCGCCACCGCCGACGCTCCGGCGGCGAAACCGATGTACGACCCCACGTCGAGGAACGACGACCAGAACCCGCGGGTGCGGTCGGGCGAGAACTCCGAGACGTAGGTCGTCGCACCGGCGTACTCGCCGCCGGTCGAGAAGCCCTGCACCATCTTGAGCACGTAGAGCGGCACGATCGCCCACAGGCCGATCGCCGCGGAGGTCGGGAGCAGGCCGATCAGGGCGGTGGCCGCGGCCATCATCGCCATCGTGAGGAAGAGCACCTTCTGCCGACCGATGCGGTCGCCGAGCGGGCCGAGGACGAAGCCGCCGAACGGTCGCACGAGGAAAGAGATCGCGAAGCCCAGGAGCGTGACCAGGAGGCCCCACGGGTCGGGGAGGTCGGAAGTGAAGACCACCGACAGCGTGACCGCCAGATAGCCGTAGATGCCGAAGTCGAACCACTCCATGAAGTTGCCGACAACGGTGCCGCCGATGGCGGTGCGGACGCGTTTCTTGTCGACGACGATGACGTCGTCGACGTCGAGCCGGGGAGTGGGGGATGCCGAGGGGGGATTCTCGTTCATCCTTCTAGCGTTACCCCGATCGGTGCCCGGATGCCAGCCGAGGCGCCCCGGCCGACTCGTTGCTAACGGAGTGCTAGCGGGTGCTAGCGGAAGGTCAGCACCTCGTCGCCCCACACGCGGCGGAGATCGCCGTCGAGATCGGCGACGACCTGGTCGTGGCGGTCGATCACGAGCGTCGCGCGCGCGTCGGCGCCCGCGGTCGTGAAGGCCGGCCACACGGGCGCGTCCGGCGCCGCGGGTTCGTCTCCCCGGGCGAAGGCGATCCACCGCGCCTGCATGCGGGCCGAGATCAGCTCCGCGACCCGCTTGCCGCCCAATCGGAACGTCGGGTCCTTCGGGCCGCTGACGAGGTTGCCCCACACGTAGGGCAGCTCCGCCGCGTGCGTGGCGCCCAGGCCGATCAGGCGCAGGAACGGCGAGGCGTGATCGAAGCGGTAGAGCCACACCGGGGCCGCGGCAGCGTGTCCCTCCGCCGCCCAGAGCGTCGGCAGGCGGAATCCGATGTCGCGGGCGACGCCGAGCCCCACCGCGCGGTGGCGCACGTGCTCGTAGGCGGCGAGGACCTGCTCGCGGCTGGGCAGTTCGACGCCGGGGTTCTGTTCCGCCATGTCGGCGAACATCTTGTCGATGCGGTCGCCCGTAATGGGGATCAGCGGCGACTTCATGTACGAGAACAGCGAGGCCTCGTCCTTGTTCGTGCCGATGATCAGGGGCACGGGGATGCCGCGGCCCTCGCGCAGCACCGTGATCGGCGCCTCGGGCAGGAGGTCGCCGTCGACGACGGGGGCGAACGCGAGCGTGCCCGGATCGGTCACGGGAACCGCCGAGTACACCGTCCATCCTGCGGCGACGACCGCGTCGACGGGAGCGTCGCGCAATGCAGCCGGATCGGCGGCATCGACGCCCAGCGCATCGAGGAACTGCTCGGCGACCCGGGTCGCACGCTCGCGGCCGTAGACGCTGGAGACCGGCGACGATTCGGCGATCGCTCGGGAGAACAGCCCGCGCGCCGACGGCGTCGCCAGCAGCGTCGTGACCAGTCCGCCGCCCGCGGACTCGCCGAACACGGTCACCCGCGCGGGGTCGCCGCCGAACGCCGAGATGTTGCGCTGCACCCAGCGCAGGGCGAGCAGCACGTCCTTGAGGGCGAGGTTCCCGTCGAAGCCGGCCCCCGGCACCGCGCCCGAGAGGTCGAGGAACCCGAGCGCGCCGAGACGGTAGTTGACCGTGACCACGATCACGTCGCCGGTGTCGACCATCGTTGTGGCGTCGTACATCGGCTGGCGCGACGATCCGAAGGTGTACGCGCCACCGTGCAGCCACACCATGACCGGACGCGGGGCCGTGTCGTCGCCGGGAGCCCAGACGTTCAGCGACAGGCAGTCCTCGTTCTGGACGGTGCCCTCTCCGAGCGGCATGGCGGGGTTCGTGGGCTGAGGGCACACGGGCCCGAAGGCTGTGGCATCCACCTCTCCGTCGGCATCCGGGGCCGCCAGGGGTTCGCGCCAGCGTCGCTCGCCCGTGGGCGCGACGGCGAAGCGGATGCCGCGCCACGACCGGACCCCGCGGTCGAGGAGGCCACGGAAGGTTCCGGCGGGGGCGGTGATGAGGGGAGAGGTGTCCATGGGCGTCCTCACGCGGTGAGCTGGTGGATCAGGTGGGCGGCTTCGGTCGCGGCGAGGATCGCGAAGAGCACCGTCATGATGACGGCATTGTGCGCGATCATCTCGTCCTTCAGACGGCGCAACGCGGAGACGACGGCGGGTAGGCCCGTCGCGCCGAGCAGCGTGGGCAGCACCAGCGCGAGGGATCCGGCGACGGCGAGCGCGACGCACAGCAGGACGGTCACGGCGACGGGGAGGTGCGCGGCGCCCAGCAGCGCGCCGCCCTTCAGCTCGAGGGGGAGGTTCTTGCTGTTGGTGGCGGCCATCAGCACGCCGAGCCCGGCGGCGCGCGCGGGAGTGATGGCATCCACCGCCGCCAGCCAGCCCGGGGCCACGGGAGCCGTGCCGGGCTTCGGGCGGCCGCGCCAGCTGACCACGGCGAACACGGTGAAACCGACCGTGAGCAGGGCCGTCAGCACGAGCACGACGATCTTCCCGCCCTCGCCGTGCGAGGCGGCCGAGGCCCCCGCCGATGTCGCGGTGCCGACGCCGATGACGGCGAGCGTGACCAGCACGAACGCGCCGGTGTAGGCGGGGGCGGCGGTGCGGCCGCGCGCCGAGAGCAGGATCGCGACGACGGCGACGATCGGCAGCGGCGAGATCGCCATGCCGACGGCGAGGGGCAGGAGGGAGGAGAGCTCGGACATCGACGCCGACGCTACGCGCGGCGTTCCGGCGTCCCGTCGGAATGTTCGGCGCACACGACAGAACCCGCCGCTGCGGCCGCGTCGTCGACCGCGAAGACCGCCTCGAGCACGGCATCCGCCCCCTCCGCCGTGAGTCGCGCCCCCAGGCGCTCGGCGTGCGATCCGGGGCGCAGCCGCGCGTGCGGGCTCGGTGCGCCCGGCGAGACGATCCGCACCCGCAGGCGGGGGCCGCCGGCGGTTGCGGCCACGCGCAGCTCGACGCGCGCGGTGCGTTCGCGCGCGTGCTTCGCCGCGTTCAGCAGGCCCTCGCTCACGACGTCGACGACGTCGCGCGCGAGGGCCGAGTCGGTGCGCAGCGCGGCGCTCGCCGCGTCGGAGACGTCGGCGGAGACCGGCATCGCGGCTCCCCAGGTCTGGAGCACCGGGCCGAGCGAGTCCGCCGCGGCGGGGGCGGTGGGGCGATCGAGAACGGTGCGGAGCTGCTCGCTGAGCATATGCAGATCGGCGGCGAGGACGGCGACGTCAGCGGGGGCGGCGTCGGGATGCCGGAGGGCGAACTGCACCGCCGCCCCCTGGGCGTCGGCGTGCAGGAGGCCGGCCGCGCGGCGCAGGGCAGCGCGGACGCGGCGGGTGCCGAGGTCGTCGGCGCGCCCGCGCGCGGCCACGGCACCGGACAGGCGCCGACGCTCGACGCGCAGCGCGTGAGCCGTGCTGCGGCCCGCGGCGAGGGCGAACGCCAGGGCGGGATAGGCCAGAACGGCGAGGGAGGCTGCGGCGAGCGGCACGCCCTGGCCGACGGCGACCGCTGCCAGCGTCAGGCCCGCGAGCAGGGTGGTCGCGACGAAGACGGCACCGCGGGCCCGGGGTCGCCGCCGCAGCGAGGGGAGTCGGGCCGCGAGATCGGCTGCGCCGCCGGAGAGGAGGGCGACGCAGAAACCGACGACCAGGTCGATCGGCGCGACGCTCCGCAGCGCGTAGGGGAGGACGGCCAGCGCGTAGACGCCCGCCGCGAGTCCCGGCGGGGGAAGTCGCAGCGGTGACGCCCGCCGGCGGAGGGCGCGCGGAGCCTGTGCGTCGAGCGGATCACCCGGCGCGGGCGGAGCGGCGGCGCGCTCGTCGAGCCGGTGGGCGTGCGCGCGGACATCGACGGCGAGAGCGCGCACGTCGGCCGTGGTCTCGAACCGGGCGGTGGTCAGGAGGTCGGCGGCGGCGAGGATGTCGGCCCGCGCGGCGGCGGCGTATTCGCGCACCCGCGCGGCACTGCCTTCCCACTGGGCGAGGACCTGCGCGAGCAGCGCGTTGGTTTCGCGGATCGACCGCGCCGCGTCCACGAGCGTGGCCGTTCCGATCAGCGCGATCGTCCAGACGACGAGATTCGTGAGGATCCGCAGGGGCGCGTCGGTGGGCGGGGGAACCGGCAGGCCGCCGAGCCGCGAGAGGGCGTCCTGCAGCGGCGGCCGCGCGGCCGCGGTGAGCACCAGCGCCGACACGATCACCGCCGCGCGTACTCGGGGGTCGGAGGCGGCGCGTTCGATCAGGGCGACCCCCGCCCAGACCACCGAGATCCCGGCCGCGCCGGCGGCACCGACGAGCGCGCGCTGGAGCACGGAGAGCCCGACCGGGAGCGGCGCGAGCAGCGTCACCGAGACGACGAACACCGCCGCGAACGTCCACGCGGTGACGAAGTGGCCCCCGGTCACCGCGCGACGCACGGCGGGCCACAGCGTGATCACGCGACGGAGCCGAACTCGGCGAGATAGAGAGCGCTCGCACGCACGCGGGGGTTCGTTCCGCCCGCCGCGCGCAGATCGAGGCGCGCGAAGATACGGCTCATCGCGCGCTCCACCGCCCGCGTCGTGGTGCCGCGCTCGCGCGCGATCTGCTCGTTCGACCAGCCGCGTGCGACGAGCGCGAGCACCTCGATCTGACGCCGGGTGAGACCGGCCAGAGCGGAGGCGCGCACCGGCGTCGGCGCGGGCGGTGTGGCTCGGCGCAGTGCCGCCTCGACGGCATCCACCACCACTTCGGCCGAGGTCACGTCGAGCTTCGAGACGAACACGGCCCCGGCGGGGCCGCGGTGCCCGGCGACGGCCCCGGGGAAGCTGCTGAGGAACACCACGGCCAGGTGCGGGGCCAGACCGGTGAGCATCGTGGCCAGCTCGACGCCGGACGGGCGCGAGCCCAGGTCGATGTCGGTGAGCAGGACGTCGGGGTCGCTGTCGGCGAACAAGCGCGTCGCCTCGGCGGCGTCCGCGGCTCCGGTGGCCTCGAATCCGCGGTGGACCAGCATGTCGCACAGCAGCGCACGCATCGCCGGCTGATCCTCCACGACGAGCACGCGTCGCACCCACGCGGTCACCACGCGCCTCACCCTAGCGCCGTCAAGCCCCCGTCGTGGGCGAGGCCGCGGCGTACCGTGTCGGGCATGAGCGAGCTGTCCGCCCCCACCGGCCGTGAACCCGCGCTCGTCGCGCAACCCCGCCCCGACGGGTCGGCGCCGCGGGCTCTCGTGCTCGGCGCCACGGGCTACCTCGGCGGACGGCTCGTGCCGCGGCTGCTCTCCGCGGGATATCGCGTGCGGGTGCTCGCCCGCGACGCGCGGCGAGTGGAGGCCTTCCCGTGGGGGCACGACGTCGAGACGATCGAGGGCGATGCGACGGATGCCGCCGCGGTGGCCCGCGCGGTCGACGCGGTCGACGTGCTGTACTACCTGATCCACTCCATGGGCGGCGGCCGGAATTTCGAGGATACCGATCGCCGCGCGGCGCGCACCGTCGCCGACGCCGCGGCCGCGGCATCCGTCTCGCGCATCGTGTACCTCGGCGGGCTCCACCCCGACGACGCCCCGCTGTCGGCGCACCTGCGCTCGCGCGTCGAGGTGGGGGAGATCCTGCTCGCCAGCGGCGTGCCGACGCTGGTCCTGCAGGCCGGGGTCGTGATCGGGTCGGGCTCTGCGTCCTTCGAGATGGTGCGTCATCTCACGGACGTTCTCCCGTACATGCCCGCGCCGAAGTGGGTGCGCAATCGCATCCAGCCCATCGCCGTGCGCGACGTGCTGCACTACCTGCTCGGGGCGGCGCGGGTCGCCCCGAACGTCAACCGCGCCGTCGACATCGGCGGCCCCGACGTGCTGCGGTACGGCCAGATGATGAACGGATACGCCCTCGAGGCCGGACTCCACCAGCGCGCCATCGCGTCGCTGCCCGTGCTCACGCCCCGGCTGGCCTCGCACTGGGTCAACCTCGTCACACCGATCCCGAAGTCCATCGCGCGTCCGCTCGTGGAGTCGCTGCAGAACGACTGCGTCGTGAAGGATCGCGCGATCGACGATCTCGTGCCGCGGCCCGAGGGCGGACTGTTGCCGTATCGCGAGGCCGTCCGACGGGCCCTCGGGCGCGTGAACGACGACGCGATCGAGACGAGCTGGCAGGATGCCGAGGTCTCCGGCGCCCCGAGCGATCCGCTGCCGAGTGACCCGGACTGGGCCGGACGGCTGGTGTACACAGACGAGCGGACGATGCGCACGAGCGCGAGCCCCACGCAGCTGTGGTCGGTGATCGAGGGGATCGGCGGAGAGAACGGCTGGTACTCCTCGCCGCTGCTGTGGGCCATCCGGGGGTGGATGGACCGCCTGGTCGGCGGCGTGGGCCTCGCGCGCGGCCGCCGCAGCCGGAGCGTCGTGACCGTCGGCGACGCGCTGGACTTCTGGCGGGTCGAGGCGATCGAGCCCGGACACCTGCTGCGCCTGCGGGCCGAGATGAAGGTGCCCGGCGGCGCATGGCTGGAACTGCGGGCGAGCCCCGACGGCGACGGTGCGCGCTTCGATCAGCGGGCTCTGTTCTTCCCGACGGGCCTCGCCGGGCGGCTTTACTGGCTCTCGGTGCTGCCGTTCCACGGCCTCATCTTCAGCGGCATGGCGCGGCGCATCACCGCGGCGGCCGAGTCGGTCCAGCGCGACGACCTCGAACCGAAGGCGAAGGCCGGGCGCATCGCCCCTGAGGTGCCGGAGGTCGAGACGGTCCCGTCGGCGGCCGACGCGCGCGCCTAGGCTGGAACGGTGCCGTACACCGCCCACGTGATCACCGTGTCCGACCGCTCGGCCGCGGGACTCCGCGAAGACCGGGGCGGTCCGCTTGCGGTCTCGCTCCTGCGGGACGCCGGCTTCGACTGCGGCGACCCGGTCGTCGTCCCCGATGGCGCCGACAGCGTCGAAGCGGCCCTGCGCGCGGCGATCGCCACGGGCCGCGGGCTCGTCGTCACGACCGGCGGCACCGGCATCGCGCCCACCGACCGCACGCCCGAGGGCACGGCGCGGGTCCTCGATCGCGAACTCCCTGGCATCGCCGAAGAGCTCCGCCGACGGGGACTCTCCGACACCCCGCTCGCGGTGATCTCGCGCGGCCTCGCCGGGATCGCCGACCCCGGCACCCTCGTGGTGAACCTTCCCGGAGCCACGCGGGCCGTGGCATCCGGAATCTCGGTGATCGTCGAGATCGCCCCCCACGTGCTCGACCAACTCGCCGGAGGAGACCACGCATGAGCGCCGTCCGCATCGCCCAGCTGTCGGAGGAGCCGCTCGACCTCGACGCGCACCTGCGCGCCGTGGAAGACGACGCGTCGGGCGCCGTCACGACCTTCGTCGGTCGCGTGCGGAACACGGATCCGGATGCCGATGACGCCGTCGTCGCGCTGGAGTACAGCTCGCACCCCGACGCGCCCGCCGCTCTCCACCGCATCGCGCAGGAGGCCGCCGCGGGTACCGACGCGATCGTCGCCGTGAGTCACCGCGTGGGCCGGCTGGAGGTGGGGGAGGCCGCCGTCATCATCGCCGTGGCATCCGGTCACCGCGCCGAGGCGTTCGAGGTGTGCCGCACCGTGATCGAGACGATCAAGACCGACCTCCCGGTGTGGAAGCGGCAGGTCGAGGCCGACGGCACGACCGCGTGGAAGGGTCTGGGCGGCTAGATCGGTCGCGCGACGGTCAGCGCGCGTGGTTCGGCGGGGAGTGGTGCCCCGGCGGGCGGGGGAGTGGCGCGCGCGGATTGCGGCGCGCAGCCGGCATAAACGCCATCCGCGCACATAAACGCGTGCAGAGCGTGTTTCTGTGCGCGAACAGCGTTTATGGGGAGCGAACGACGCGGAGCGCCCCGATCAGCCGCCCGCGAACGGCGGGAGCACATCGACGTGCGTGACGCCGTCCAGGGGCGCGTCGTCGTCGTGACGCGTGCCGTCGACGAGGACGGCGCAACGGTCGAGGATGCCGCCGAGGGCGGGGTGGTCCGCGACGACCCCGGCCCGCAGCGCGGCGAGGCTGTGCTCGGCGCGGTCTTCGGCATCCGTTCCCGCGGCCTCCGCGGCGGCGGCGAAGTACCGGACGCGGACGCTCACGCGCCGGCTCCCGCGTCGGGGGTGGAGCCGGCCGGTTCGCCCGGCCTTGCCCAGTCGCCCGACTTCCCGCCGGTCTTCGACACGATGCGGACGTTCTCGATGAACGTTCCCTTATCCATGCCCTTCACCATGTCGACGACCGCGAGGGCTGCGACCGAGACGCTCGTGAGCGCTTCCATCTCGACGCCGGTGCGGTCGGCGGTGCCGACGGTGGCCTCGATCTCGACGCCGTCGTCGGTGATCTCGAGATCGACCGACGCACGGTGCACGCCGATGACGTGCGCGAGCGGCAGCAGGGCGGGCGTGGACTTCGCGGCCTGAATGCCGGCGATCCGCGCCACGGCCAGCACGTCGCCCTTGGGCGCGGTGCCGTCGCGCAGCGCCGCGACCACCTCGGGCGCGCAGCGCACGAAGCCGCGGGCGGTTGCGGTGCGGACCGTGGGCTGCTTGAGGGTGACATCGACCATGCGGGCGTGGCCCGCGGCATCCAGGTGCGTGAAGGTCATGGAATCAGCATGACATCGAGCGTGTCGCCCACCGACACGGCGGACACCTCGGCGGGCACGATCGCGAACGCTTCGGCTCGCGCGAGAGAAGCGGCGAGGTGCGAGCCCGACCCGCCGGCCGTGGCCGGTCGGGCGGTTCCCGCGACGAGATCGACCGCGGCCGGGAGGTACTGGCGGCGTCCGGGCGGTGTCGTCCAGGCCTCGGATGCCGTGAGCCGGGCGATGCGCCGATCGAGCACCGCGCGTCCCTGCAGGGCCAGGAGGGCGGGCCGCACGAACACCTCGAACGACACCGCGACGCTCACGGGGTTGCCGGGGAGGCCGAAGACGAGCCGCCCGTCGGCGAGAGCGCCGAACGCCTGGGGCTTGCCGGGCTGCATCGCCACCTTCTTGAAGGCGATGCGGTCGGACAGGGCGAGGCGCACGGGCTCGTAGGCCCCCGCGCTCACGCCGCCGGTGAAGACCACCACATCGGCGCGCGAGGCGCGCGCGAGGACGGTCTCGATTCCCGCCGGATCGTCGCCGACGCGGTCGACGAGCTCGATGTCGGCGTCGGCGGCCGCGACGAGCGCGGCCAGCAGTGTCGCGTTCGAGTCGGGGGTCTGCCCGCGCGTGGGCGTGTCGCCGGGAGCGACGAGCTCGCTTCCGGTGGAGACGACGGCGACACGCGGGCGGCGCCGGACGGCGACCTCGGCGACCCCGGCCGCGGCGGCCGCCGCGAGAGCGAAGGGGCCGAGGCGTTCTCCTGCCGAGAGGACGACGTCGCCGGCGCGGGTGTCGCCGCCGCGCCGACGGATGAAGGCGCCCGCGGCGGCGGGGGCACGGAGGACCTCGATCGTGTCGAGCGAGTCGGCGAGGCCCCCGGCGGTGTCTTCGAACGGGACGATCGCGTCGGCGTCGGCGGGAACGGCGGCGCCCGTCATGATGCGCGCCGCCTGGCCCGGGACGATGGCGGGATCGTCGGCGGTGCCGGCCGGCAGATCGGCGACCACTCTCAGCGACGCCGGGTGCTCGGCATCCGCCCCCTCCACGTCGGCGAAGCGGACGGCGAAGCCGTCCATCGAGGAGTTGTCGAAGCCGGGGAGGTCGTGCGCCGCGAGCACGGGCTCGGCGAGGGTGCGGCCGGAGGCCTCGGACAAAGACACGGTCTCGGCGGGGAGCAGCGAGACGGCGGCGAGCACCCGGGAGCGGTGCTCTTCGACGGTGAGGAGGCGGGTCACGCTCGGGCCTTTCGAGTCGGGGCGGCGTATGCCGCCGCCTGTCGTACGTGTCTTACCGTCCCCGGATAGCGCTGAGGTGCGCTGTTTGTCCGGCGCGAGTGTGCCACCGCGTGCATTTCGCGCACCTCAGCGTGGGTTGTCACAGTCGCCTCGCGGGGCTCAGGGGAATGACGTCCTGACGTGCGCGGAGCGCGTCGATCACCACGAGGCGGCCGAGGAGCGGCTCGCCCGCGCCGGTGACGAGCTTGACGGCCTCGGTCGCGAGGAGACCGCCGACCTGCACGCACAGGGAGCCGAGCACGCCGACCTGCGCGCACGTCGGCGGCTCGCCCGCCGATCCGGGCGGAAAGAGGTCGCCGAGCACGACGGGTGCGTGTCCTTCGGGCGGGGCCGACCAGAACACGGTCACCTGCGCCGACCACTCCTGCACGGCTCCCCAGACGAGGGGGATGCCGAGGGCCTCGGCCGCGGCGGCCACCGCCTCGCGGGTGTCGAAGGTGTCGCTGCCGTCGATCACGAGGTGAGCGCCCTCGAGCAGCTCGCGGGCATTGTCGGAGGTCAGGCGTACCGTGCGTTCATGGACGACGGTGAGCGGCGACAGGGCCTGGACGGCACGGGCGGCGGAGGTGGTCTTCGCCGTGCCGATGTCGTCGACCCGGTGGGCGAGCTGGCGCTGCAGGTTGGTGCGTTCGACCGTGTCGTCGTCGATGATCACGAGCTCACCGACGCCCGCCGCGGCGAGCGAGAGCAGCACGGGGGAGCCGAGTCCTCCGGCGCCCACCACGGCGATACGCGCGGCCGCGATCCGCCGTTGCCCCTCCTCACCGATACCGGCGAGCACGGCGTGACGCGCCGTGCGGATGAGTTCTTCGGGGGCGAGGGATGCCACCGGCTCGACGAGCGGTCTCATCCGCCGATCGCGCTCATCGTGCGCTCGGGCTGGACGAAGTCGGCGCGCGCGAGCCCTACGCGATCGGAGCCGTGGGCGCGGGGCTTGAGCCACATGGCATCCCGCCAGATCTGCGCGAGACCCTCGTCGTCGGCGCCGTCACGGAGCGCCGTGAGCAGGTCGGTCTCTTCGTGGGAGAACAGGCACGACCGGATTCGGCCGTCGGCGGTGACGCGCGTGCGTGAACAGGTGGAGCAGAACGGTTCGGTGACCGACGAGATGATGCCGACGTGCCCGGCGAGGGCGGTCTCGCCGAGGCGGCGCACCTCCCAGCGCTCAGCGGGCGCGGCGCCCCGGCCCCGGGGGTCGGCGGTGAGGGTGAAGGCCCCCTCGATCGCGGCGCGGATGTCGCGGGCCGGGATGACGTTGGTCGCGCTCCATGACCGGTCGCCGTCGAGGGGCATGTCCTCGATGAAGCGCATCTCGAAGCCGTTCGACACGGCCCAGTCGACCAGGGGGACGACCTCGGTGTCGTTGATGCCCCGGAGGAGCACAGCGTTGATCTTGATGGGGCCGAGGTCCGCGGCGCGCGCGGCCTGGAGACCTGCGAGCACCTTGTCGAGGTGCGGGCGGCGCGTGAGCTCGGCGAAGGTCTCGGGGTGGAGGGTGTCGAGCGAGACGTTCACGCGGTTGAGGCCGGCATCCTTCAGGGTCTGGGCGCGGCGGTCGAGGCCGACCGCGTTCGTCGTCAGCGAGATCGGCAGATCGGGATTGTCGGCGCGGATGCCGGCGATGATGTGCTCGAGGTCCTTGCGCACGAGGGGCTCGCCGCCGGTGATCCGCAGTTCTTCCGCGCCCAGGGAGTGCACAGCGACGCGGACGATGCGCCGGATCTCGTCGGCGCTCATCAGCTGCGACTGCGGGAGCCACGGCATCCCGTCGGCCGGCATGCAGTACGTGCAGCGGAGGTTGCACTTGTCGATCACCGAGACGCGCAGGTCGGTGGCGACCCGGCCGAAGCGGTCGAGGAGACCGCCGCTCCGCGGAGCGCCGGCGACAGGTTCGTGCGCGGGGCGCTCAGGATTCGCCGTCGCGGGGCCGGTTCCGCCGGTCGTGCGGACCGCGCCGAGCCCGCTCACCGCGCCGTTCGCGGTCACGGTCGCGCCGAGGGGGACGACGACCGGACCACGCGTCGCGCTCGCGTGCTCGGCATCCATGGGTTGAGCCTAGGTCAGCGGAGAGGAAGCGGGGGCGTGAGCAGGGGATTCGGCGAGCGGGGCGGCGGGATGGTTGTCGCGGCGCTGCGTGTTGGGATGGGAGGAGATTCGGGGAGGGGAGGACGGAGTCGCGGCTGGGCGTCCTCCCCCGCAGAAATCTCCTCCCGCGGCCGCCCCGCCGTGCTCCGGCGGCCCGCGGTACCGTCGTCGCATGCCGAACAGCTTCCGCATCGCCACGGCCGCCCGCCTCCTCGGGGTCAGCGACGACACGGTGCGGCGCTGGATCGACCAGGGCGTGCTGCCGACGACGGGGGCGTCGCCGGTGGAGATCCCGGGCAGGGCGCTCGCCGAGCGGGCGGTCGCGCTCGCCGACGAGCCCGACGACCCCACCGGGATCGCCTCGAGCGCGCGCAACCGCTTCGTCGGCATCGTCACGCGCGTGCGCATCGACGGCGTGATGGCGCAGGTCGACCTGCAGTGCGGACCGCATCGGGTGGTGTCGCTCATGTCGGCGGAAGCGGCCGACGAGCTCGCGCTCGAGCCGGGCTCGCTCGCGGTGGCGTCGGTGAAGGCGACGGTCGTGACGGTGGAGGCGCCGCGCGGCTGATCGGCTCGGCCTCGACGGGAGCGAAACTCCTGAGTTTCGCCGTCGCGCCGCGCTGTGGGGCGTGGTGTGTACCCCTTCCGGATGGTTTCTCAGGAGTTTGGCCCGCTGGTGACCGCGGTCGCGCCACGAGGGATCGGGCCTCAGCGGCCCGAGCGGGCGGAGAGCGGATATATTCGACCTGAATATCCGCAAATGCGGATCCATGTCGAGGCGCCTGGCGCCGGGAAAGGAACTCCCATGCGCCGCCCCCTGCGTCTCGCCGGTGTCCTCGCCACCGCCGCTCTGCTCGCCGCGTGCGCCAGCCCGTCGTCTCAGCCCGCGGCATCCGCGGATCAGCTGGGCGTGACGCTCGAGGTCTACGCCGCGGCGTCTCTGCAGCGCTCCTTCGACGAGATCGCGACGGCGTTCGAGGCCGCGCACCCGGGCGTCACGGTGGCTCCCGTCTACGACGGGTCGAGCACGCTCGCGACGCAGATCGGCGAGGGTGCCCCCGCCGACGTGTTCGCCTCTGCCGATGAGAAGAACATGTCGAAAGTGGCCGCGCAGGCCCCCGACCCGCGCATCTTCGCGGCCAACACCCTCGTGATCGCGGTGCCGGCGGGCAACCCCGGGGGCGTCGAGGGGCTCGAAGACCTTCCCCGTGTGACGACGGTGCTGTGCGCCCCCGAGGTCCCGTGCGGGGCGGCATCCCAGACGCTCCTCTCGAACGCCGGGGTGACCGTGAGCCCCGCGAGCGCGGAGCAGAACGTCACGGCCGTGTTGTCGAAGGTCGCCGCGGGCGAGGCCGACGCCGGACTCGTCTACGCCACCGACGTCGTCGGTCGCGACGACGTCGAGACGATCGTGCCCGACGGAGCCGACGCGGTGGTCAATCGGTACCCGATCGCGGCGCTGGCCGACGCGCCGAATCCCGAGGCGGCAGCCGCCTTCGTCGCCTTCGTGCTGTCGGACGACGGAAAGCGTATCCTCGCCGACGCGGGGTTCCAGGCGCCGTGAGGGCGGCGGGGTACGTCCCGCGCTGGCTGATCGTGCCGGCGGCCATCGGGCTGCTCTTCCTGCTCGTGCCGCTGACCGCGCTGATCGCCCGGGTGGAGTGGGACACGCTGATCAGCGATGTGACGTCGGATGCCGCCCTCTCGGCGCTCGTCCTGTCGCTGGCCACGGGGGCCGTCGCCACCCTGGTGTGCGCGGTCGTGGGCATCCCCCTGGCGCTGGTGATCGCCCGGAGTCCCGCGCGGACCGCCGCTCTGCTGCGGGCACTCGTGACCGTGCCGCTCGTCCTGCCGCCGATGGTCGGCGGTGTCGCGCTCCTCTACCTCTTCGGCCGCAACGGCTGGTTCGGCGCGCTCGGGCTGCCGTTCACCACCCCCGCGGTCGTGCTCGCGCAGGTGTTCGTCGCGCTGCCGTTCCTCGTGCTCGCGGTCGAGGGCGCGCTGCGCAGTACGGGGGTCGAGTTCGAGCGCGCCGCCGCCTCTCTCGGCGCGTCGCGCGCGACGATCCTGCGGCGGATCACGTTGCCTCTCGCCGCTCCCGGGATCGTCGCCGGCGTCGTGCTGTGCTTCGCGCGGGCGATCGGGGAGTTCGGGGCGACCGCGCTGTTCGCCGGGAACCGTCCCGGCGTCACGCAGACCATGCCGCTCGCGATCTACACGGCCTTCAACGGTGCCGGCGTCTCGCAGGGCACCGCCGTCGCCCTGTCGCTCCTGCTGCTCGTGACGGCGGTAGCGGTG
Source organism: Microbacterium sp. SORGH_AS_0969 (assembly GCF_030818255.1). Classification (NCBI taxonomy): domain Bacteria; kingdom Bacillati; phylum Actinomycetota; class Actinomycetes; order Micrococcales; family Microbacteriaceae; genus Microbacterium; species Microbacterium sp. SORGH_AS_0969. The sequence continues at coordinate 2,386,283 of NZ_JAUTAG010000001.1, forward strand.
CTGCTGCTCGTGCGCGGGTGGCGCCCGGGGGTGGGGCGATGAGCGGGCGGAAACCTGGCGATCAGGCGGTCCCCGCGACTCCGGATGCCGCCGCCCTCCACGCGCACGTCGTGGTCCGCCGTCGCGACTTCGCCGTCGACATCGCCCTCGACGTCGCCCCCGGCGACACCGTCGCGGTCATGGGCCGCAGCGGAGCCGGAAAGTCGACGCTCCTCGGCGCGCTCGCCGGACTCGTTCCGCTCGACGGGGGAGAGATCGTGCTCGACGGACGTGTCCTCGACCGCGCTCCGCGCGTGCGCACCGCTCCGATGCACCGCGGGATCGTGCTGCTCGGGCAAGACGCGCGCCTCTTCCCGCACCTGACGGCGCGCGAGAACGTCGCTTTCGGCCCGCGAGCGGCCGGGGTCCCGGCATCCGTCGCCCGTTCCTCCGCCGACGAGTGGTTGACCCGGGTGGGACTCCCCGGTGCGGGGGACCGCCGGCCCGCGCAGCTCTCGGGCGGGGAACAGCAGCGGGTGGCCGTCGCCCGGGCGCTCGCCGCGGAGCCGCGCGTGGTGCTGCTCGACGAGCCCCTCGTCGCGCTCGACGCGGTGACGGCGGCGGAGGTCCGCGCGACGCTTCGCGAGTGCCTCGCCGGGGTCACGTCCGTCGCCGTCACGCACGATGCGGTCGACGCGGCCGCGCTGGCCGACCGGCTCGTGATCGTCGAGCGAGGAAGGGTGACCCAGGAAGGGGCAGTGCGCGAGGTGCTGTCCGCCCCGGCGACCGAGGTCGCCGCGAAGATCGCGGGGCTCGAGCGGCTCGTCGGTGTGGCGCGCGCGGGCGGTTGGGAGGGGGCCGGAATGCGCCTGGAGTCGACGGATGCCGCCTCTCGCGCTCTCGTCGGGAGCGACGGGGTCGCGCTGGCTGCCGTCTTCCGCGCGTCCGACCTGCGGCTGGGAGAAGGATTCCCCGCGATCGTGTCGCACCTCGAGCCGACGCCGTCGGGCGTGCGCGTCGTCACCGACCGCGGGGCTGCCGAGGTGGCGCCGGGTGAGGCCGCGGGGCTCGGTGCGGGAGACGCCGTGCGGGTGAGCGTGGCGCCCGATCGGGTGCGGTTCGTCGCGGCATCCTGACTCTGTGCGCCCTGTCGGGGCGGCGATCGACGGCAGGACCCTTACCCCGGGGCTCGACGCCGGTCGTGGCGGGGGTGACCCGCGCATGCGGCGGCACTCACCCGCCGCATGTAAAACACACCGTCAGATGGCATGCATACATGCCTTCCTGGTTGGCTGTCCCTGTTCGACGGATGACGGCGTACCAACGCTGTGAGGGGGCATAGTGATGGCTACGGCAAGTCCACCCGTGCGCGCTTTCCTGATCTACGGCCTTGTCCTCAGCGTGGTGATGGCGGGGTTCCATCTCGTGGCCGCCGGGGCGAGGGGCATCGATCTCGTGGCGCTGATCGTGCTGGCGCTCGCGGCGGTGACGATCGCCGTCGCGGCTGTCATCCTGCGGAAGCCGCTGACGCGTGCGCCCTACGCCTTCTTCGTCTTCCATGTCGTGAGTTATGTGATCGTCGCGGGCTCCACCTCTCTGCATGCCTTCGTGGCGGACTGGGCGGGTGCGCGCGGGGGTGGGCTCGGGTGGATGATCGGCCTGTGGAGCGTGGGGCTCCTCGTCCACGCGTTCGCCTCGGTTGCGCGCAACGGGTTTGCGGATGCTGACCTCTGAGGAGCACCGTCTCGTCGAGTACGCGTGCAAGACGTGGGCGGACGGGCATGTCAAAGCCAGCTTGGCGGTGTTCGCAATGCTCGCCCTGAGCAGCCGGCCGCAGTGGGTCGGTGACGTGCAGGAGAGCGTGCGCGAGATGTCGCGCGGCGCCATGCAGCCCGACGCGCAGACCCTCCACCGGATGATGCGTCGGCTCGACCGGCTCGGACTCGTGAGATGCGTGCGTTACGAGTCGCGGGGTCCGGGTGCGGCGCGCAAGATCTTCGCCCTGACCGAGGTCGGTGAGGCGGCGATCACAGCGCACTTCTCCCGGTCCTGGGGCCACCTGTCGTCGCAAAGCTTCGTCCACGCGTGGCGCCGGGTCGCGGCGAACGATCTTCCTGACTGCGCGTGCTGTCGGGGCCGCGTCCGTATCTCGGAGTGGCGATGACTGTCGTCAATATGCATGCCATCGGCCCTGGTTGCCTCGAAAGGGGCATGTTTGAGTGCTGTCGTGGGTAGTCGCCCACGACGGAGACCACGAGGAAAGACAGGAGTTTCGGATGCTCAACGTGCTCGATCGAGTGGAGGACAAGTTCTTCGCCGAAGAGGCATCGGTCGCACCGGGCGGCTGGTGCTGCTGGTGCTGGTGCTGCTGCTCCATCAACTTCAGCATCTTCTGACCGGGCGACGGGCGGGTTCGACCGTGGTTCCAGGTCGATCCCGCCTGTTTCCCGAAGGGCATCAGATGACAACGGAAGGAATCCCGCTTTGACCGCTACCGCCCCGTCTCCCTCGAATGCGCACGGCGTGTCCGACGCAACGACCTACCGCCTGCGGACGGGCTTGTACGTCCTTCCCCACGGTGACGATGAGGTCTTCGTCCGGGAGGGCAGTCGTGCCGCGTTCTCGAAGATCGTGCGTGATCCCGCTCGTCGGCGTCTGCTCGCGCGCATCGTGCAAGCGGCGACCGCCCCCGTCACAGCGGCCGCACTCGCCGAGGGCTGGGGAGTGGACGGGGCCGACATCGAGGAGATCGCGGAACAGCTCACCGAGGCCGGGGTGCTGACCCCGTGCGGGGGGCCCGCGGGCACGACGATCGTGGCCCTTCACGGACGAGGACTCCTCGCCGATGCTCTGACGGACCTCGCGCGAGGCGATTCGCGTCTCGACGTCCGCTCGCTCGACGAACTCGACGACGTGCACGAACTGATCGCCGACGAGGGAGTGGAAGCGGGGGATATCGTCCTCGCGATCGTTTCGGATGTGCTCGACCCGGTGCGCTTCCTCAGGGCCAATACGGTCTCGCTCGAGTTCGGCATCCCTGCGGTCTACGTCCACACCGACGGCCCGGAGGCGGTGATCGGTCCCATGGTCGTACCCGGCGAGACCGCGTGCTATCTGTGCCACGACCTTCAGGACGAGGGGGCCCGGCATCTTCGCGACGAGTACCTGGTCTACAAGGACAGTTTGAGCCGCGGCGTTTCCGGCCCGGGTGGCGACGCCGCCGTCATCGCGCTCGCGGCCGCGTGGGTGCGGCTTGCTCTTGCGCGACGCGATCCGTCCTCGACCGGCTTCCTCGATCAACGCGTCCTTCGTGTCGAGACGAGCCGGATGGAGGTCATGAGTCACCGCGTCCTCACCATTCCACGATGCCCCGCGTGCGCCACGACTCGGCCCGAGCTGCAGCACACCTTCCTCTGACGACATGGCCACTCTCAGCGATCACCAGAAGAACAATCGCATCGTCTTCGAGACGGTCGAACCCGGTTACGAGCACGGCGTCGAACAGACGGTGCTCTCCGGGCCCCATCTCCAACTCCTCGCGCCCACACCGCGCGACCTTTATCAGCACCGCCTGCACGACGTCGACGGCTCTGTTTCCGAGATGTATCAGGCCAACGCCCGGTGGCGCCTCTCAGACCTCGACGCCGCACCGAGCGACAACGAGGCGCAGCAGTTGCGGGCGTGGTTCCTCGCCTCCGGTCGCACCTACTCGACCATCGAGGAGAACGTCTCGGGCGTGCAACTCGCCCTCACCGACGTCCCCTCGCCGCTCGGCACGGCGCTCGCAGCCGTGGCACGTCTCGGCGCGGAATCCGGACTGTTGTACGGCTCCGATGTGGTCCTGCTGTGGCGCGGCGCGACGTGGTTGCTGCCCGCGTCGTCATCTCACCTCGTGCGTATGCGTCTCGTCGGGCCGAAGCTCCAGCGACGCCTCGTGAGCGCCACTCCGGTCGACAAGCGCGCGGCCTTCGACGCGGCGTCCGCGATCGTGTCGGTGACGACGGTGCCGTGGCGGGTCGAGATTCTGCAGGGTCCGCGTGGCTACCGCGTGGCCCTTCAACAATCGGGATTGCTGCTCACCGTCCTCATGCAGACCCTCGCTCGAGCGGGTGGCGCCCCGACCGTGGCAACGGACTTCGCCGACATCGAGGTCGACACGGTCTTCGACCAAGACGGGATCGAGCGGTTCACGACTGCTCTTGTCGCCGTCTCCGCGGAGGCCGCGCCGCGACCGCCCGGCACGGACGCCGGTCGCACGCCAGAAGACGCCGTGACAGACGCTGATCACGGGGAGGGCGCCCGATGACCGCCGAACACGCGACCGCGCTCGATCGGCCGAACACCGTGCCCGCGCTGATCGACGACCTCACCGTCCTTCTCGACCGCGCGGCGGCCGATGGGCTGTGTCACCCCTCGTGGGCGGCGGCCGCTCTGGACCTCGTGCGCGAAGGCGTGCCGTTGATCAGCGACGACGACGTTCTTGTCGCCCACCTTATCCATCGGTCGCTGCGTGCCGAAGCGAGCAAGGACGGGCCACCGGTCTCGCGCCTCGCGACCATGCGCGCTCCGGATCTCGCCGTCGGTCGGCCCGGCGAACGCCGCGTGAGCCTCCCGGGGGATCTGCCCGACATGCTGCAGCCTTTCGCCGAGCTCGTCGCCGAGCGCCGATCGACGCCGATGTACGGCAGTGACCCTCTGCCACTAACGGATCTCGCCGGCATCCTGAGCCAGTCGTTCGGTTCGAGAGGCTTCGAACTCGGATACCAACGCCGCGACATCCCCAAGCGCGTCGGGGCATCGGCGGGCGGCCTGCAGTCTTACGACTGCCAGGTGATCGTGAACGACGTCGAGGGTCTCGAACCCGGCAGGTACTCCTACGATCCGCTCGGGCACGAATTGGTGATCGAAGAACTCGGCGACTTCCGTCTTCCGCTCCGCGACGCGGCGATCGAGTCGGACTTCCTGCTCTTCGCACAGGCGGTGATCGCCCTGACCGGAGACTTCCCCCGCGTGGCGTGGAAGTACGGCACTCGCGGGTATCGCTACATGGGGCTGGATGCCGGGATCGTCACGGCTCACGTCTACCTCGCCGCCACGGCACTCGGCGTGAGCGTCAACGCCCTCGCCGCGTTCGCCGACGATCCGCTCAACCGATTGCTGCGGTTGGACGGCAAGGACCGGTTCGCGCACTTACTCATTCCCATCGGCACCGCTCCCGGGCGCCGTCCCCGATGACCGGTCCCCTCGAGGCGATCGGCGCGGCCGTCGGTGTTCTCGCCGTGTTCGGCATCGTGATGGCCGTGCTCGATCTCGTCGCCCGCGGCGGGGCGTGGTGGCTTCGAACGGTGGTCGAGGAGCACGGCGCTGTCGTGTACGTGGCGGTACTGCTCGTCGCCACCTTTGCTCTGGCGGTGACGGGCGCGCTCGACCCGCTCGCCGCGCTCCGCATCGACGTGGGGCCGACGGTGGTGCTCGCGTCGGCGATTGCGATCCCGGCAGCCGTGACGTGGTATGTCGTCGAACTGGCCGTCTCGTCGGCGTCCGTGCGCGCGCAGGCGGCGCATCGCCCGGGCGGCCGCGTCGGTTCCGTTGTCGACGGGGTCGCCGACGTCGTTCGACGCCCGGTCCTGTGGTGGTCGTTGGCGGTCGCCTCGGCGGTGACGGAGGAACTGATCTTCCGGGGGATGCTGCTCGTCAGCCTCGCCAGCGCGTGGGGGGTGCTCGCCGCCGTCGCACTGTCCGCCGTCCTGTTCGGTTTGCACCACATCTCGTTCGGCGCCCCGTCGGTGGTGTCCAAGACGGTGGGCGGGATCTTCCTCGGCGTCCAGACGGTCGTCTGCGGCTCCGTCGTCCCGGCGATCGCGACGCATCTGATGTTCCAGGCGCTGGTCTTCCGCCGGCTTCGGCGCCGACGGACGGCGCATCATGTCGGTTGATTTCCACGCCACGGGGGAGGGATACCTCCGTTCGCCGCGGCACAGTTCGCTGCGAGATGTCGTGCAGAGCACCATCGCCGCCGAGCGCGCGGCCGGTGTCGTGGTGACTCGCCGACTGGGGGTCTCTCTCGCCTGGTGGCTGTTCGCGAGGGAGTACGACGAGCGCGTCGGCATGACCGGCGACGACCCGCACCTCGGCGCGACCGAGTGGGGCGGAGAGTGGATCGAGACGGAGCCACGCGGACCGCAGGGGTGGTGGCCGGCGCCTCAGTGCGACGGTGTCGTCTTCGATGGCCTCGCGCGACTGGGTCTGCGCTGGGTGTGCCTCGGCGCTTCGGTCGGCGATCAGCTCGATCGGATCGCCGGCCTCGCCCGCGATCGGGGGTTGGCGTTGGCGCTGCGACCATCTCCGGGGGCGGTGCGGTTTGCCGCCTCGAACCCGTCCGTCGAGGCGACCTGGGAGTCGCTGCCCGCCCTCCTTGCGGTTCTGGTGACGGGGGAACATGCCGGTGTCCCGCCGGAGTCCACGGCCGACGTCCTGCGTGTCGTCGCTCGGGCGAGTCAGGATGACGTCGTCAGGGCGATCGATCGAGTCTCCGCCCTCGGCTTGCCGGTCGTCCCGCTCCTGACCGTCGCCGAACGGCAGGCGGGTCTGCGCGCGCTCGTGTGGTCGCCGCAGCTGAGCGCGGCGGCTCGTGCTCTGCCCTATCACGAGCGTCTGCTGTCGCTGCGTGCGCCCGGCGCTCTGCGGATGGGCGGGCGTGAGGCGGCCTTGCACCTCGGCATTCCTCTGCTCGATCGGGCCGGTGAACGCGAGGTCGCCGCGGGGCTCGAGCGCTCGCGCGAAGCGGTGCGCGAGCTGTATGCCCGCGGCCATGACGTTCGCGCGGGTTCGGGCGCTCCCGGGGCGGGCTGCGCGCCCGGACTGGCGGCGCTCGACGAGAACGAGGCGTTGGCGGCACTGGGGGCCGCCGCCGAGGCGGTATCGCGATGAGAGGGAACGAATGACGAGCGACATTCCGTTGTTGTCCGTGCGCGGTCTGGGTAAGGCGTACGGGCCGGTGCGTGCCGTCGTCGACGCTTCGCTCGAGGTTCGCGCCGGAGAGATCGTGTGCCTCGTCGGCCCGAACGGGTCGGGCAAGACCACGCTGATCGAGTGCGTCGAGGGGCTGCGCGCGCCCGATGCCGGTCGGATCGAGCTGCTCGGCGACGCCGGAGGGTCGCGCCGCGAACGCGCCAGGATGCTCGGGGTGCAGTTGCAGGAGGAGGGGTTCCCGGGGCGCATCCGCGTCGCCGAAGCCGTGATTCTGTACGCAGCGATCTACTGCGTCGTCGGCGCTGACGGTGACCTGATCGCGCGGCTGGGACTCGAGGAGTTCTCGCGCCGGCCGTTCGAGACGTTGAGCGGCGGGCAGAAGCGTCGGACGGCCCTCGCTCTCGCGTTCATCCACGACCCGCGCCTCGTGATCCTCGACGAGCCGTCCGCCGGGCTCGACCCCGAGGGCCAGGGTGAGATCATCCGCCTGCTCGTCGACCGGGCGTCGACGGGAGTCGGGATGCTGGTGACCACCCACGACATGCACGTCGCCGCCGAGATCGCGCACCGCGTCGTCGTGATGTCGCGCGGGCGCACCATCGCCGACGGCACCCCGGCGGAGCTGCTCGCGGCACTCCCGCACGAATGGTGCCTCACGGGTATCGACGCGGCGTCGTCCTCACAGACGGCGTCGGCGGTGCGCGACGGCCGCAGCACGCGCACCTACGGGCCGGTCGACGATCTGCGCGCGGCATACGAGGCGTTGACGCCCGCCCAGCGGGCACGCGCCACCCTGCGACGCACCGATCTCAGCGACATCGCATTCCTCGGCGGTGTCGCGCACGACGAAGGAACACCCGCATGACGTCTCTCGTCCGCTCGCTCCGGGCTCTCGTCGGAGTGGAACTGCGCCTGTTCCTGCGCGAGCCGACAGCGATGTTCTTCTCGATCGCCTTTCCCCTGATCCTGCTGCTGTTCGTCGGCTCCATCGGAGCAACCGACGAGGTGGCGCCGGGCATTCGCTTCATCGACACCTACATGGCGTCGATGGTTGCCGTCACCGCGGCCAACGTCGGCATCATGGGGCTGTCCATCCATGTCGCTGAGAACCGCTCGCGCGGGGCGCTGAAACGGTACCGTCTCTCTCCTCTCCATCCCGCCGTGTTCTTCGGGGCGCAGTTCATCACAGCCGCTGTCACGGTGACCGTCTCGCTCCTCGGTCTCATCGTGGTCACCCTCGTGCTCTACGGGTTGTCTTCGACGGCGAATTGGCCGGCGTTCCTGGCATCGGCCCTCGGGGTGCTCGTCGTGACGGTCGCGTGGGGGGTGCTCCTCGGCGGCCTCCGTCTGCCGATGCGCAGTGTGCAGGTGGTGTCCGCCGCCGTGTTCTTCGTCATGTTCTTCTCGAGTGGAGCGGCCCTGCCCCGGCAGTCGTTCCCCGATTGGCTGCAGGCCATCGTGCAGTGGAACCCTCTCGCCATCGCCAACGATCTGCTGGTCTTCACCTATAGCGGCTATGGCGAGGTCGACGCCTCGCGGCTCTTCGCCCTGACGCTCTCCACCGTTGTCGTCGTCATCGTGACGACGCTCACGTTCGATTGGGAAGGACGTAGTTCATGACACCCGTACGCCTCGAAGAGACGCACTGGAACCGTCGCCGCCCTGTGGTGGCGACCACGTTGACGCGCGAAGAGGAGAGGTCGCTCGCGGAGATCGAGTCGCTGCACTCGCCCGACGGCTTCATCCGACTGCTTACGACGTACTTTCGCGCGGCATCCGGCGCGCATCTGCACACCGCGCACGGGCAGTACTTCGACTTCGACCACATCGTGAGCCGTGTGCTCGGGGTGGCGGGATTGAACTCGGGCTACAGCTCGCAGGTCTACGGCGGCGGCAAGGGCCTGGATCTGCCGAACGCCTATGTGTCCGCGATGGGCGAGGGTGTCGAACGCGTGCTCGGGTCGTTCGCGTTCCTGCAGTGGGCCGACCGCCTCGCCTACGGCAGCCGCCGCGAGATGCAGCGACAGGGGCGCGTGTGTCTGGGAGCGGACGATATCCCGCTCTTCTCCGACGCGCAGTACGCCGACCCGCACTTCCTCTTCGACCGGTGGGGCGACGACGACCACCTCGGGTGGATCCCCGGCCGGCGCCTGTACGCCGGCGACGAGGTGTGGGTGCCCGCGCAGCTCGTGCTGTTCACGTACTATCGGCAGCCCGAGGAGCCGCTCATCGGTCTCGCCCCCAGCGGCGGACTCGCCTGCCACGTCTCGACCGACAAGGCCGTCTTCCACGCTCTCGACGAACTTATCGAACGTGACGCGGTCAATCTTCGCTGGCATGCCCGGGTGCCGCTCGACGAGATCGTGCTCGACGTGCCTTTACGTGACCGCCGCCTCCAACGCGCGGTCGATCGCCTCCACGAGGGGGTCGGAGCCCCGAGATTCTTCCTTCAGAACCTTGACTTCCCCGAGTTCCCGGTCATCACCGCCGTGCAGTTCGACGAGTGGCTGCCCGAGATGACCTACAACGCAGGCGGGGGGATCGGACCGACTCCGGATGCCGCGATGCGTTCCGCCCTGGGGGAGTACTCGCAGTCGGAGCGCACTCTGCGCATCTGCCAGCAGACCGACAACTGGCAGTTCCGGGCCTCGTTCGAGCGGCTCTTCGGCATCCACCCGGATGCAGAGCCGCACGAATTCCTCCGCTTCGTGCAGGCCATCACGTTCTATGGCTACCCCGAGAACGCGCGCCGCACCGATTGGTACTTCCGCGGCGGCGGGGAGGTGCGCCTGAGCGAGCTGTACGACATCGTCGATCGGGCCGACCCCGATCCCGTCGCTCGTCTGCATTCGTCGTTGCAGAAGCGGGGGATCGACCCGATCATGTTCGACTTCAGCCACCGCGACCTCATGCAGACGCGCATCTGGAAGAGCTATATTCCCGAGCTCGCGCAACCGTACCCGCCGCAGACTCCGGCCCTCGGGCATCCGCGTTATCAGACCGTGCCGGTCGAAGCCGGATTTCGCGCCGAACCTGTCGGCGACGATCTGCTCTCAGACCCCCTGCCGTACCCGTGAGCGGCGACGTGAGTTCGCACCGGCGACGAGACGCGCTCGCATCCACGGCCGTCGCACTGGCGTGCACGCGTTTGGGTGCGGTGCTCGGGCTGATGCCCGTGATCGTCGCATCCGTGGGGGCGCAGAATCTGCTGCCGTTCGCGCTGCATCTCGCCGGCGCCGCGGCGACGGTGATCACGCTCGTGCAGCACCGGGTCGTTCTCCGTCTGATCGGGATCGCCTTCACCGGCTACAGCACGATCGCCCTGGCCGGCACGGCTCCGCCTCTCGTGGCGACGTGGCTGTGGGTGTGCGGCGGTGCACTGACGGCGAGTCTGCTCATGGTGGTTCTTCGGCCCGGGGGGCGCCCGCGCCCCGCGGCGTGGATCGCCGGGGTCGTGGGCGGCGTCGTGGGCAGTGGCGTGTCGCTGCTCTTGCTCTTGACGTGACGGCTCCGGCGGGTCCCGGTCCGCGCGTCCGACCTGCGGCTGGGAGAAGGATTCCCCGCGATCGTGTCGCACCTCGAGCCGACGCCGTCGGGCGTGCGCGTCGTCACCGACCGCGGGGCTGCCGAGGTGGCGCCGGGTGAGGCCGCGGGGCTCGGTGCGGGAGACGCCGTGCGGGTGAGCGTGGCGCCCGATCGGGTGCGGTTCGTCGCGGCATCCTGACGCTCGCGCCTCGCCGATATCGCGCGGAGCGCCCGCCGGTGGGAGCGCGCCCGCCGTGGCCACGGCTCGCAGTGGCGATGTCGGACCCGTGGGCGACAATCGGCCTATGAGCGAATCGACCGTCACCCGAGCAGCGGGTGCGCGCCTGCTGAGCATCGGCGAGTTCTCGCGATACGTCGGTATCAGTGTGCGGATGCTGCGCCACTACGACGAGCGCGGGCTCCTCACGCCCGCGTCGGTCGACGCGTTCACGTCGTACCGGCGGTACACGCCCGATCAGCTGCGCGTGGCGGGCCGCATCCGCACCCTGCGCGACGCCGGTTGCGGCATCTCGCTCATCGCGGAGCTCCTCCCGCTCTTCGCCACCCCCCACGTGCTGCGGGCGCGCCTCGCTCAGCACGCGGCCTCGCTCGAGACCGCGGCCGCCGAGCTTCGAGCGCAGCAGCGTCTGACGCTGTCGTTGGCCGACGCGCTCGACACGTCGCCGGCCGTGGTCGGTGAGCGGGTCTTCCCCGCCGTGCGGACGCTTCGGCTGCGGCGCACGGTGGCCTGCTATCCGGCGGAGGGTGAGCTCTGGGCCGACCTTCGCGACCTGATCGCCCGCCCGGACGGCGCTGACCCGGCGCGCTTCGGCGAGCTGGTCGGCGCCACCTACTTCGACGAGGAGTTCCGCGACGACGACGTCGAGATGGCGATCTGGCGCGACTACAGCGGGCCGTTTTCGCCGCAGGACGGGTTCGACATCGCTGAACTCCCCGCGCAGCGCGTCGCCTGGACCACCCACAGGGGAGACTTCGACACCATCGGGCGCGCGACCGAGATCCTCGGCACCTGGATCGCCGAACACGGGTTCGCGCGAGCGGGTGCCCTCTTCAATGTCTACGTCGTGGGGCCCGGGCGAGAGAGCGACCCCGCGAAGTGGGTTACCGAGGTCAACGTGCCGATCGCTTGACCCTCTCACTGTGGCAGGTCGCACTCTCGATGCAGAGGGCGGACGAGCCGCCCGAGACGAGAGAGGTCACACCCATGAGCGACACGAACACCGTGAACTACTTCGAGATCGGCACTCCCGACCCGCAGGCCGCTCGCTCCTTCTACGGGCAGCTGTTCGGCTGGCGGTTCGCGGCCGCCAATCCCGGCGGCTACGCCGCCGTGAACGAGAACGCCGGCGGGCTCTGGGACACGTCGCAGATCGGCGGTGAAGCGTGGGCGGTGTTCTACGTCGAGGTCGCGGACATCCGCGCGACGCTGCAGTCGGCGATCGAGCAGGGCGCCGAGGCGGTGCGGCCGCTCGTTGACAACGGGACGATCCTCTTCGCCCACCTCGCCGATCCGGCCGGCAACCGGTTCGGCGTGTGGCAGCGCAAGCTCGTCGGCTGACGAGCGAGACGGGGCCGCTCCCGCTGGTGAGTGCCCACAACTCCCGGACGCCGAGTCCGTGACGCACGGGACTCCAACTGAGTGTCCAGAACACCCGGGCCTCGCAAGATTCTCTCCGGGTGTTCTGGACACTCAGCCCGCCGGCTGGGCCTACGGCGCGGTGACGGGACGTGATCAGCGCCCGGGCGGACGGGTCAGCCGGAGACGACCCGCCCGTCCTCCATCCGCACCTCGCGGTCCACCAGCCCGGCGGGCACCTCGACGTGCGACACGAGCAGCACGGCACGGTCGCGATCGACCGCGCCGAGCAGGTCGTGCAGCAGGGCCTCGGATGCCGCGGGGTCCACGCCCGCGGTCGGCTCGTCGAGCACGAGCACCGGGAACCCGCGCAGGAGCGCCCGTGCCAGAGCCAGTCGTTGCGCCTGCCCGCCCGAGACGAGGACGCCCCGGTCGCCGACGCGGGTGTCGAGGCCGCCGCGCTCGCGGACCCAGCCGTCGAGCCCCACGCGTGCGAGGACGGCCCACAGGTCTGCGTCGCTCGCCGTGTCGCGAGCGAAGAGCAGGTTCTGGCGCACCGACTCGTCGAACAGGAACGGCGCCTGCTCGATCAGCCCGACCGTCCGGCGCAGGTCGTCGCCGGAGAGCTCGCGCGCCTCGATGCCGCCCACCGTGTACGACCCCGCGTAGTCGAGGAAGCGCACGAGAACGTGGGCGAGCGTCGTCTTGCCCGCGCCGCTCGGCCCCGAGACGAGGACACGCTCTCCGGGGCACACGCGCAGTTCGACGTCGTCGAGCCGCCCGGCGTCGCCGTCGGAGTCGCTGCGGGCGGGCCAGTGCGCCGCCAGCCCGCGGAGCACGAGACCCTCGCCGAGTGCGGGCCCGGTGCCGGTGGCCGCGGGTTCGGTCTGCGGCAGGCCGTCGGGGATGGTCTCGGGCACCGCTTCGGCGATCCGCTCGGCCGCAGCCCGCACCTGCCGCCAGGACGCGAGGGCGAGAGGAACCGGTCCGAACACCTCGAACACGGCCATCGGCAGAAGCACGACGACCGCGAGCCCCGGCCCCGAGAGGGTCCCGCCGGTGACGCCCGGGGCCGCGACCGCGAGGGCGAGCAGCGAGGCGGCGCCGGCGAGCACCGAGACCGTACCGGAGGTGAGCCCCTGCGCCACGCCCCGACGGACCAGCGCCCGGCGCAGAGCGGCGTCGGCGGAGCGGACGCGCTCGCGCGCGGCATCCAGAGCCCCGTAGGCGGTCAGCACGTCGAGGTTCGTCAGGAGGTCGTGCACCGCGTCGGCGACGGCGGTGCGAAGCGGCGCCACCGAGCGCTCCGCGCGGGAGCCCGCCGCCCACCCGACGGCCACGGCGACCCCGAAGGCCACGACGAGGCAGGCGAGCAGCACGAGTGCGGCCGGCCACGAGATGAACGCCGTGAAGACGACCGCGGCGAGAGAGGTCAGGGCGGCGGCCGACAGGGGCAGGACGACCCGCAGCGGAAGGTTCTGCAGCTCCTCGACGTCGTCGACGACGCTCGACAGGAGTCCTCCGCGGTGCGCGCGCCCGAGCCCGTCCGGCGCCAGGGGCACCAGCTCGCGCACGAGATCGGCGCGTAGGCCCGCCAGCTGGTGCAGGGCCGCATCGTGGCTCGTCAACCGCTCGAGGTAGCGGAACACCCCGCGCGACAGCGCGAACGCGCGCACCCCGACGACGGCGGCCGACAGGTACATCACGAGCGGCTGCTCCGCCGCCCGCGCGATGAGCCATGCGCTCGCCGCGAGCAGCGCGACGGCACTCAGCGCGGTGCCGAAGCCCGACAGCACCGCGGGCGCGAACCGACGACGCGAGGGCATCGCCGAGCGCAGGATGCCGCGTACCCGGGTGTTCACTCGCGTCCCTCCTGGTGGCCGGGGGCGGGGCGGAGGTGGCTGAGCTCGTCGAAGCCTCCGGTCCCTTCGACGGGCTCAGGGACCTGGCGTGCGGGCTCAGGGACCTCGCGTGCGGGGTCGAGGGCCTGGGCGATGTCGGGGGCGGGGCGGAGGTGGCTGAGCTCGTCGAAGCCTCCGGTCCCTTCGACAGGCTCAGGGACCTGGCGTGCGGGCTCAGGGACCTCGCGTGCGGGGTCGAGGGCCGGGGCGACGTCGGTGTCGGGGCGGAGGGTGGCTGAGCTCGTCGAAGCCTTCGGTCCCTTCGACAGGCTCAGGGACCTCGCGTGCGGGCTCAGGGACCTCGCGTGCGGGCTCGAGGGCCGGGGCGACGTCGGTGTCGGGGCGGAGGTGGCTGAGCTCGTCGAAGCCTTCGGTCCCTTCGACGGGCTCAGGGACCTTGCGTGCGGGCTCGAGGACCTCGCGTGCGGGCTCGGGGGCAGCGGGACGCAGCTCGACCACGCGATCCGCGATCCACCGCGCGGACGGGCGGTGCGACACGAGCAGCACCCCGCGACCGGCGTCGGCCTCACGGCGCAGGGTCGTCCACAGGTGCGCTTCGGTCGTGGCATCCAGGGCGCTCGAGGGCTCGTCGAGCACGAGCACCGGCGCACCGGCGATGCGTGAGCGATACAGCGCTCGGGCCACGGCGACCCGCTGCGCCTGCCCACCGGAGAGGCCCGATCCGCCCGCGCCGAGCGGCGTCGCCGGATCGATGTCGGCGGCCGCGTCGGCCAGCGCTCGCGCTACGGCGACGGCATCGAGGGTCGACCCGAGCGCGACGTTCTCGCCGACCGTGCCCGACACGAGTCCGGGCCGCTGTCCCGCCCACGCGACCACGGCGCGCGCGTGGGAGACGGCCTCGCCACCCACGCGCACCTCGCCGTCATGCTCGGCGTACCCGAGCAGCGCGGCGATCAGCGACGACTTCCCGACTCCGCTCGGGCCGGTCACGAGCACGATCTCGCCCGGTCCCACCGACAGCGACACCGTCGGCATCCGGTGCACTCCGCGGTGCACACGCACCTCGCGCAGCGCCACCGTCGACCCGGTCGCCGAGGTCTCGGCATCCGGGGCGGGGGTCTTCCGGGCGGCATCGAGGGCGTCGAAGATCTCGCCCGTGGCCGCGACCCCCTCCGACGCCGCGTGGAACTGCACGCCGACCTGGCGCAGCGGAAGGTAGGCCTCGGGCGCGAGCAGCAGCACGAACAGGCCGACGAGCAGCGAGAGGTCGCCCGCGAGGAGCCGGAAGCCGATCGTCACGGCGATGATCGCGACGGAGATGGATGCCAAGAACTCGAGGGCGAAGCCCGAGAGGAACGACACGCGCAGCACCGTCATCGTCTCGCGCTTGTAGTCGCGCGTGACGGTCTCGATCGTGTCGGCGGCACGGTGCTGACGCCCGAACGCCTTGAGCGTGCCGAGGCCCTCGACCGTGTCGGCGAAGCGTGCGGCGAGCCTCCCGAGCGTGCGGTACTGCTTCTGCTGCACGGCACGGGTCGCCAGTCCGATCAGCACCATGAAGATCGGGATGAGCGGGATCGTGAGGACCACGATGAGGCCCGAGAGCGGATCGGCCAGGGCGATCGCCCCGATGAGGATCGGCATCGTGATCGCGGTCGCGACGAGCTGCGGAAGATAACGCCCGAAGTAGGCGTCGAGCGCCTCGAGGCCGTGCCCCGCGGTGGTCGCGAGCGACGCGGTGTTGCGCCCGGCCAGCCACCGGGGGCCGAAGCCGGGCCACCGCGGCGACGAGCTTCTCACGCAGCTGCAGCGAGGCGACCGCCGCTCCGCGCGCCGACACGCGCTCCGACGCGACGATCAGCAGCCCGCGCAGGAGGACCAGGGATGCCGCCACCCCCACGTATCCCCACAGGTCCGCCGGTGGTCGCCCGCCGATCGCGCCGACGAGCGCCGAGGTCAACGCCCACGCGAAACCGACGATCACGCCGGTCTGCGCCAGCACGATCGCGGCGGTGATGACGAGGAACCCGCGGGCGGCCGTGGCGTAGCGCATGAGCCGCGGGTCCACGGGACGCATCTTCTCTGCTCCCACGTCACTCACGACAACGATCCTTCCAGACGGGCCGCCCCGCTCCCCGAGGGAGCGGGACGACCGGCGTCAGTGCGCGACGAGGGCGGCCTTCTCGATGCGGGCGCGCGTGACGCGCTTGCGGAACACCCAGTACGTCCACCCCTGGTACGCGAGCACCAGCGGCAGGAAGATCAGCGCCGCCCAGCTCATGATCGTCAGCGTGTAGTCGGTGCTGGACGCGTTCTCGATCGTCAGGCCCGAGCCCGCCTCGAGCGTCGAGGGCATCACGTTCGGGAAGAGCGCGAAGAACAGGGCCGCCACCGCCGTGACGATCGTGATCGCGCCGAGCGTGAAGGCGGTGCCCTCGCGGTCGCGAAGGTTGGCCACCCACGAGCCGATCAGGGCCAGCGCGGCGATGCCGGACAACGCGACGACCCCCAGCAGGAGCGGCGCCTGATTGTTCGCCGCCTGGACGATCGTCCAGACCAGGAACAGGGCTGCGGCCACGATGGTCGCGAGGCCCGAGGTCCGGGCGAGTTTCCGCGCATCCGTCCGCACCTGCCCGTCCGTCTTCAGCGCCACGAAGTACACGCCGTGGGTGAAGAAGAGCAGCAGAGTCACCAGGCCACCCAGGATGCCGTAAGGGTTGAGCAGCGTGAACAGGGTGCCCACGTACTCGTGATCGGCATCCAGAGGCACGCCCTGCACGATGTTCGCGAACGCGACTCCCCACAGGAACGCGGGGACGGCGGAGCCGATCACGATCATCCGGTCGAAGCCGCGCTTCCACTTCAGCGACTCGCGCTGGTGACGGTACTCGAACGAGACTCCGCGTGCGATCAGCGCCAGCAGGATCAGCAGCAGCGGCAGGTAGAACCCGCTGAAGAGGGTGGCGTACCACTCGGGGAACGAGGCGAACAGCGCCGCTCCCGCGACGATGACCCACGTCTCGTTGAGGTCCCAGACGGGGCCGATGGTGTTGATGATCTGGCGGCGCGCGATGTCGTCCTTGCCGAGGAACGGCAGTGACATCCCGACACCGAAGTCGAACCCGTCGAGCACGAAGTAGCCGATGAAGAGGAATCCGACGATCCAGAACCAGAGGTAGGCGAGATCCATGATGTTCTCCTTGAGCCGACTCAGTAGACGGTGGTCGGGGTGTTCTCGACGGTGTCGGGCTCCCGCGCCGCGTTCGGATCCGGCAGTGGGTCCGGTCCCTTCTGCGCGTACTTCTTGATGAGTCCGAATTCGACCACCGCGAGGCTCGCGTAGGTGAGGGTGAAGGCGATGAGCGAGACGAGCACGCTCCATCCCGGGACGCTGGGGGAGACGCCGTCCTGCGTGAGCATCAGGCCGAAGACGATCCACGGCTGGCGGCCCATCTCGGTGAAGACCCAGCCGACGAGGCTCGCGATCATCGGCAGGGGAGCGGCCCAGATCGCCACGCGCCACATCCACTGCTTCACGGGGCGGGTCGCCTTCTTGCGCGTGACCCACAGACCGACCGCGCTGATGAGGGCGGTCAGGCCGCCGAGCGCGATCATCCAGCGGAAGGCCCAGTAGGTGACCCACAGCACGGGCGCGAAGTTCCCGTCCACCTGGTCGGCGAACTGCGGGAACATCTGCTGGCTGTACAGCGTGTTCAGGTCGTTGATGCCTTCGACGCAGCCGTCGAGGGAGTGCGTCGACAGGATGCTGAGGAGGAAGGGCACGCGGATCGAGAACAGCTCGCTCGTGCCGTCGGGGGTGCCCAACGTGAAGATCGAGAACGAGGCATCCTGTCCGCAGACGGTGTTGAAGGTCGCCTCCGCCGCCGCCATCTTCATCGGCTGGGTCGCGACCATCACCAGGCTGAGCTGGTCACCGGCGACAGCCACGAGCACGAAGGACACGATCGCCGACCACAGCCCGAATCGGAGGGTCGTGCGCATCATCTCGACGTTGCGACCGCGAGCGAGGTGCCAGGCGGAGATCGAGGCCACGATCATCGCCGCGAACATCCAGCCCGAGAAGATCGTGTGCGGGAAGGCCGCGAGCGCCACGGGGTTGGTGAGCATCGCCCAGAAGTCGACGAGTTCGGCGCGGTGGCCGTCGGCGGCCATCTGGTAGCCGACCGGGTTCTGCATGAACGCGTTGGCGGCGATGATGAAGTAGGCCGAGAACGTGGCCCCGAGGGTCGCCATCCAGAT
Source organism: Microbacterium sp. SORGH_AS_0969 (assembly GCF_030818255.1). Classification (NCBI taxonomy): domain Bacteria; kingdom Bacillati; phylum Actinomycetota; class Actinomycetes; order Micrococcales; family Microbacteriaceae; genus Microbacterium; species Microbacterium sp. SORGH_AS_0969. Next base: position 2,404,478 of record NZ_JAUTAG010000001.1, read on the forward strand.
GCTCGCGAGGTGAGCGAGGCGAGGGAGCTTGTCCCAGCCGAAGATCCACAGGCCGATGAAGGTGGCTTCGAGGAAGAAGGCGAGGAGCCCCTCGAAGGCGAGCGGTGCGCCGAAGACATCGCCCACGAAGCGGGAGTACGCCGACCAGTTCATGCCGAACTGGAACTCCTGGACGATGCCGGTGACGACGCCCATGGCGAAGTTGATGAGGAAGATCTTCCCGAAGAACCGGGTGAGGTGCAGCCACTTCACGTCTCCGGTGCGGTACCAGACGGTCTGGAAGATCGCGACGACGAGCGACATCCCCAGTGTCAGAGGCACGAAGAGGAAGTGGTACAGGGTCGTCAACCCGAACTGCCAGCGGGCGAGAGCGAGGGGGTCGAGCCACTCCACGAGGAGCCTCCGATCAAGCTGTGCTATGTGGTCAGACCACATGCTACGCCGCGCCGCACCGCGCCATTCCGCGTTGATTCGGCATCGAACCATATACTCGGAAAGTCATTTCTCGAGCGTGTTCGGAGAGTCCATGTCGGTGCGTCAGAGCCTGCTCGCGATCCTCGATCAGGGCGCCTGCTACGGCTCCCAGCTTCGCGCCGAGTACACCCGTCGGACCGGGGCGGCGGTGAACGTCGGGCAGGTCTACACGACGCTCGAGCGGCTCGAACGCGACGGCCTGGTCGACAACCGCGGAGTCGACGACGACGGGCGGGTCCTCTGGAGCGTCACGCCGGCGGGGCGCGCGGAGGCGCGCGCGTGGCTGAGAGCGGCGACCGTTGCCGACGGACGCGACGAGGTGGCCCTGCGCATCGCGCTGGCGGTCACCCTTCCGGACGCCGACGTCCCCGGCATCCTGGCTGCTCAGCGCGCCGGTGTGCGGGCTGCCCTCGCGGAAGAGGCGACTCAGGGCGACGGAGCGGATGCCACCGGGACGGCGATCGTCGCCGCGGCCCGGCGCGCTCGTCTCGAGGCTGAACTGCGCTGGCTCGATGAGGTGGAGGTGCTCGCGGCCGGGGCGACCGGCCTCGCGATCTCGGACGAGCGTCCCCGTCGCGGTCGCCCGGCGCGGGCGGCGCTGTGAGGGTAGTTAGCCGCACGTAGGAGTTTCGTCAAGGCCGGAGTGGATCAGAACCTCGGGGCACAGGGTGAGAACACACCCGGACGACCGAAGGAGTCACACATGGTCATGGAAGCACCGCTCAGCCGCCCGGGTCGCGTCGTCGCCGCTACGGCGGCCCCGTCGACACCCGTGGCTCCGATCGAGATCCCCTGGACGCGCATCGACATGGACCTCTACGAGGTCGCGCGCGACGGGTACATCGTCGGTTACGTGGAGGTCGTCGGCTCGGTCTTCGTGGCGCTCGGCGGAACGCGCTACGACCGCGCGGTCGAGGTCGCCCAGCACCTGACTTTCCACGCCGCCGTCGACGCGGTCCTGCGTCGCTCCGCGTGAGCGGTCAGCGCACGAGCGTGTAACCGGCTTCGTCGATCGCCGCCGCCAGCTCGTCATCGCCGGCGGTGCCGTTCGAGCGGATGCGGACGATGGATACGCCCCCGACGTTCAGGTCGATGCTCGCGACCTCGACGCCGTCGAGGGCGTCCAGCTCTTCGGTCACGGCGCGGACGCAGTGAGCGCACGTCATGCCTTCGACGCGGAGCTCGCTGTCGTAGAGGTCCTCGCTCGCCGAGGGGGTGGGGGCGGCAGCCGCGATGGTGTGGCCGCACCCGCAACCGTCGCCGCATCCTCCGCCGGAGGGCGTCGAGGCGGTCAGTCCGAGTTCGATGCGCTGCGTGGCCATGGGGGTCTCCTTCACGAACGGACCAGGCGGGCGATCGCCTGGTTGGCTTCTCTGAGCTTCTCTTCGGCGACGGGACCGCCCTGCGCCGCCGCCTCGGCCACGCAGTGCGACAGGTGATCGTCGAGGAGCGAGAGGGCGACGGTCTCGAGCGCCTTCGTCGCGGCGGACACCTGGGTCAGGATGTCGATGCAGTACTGGTCGTCGTCGACCATGCGCGCGATGCCGCGCACCTGGCCCTCCGCGCGACGCAGACGCTTGAGCAGGTCGTCCTTGTGGCCCACGTATCCGTGCATACGTCGATAATACCCCCGTGGGGTATACGAAGCACCGAGTTCCGGTCTGTCAACCCCCTCGGAATTCCGAGCTCGCCGACGGATGGTCGAGACATCAGGAGGTCGACATGTTCTCTCGTCGTACCGGTGGTGGCCAGCGATGACCGCCGACCCCTTCCCCACCGGCCCCCATCGCCCCGTGCGCATCCCGCACCTGCCGCCGCTGCGCCAGACCCGTGCCCAGCGTCGAGAATCGAAGGATGACGCGAACGCTGGCCGCGCTCCCGGGCGCCGCACGCCGCCTCTGCCTGAGCCGGAGGAACGGGGAGATCTGCACGCGTGAGGCGGGCCACCGCGGGCTCCACCATCGCCGCGGCGGTCACCTCCTCTGGTCCGAGGCGCAGGCCGACCCGCCCGAGTGCGCCGGCGCGGGTGCGCCCGCCGAACCCGCTGTGACCTTGGCCGACGGATTCCCCGGCGGCCGGGCGCTGTGTCCGGTGTGCTGGGGTTTCGTGCCCCTCGACGATGCCGGCAGACTGCTCGCGCACGATACGTGGCGTGGCGATCCGACCCGCGAGGAGGCCGACCGCCGGCGTGTGTGGTTCAACGCGCACGGGTGGTGACGGTCACGAACCCCGGAGCGCGTCGACCGGTTCGATCCGTGCGGCGCGGCGGGCCGGGATACCGCCGGCGACGAGCCCCACGACAGCGCCGAGCAGCGCGCCTCCGACCGCGACGAGCGGGTCGAGGACGGGAGTCCACTGCTGCGCGACACTGACGCCGACGACCGCGAAGACGCCGAGCGAGGAGCCGATCAACCCCCCGAGCGTGCCGATCACGATCGACTCGATGACGAACTGGCCCGCGATCTGCCTCCGCGTCGCGCCGAGCGCGCGGCGCAGACCGATCTCGGTCACGCGTTCCATCACCGACATCATCGTGACGTTCGCGATCCCCAGCCCGCCGGCCAGCAGGACGATCACGCCCAGCAGGACGAAGACGAACCCCACATCGGACTGCACGCCCGTGCTGAGCTCCGATGTCCCCGGCGGCGCGCCCACGACGATGGTCTCGGGGGCGTCGGGTGAGAGCGTGAGGGGAACCTGGTCGCGCAGCTGAGGGCCGGCGCCGACCGCGATCCGCGCCCGAAGGTCTCCCGGCGCCCGCACACCGAAGTCCCGCCGAGCGGCGCCGTTCGGGACCACGGCGGCGTCGAGCAGCTCACCCGCCGTGTCGACGCCGTCGAAGATTCCGATGACGGCGTACGCGACACCGTCGATGAAGATCGACGGCTGGGTGTCGATGCGGTCGACGCCGAGTTTCGCCGCCGCGCTCGCCCCGAGGAGCGCGACACGGTCGCCCCGTCGATCGTGCCCGTCATCGAAGGAACGCCCCGCGACGAGGTGCCCGCCGACCATGTCGAGCACCCCCGCGGATGCCGCGAACAGAGCGGGAGAGAGGATCGTGGGCGCGGACGGGTCGTCGACCGACACCGCGCTGATCGTCCCCGTGCCGAGATCCACCTTGGTCGACAGCGCGGCCGCCTCGACACCGGCGAGCCGCTCGACGCGCTCGGGGGCGTCCCACGGGAGCCGGGCCGTGGCAACGGAGGTCCCGCCCTGCGACGAGGTCTTGGCGGGGGTCACGACGATCTGCGTGGCGGAGGCGGCGTCGAACTGGCGGGCGATCTGGTCCGTCGCCGTCTGGGAGAAGCCGATGGTCGCGACGAGGGCGGCGATCCCGAGGACGGTGCCCGCCACCGTCATCGACAGGCGACCGGGGCGGGTGCCGATGTCGCTCGTCGCCTCGGTCAGGAGATCGAGGAACCCGAATCGGTCGGCGCGAGGCACATCGTCGTCGACCCGATGCCGCCGTCGTCGCGCGAACCGGGTGAGGAGGCGCCTCATGCCACTTCGTCCACTCGTCCGTCGGCGATCCGGACGGTCCGGTGCGCTCGCTCGGCCACGTGCGCATCGTGCGTGATGAGCACGAGCGTGAGCCCGTCCGCGTGAAGTTCCTCGAAGAGCTCCATGATCTCGAGTGTCGTCGTGCGGTCGAGGTTCCCCGTCGGTTCGTCGGCCAGCAGAACGCGCGGGCGTGTGACGACAGCTCGGGCGACGGCCACGCGCTGACGTTCGCCGCCGGAGAGCACCCCCGGCCGGAAGTCCAACCGATGATCCAGTCCCACACGGTGCAGGGCTTCCCTCGCCCGCGGCTCCCGTTCCGCCCGTGGCGTGCCGCTGTACAGCATCGGCATCATGACGTTCTCGAGGACCGTGCGACGCGGCATCAGATGAAACGCCTGGAACACGAAGCCGAGGGAGCGGGCACGCACGGCCGCGCGCTCGTCTTCGCCGAGGTTCCTCGTGGGAGTGCCCGCGAGGACGTATTCGCCGATCGTCGGCCGATCGAGCAGGCCGAGGATGTTGAGCATCGTGGACTTCCCCGATCCGCTCGGACCGACGATCGACAGGTAGTCGCCCTCATCGACACGGAGGTCGACGGCCCGGAGCGCGTGAACCTCGGGGGTGCCGGGGAACGAGCGCGTGACCTCCCGCAGATCGATCACCGGCGGGCGCTCAGCGTGCGTCACCGTCCCACCACCACGAGATCACCGGGCGACAGTGCGCCTTCGACGGGCTTCACCTCGACGGCGCCGTCTGCAGCGAGACCCGTCTCGACCGTGATGAGTCTGGTCGCGGCGCGGTCTCCGTCGCGCGGATCTCCCTCGACCACCTCGACGCGTTCTTCTCCACCCGGACCGGCCGACAGAGCGGCCAGGGGGACGTTCAGGACATCGCCCTGGGTCGCGCCGACGGGAATGGTGACGCGCAGGTTCTGACCCTGCACCGCGGTCACTTGGTCCGGGGTGAGCGGGTCGGGGGACAGGGCCACGGTCCAGCGGTCGGACGATTTCTTACCCGGCGTCAGGGCGGTGATGGTGGCCGCGTGCGTCGAGCCGTCGGGCAGATCGGCGGTGGCCTTGTCGCCGACCTTCAGCAAGCGCGCATCGGCTTCGCTCGCCGACCCGGAAAGAGCCACGGTCGCCCCCGAGACGACCATGGCGACCCCTTTCAGTTCTGCGCCGCGCCGCGCGTCGACGGAGTCGACGCGACGTGGCAGCGACGTGAGGTACAGCACCTCTCCCGCCGGGAACACGGGCAGCGCCGCCTCCCGGGCGCGTGCGAGATCGACGGTCGCCTCGCTCAAGCGCGCGCGGGCGGCATCGAGTTCCGCGCGCGCGCTGCCCGTATCGGGAGCTGTGTCGAGCTGTCGGCGCTTCAGCTGAGCGAGGTCCAGAGCATCCTGCAGGTCGCCGATCTTCGCGCCGTCGTCCGGCGTCTGCGCGCGAGCCTGGTCGAGAGCGCGCTGCGCGCTGGAGACGGCGTTGTCGGCCTCGCGCTTCTCGACGTCGCTCGCCCCCGTCCGCGCCTTGTCGAACGCGGTCTGCGCGGTGGTCACGCCCTGCTCGGCCGACGACACGGCGGTCTGCGCGCTGCGCAGCGCCGCTGTGGCGGTGTCGTCGGTCGCCGGCGCCGAATAGCCCACCTGTGCGTACAACGAGGCGACGGAGGCGGCCGCCTGTTCGTCGAAGACGTTGTTCGCCGGGTCGCCGGCATCCAGTCCCACGGTGCGCATCGCCCACTTGAACTGCACGACGTCGGGCCCCGCGACGCCGTAGCGCAGGGTGCGGTACGACGGCAGATCGCCGGGGAGGACGATGACGGGTCGCCCGGCCACCTCGAGTGCCACCGACAGGGCGGAGAGCGGGGTTCCGACGGACGGGACCTGCCCCGTGACCACGGCGGCGCCGGGGAGTCCCGCCGTATCGATCTGCACGTCGACGGGGTCGGCGTAGCCGACCTCGGCCCGGATCGTGACGTCGTTGCTGAGCGGGCCGAAGGCGACGGGCACCGTCACGAGGCCCGGTGCCGGCGCTGTCGTGTTCGCCGCGGCGTCGGCGGGGGAGACCACGAATCGACCGACGACCAGACCCGCCACCAGCGCGCAGACCGCGACGATCGCGGTCACCCACAGCGGACGGTTGCGCCGGAAGAGGGCACCCGGTCCGGTCCACCGGGAGCGCCGCGCCGCGTTCGCCGCCTCTTCGCCCACGGCGCTGTCCGACGCGGCATCCGATGCGGTGGTCGGCCCGGTCACTTCTTCGCCTGCGCGGCGGCCTTCAGCGCCTCGAGCTCGGTCTTGTGCGCCGCGATGAACGCCGTCTCGGCCTCCGTCTGGGCCTTTCGGGCGCGAGCGGTGTAATCCGTCTTCTCGCGGCAGTCGAGATCGGCGAGGGCGAGGTCGATCTCTTCGTCTTTGAGCTCCGCCAGAGCCTTCTTGTCGGGAGTGGCCGGTGCCTCGGAGGAAGCCGCGCCGCCCGCGTTCCAGAGCGCGTTGAGCTGGTCGTGGATGCTCGCCGCGGCATCGGGTTGCGTGGCGAAGCCCGTGTGTCCCGCCTCCTCCATGCACGCCGACCATTCGCGGTTCGCCTCGGACATCCCCGGATACGTGCTCGATTGCTGCCAGAGCTCGGTGATGGCGTTCATCAACGGAGCGAACTGATCGGTCTGAAGCGGATCCTCGCCGCTGACCTCGTGCTGCGCCTCGCCCTGGCATCCGGCCGTCTTCCAATCCCAGGTGGGGGTCTCATCCTCGGCAGCGGTGTCAGTCGTGGAGGCGGGGGGCGTGCCCCACAGCGCGTCGGAGAAGGCCTGCTTCTCGGACTCGGAGAGGGTGCTCAGGTAGTCGGCGTTGGGGTCGACCCACGTCGTCGAGGGGTTCTCGGCGTCGTCGCTCCCGGGGAACGCGACGGCACCGTAGCCCCACTGCGAGACCCACTGACGGTCGTCGGGCTTCCACGCCTCGCCGGAGCCGTCGACGATGGTCGCCGATGCCTGCAGGTCGGGGGTGTACTCGAACCCGTTCTTCTTCATGCAGGCCGCCACGAGCTCTTCCCGTTTCTTCCCGAGCTCGGCCAGCTGTTCCTCCGAGCTGCCTCCCGCGCCGTACACCGCGGACAGGTACTCGGTCAGCGGCGATTGCTCGGTCGCGCCACCGTCGCCCGACGCGTCGGGTGACGACGCGCCGGTGCAGCCGGTGAAGAGGAGGGCCGCGGCGAGGGCGATCGGCACAGCGAGAAGGGGGCGAGACAGCGGCATGTGGTCCTCCGTGGTGTCAGAAACACCCACCCTCACAAGGCATGGCCCCGCGGACGTCGTTCTCAGGGCTCATTTCGCCCGCCGCTTCCGCTGACGAGCGCGCCCGCCGTCACCCGACCGTCGGTCACGATGAACGTCTCATCGAGGGAATCGCTATGAACGAGGTCGTGCGTGACCAGGAGCGTCGCCGTCTGTCGTTCGTGCGTGAGTCGGGCGATGAGCGCCATGATGACCGCCCCGCGGGCGCGGTCGAGAGCGCTGGTGGGCTCGTCGACGAGGAGCACGCGCGGCTCGTGGACGAGCGCCCGGGCGATCGCGACGCGCTGGCGCTGTCCGCCCGACAACTGCGCGGGTCGTCTGTTCGCGTGCTCCGCGAGCCCGACGGCGTCGAGCAACTCGTCCACTCGCGCACGGATCGCGGGCCTCCGGGTGCGACGGTGGCGCCCTCCCAGCTCGGCCATCGCGCACAGCTGCTCGCGCGCGGTGAGCGCGGGGAGAAGCTGCGGCTGCTGGAACACGATTCCGATGCGCTCGCGGCGAAGAGCGGTGGCGTCCGCGCGGCTGAGGCGCGTGGCATCCGTCCCGTCGATGACCACGCGGCCCGCGTCGGGTCGGACGAGGGTCGCGGCGATCGCGAGCAGGCTCGATTTGCCGGAGCCCGATGCTCCGGTCAAGCCGGTCACGACACCGGGACGAGCCTCGAGAGTGGCGTGGTCGACGGCGGTGAGGCGGGCGTCTCCGTCGGGATAGGTGAGGGTGACGTCGTCGAGAAGAATCATCGAGTGCTCCCGAGAGCGGTGAGGGGGTCGGACGAGGTGACGGTGCGCAGCGAAACGGCCGAGCCGAGCACGCCGAGCGCGATCATGATCGCGGCGGGCACGAGGGTCGTCAGGGGGCTGAGGACGAAGGGCAGCGCGCCGCCGGCCAGCGTGCCGAGCAGCGCCGTGAGGCCGATGCCGACCCCCACCCCGACCGCGAGCATCACCAGCGCCTGACCGAGAGCGTCGCGGACGAGAGCGGGGGTGCTCGCCCCGAGGGCCTTGAGCACCGCGATGTCGCCGGAGCGCTGCATGGTCCACACGGTGAAGAACGCGCCGACGACGAGCGCCGAGACGCCGAAGAGCATTGCGATCATCAGCGCGAGCGAGCCGATCTCGGAGCGGAACGTCGACAGGGCGGTGAGGCTCGACAGGGGAGAGGATGCCGTGGTGCCGGTGTCGGCGGCGACGGTGTCCCACGCGGGTGAGCCGGAGACCGCGAGCACGGTCGGCTGTCCCGTTCCGCCCAGACGCTGGTCGAGGGCTGCCCACGCGTTCGACGTGAGCGTGACAACCGGCGTGTGGCTGTACCAGTCGTCGCCCCCGATCGCCGTGACCCGATAGGAGGAACCCGCGATCGTGATCTCGTCGCCGACCGCGGCGCCCAGGTTCTTCGCGGCCCCCGTCGAAAGATCGATCTCGTCGTCGCGGCGGGGAGCGGCGAACGTCGTGCCGGCGTCGAGGCCGAACACGGCCACCGCGGTCGAGGCGCCGGGTCCCTCGGCGCGCGTCTGCGTGATGCCGACCGGGGCGACCGCGTCGACACCCGCGGCGTCGCGCCACGCGTCGACGGTGGCGCCGTCGATCGCGGAGTCGGCGAAGGTCGCCGCAGCGTCGCCCGCCGGCTGCAGCACGAGCCGGTCGCCGGGGAGTGCGAGCACCGCCGAGACGTTCTGGGCGGCGAGGCCTCCGGTGAGGCCCGACAGGAATCCGACGAGCAGGGTGATGAGGGCGACGACCGCCCCGATGAGGGCGAATCGCCCGCGAGCGAAGCGCAGATCGCGCCATGCGACGTACACGCCGCCTCCTTTCGGTCGACGGGTCTCGTCGACGTCCTTCCACCCTCGGCACCGGATGCCGCCGGGTCATCGCCGTCCCGGGCGAACTCTCGTTCCACCTTTCGGATGATCCGCCGGGGCGGCGGCATCCGTAGCCTGGATCGCGTCATGTCTCATCGCCCTCTCGCCCCGGTGTTCGCAGGGCTGCGCATCGGGCTGCACGCGCTCTTCGCGGGCCTGCTGGCGCTCGTCGTGGTGCGTGTCCTGTTGACGGGCGGGGGAGTGACGCCGATCGTCCTGGCCGTGGCACTCGGCGGGATCTATGGCGCGGGAGCCTGGATCGCGCGCGGCGGACGCTCTCCGGCGGGGGTGGCCTGGGTGCTCGCTCTGACCGCGGTGTGGGCCGCGCTGGTGTGGCTCGTACCCGAGGCGGCGTACCTCGTCTTCCCCCTGTTCTTCCTCTATCTCCACGTGCTCCCCGGAGCGGCAGGCCCTCTCGCGGTGGTGGCGACAACGGCGCTCACAATCGCCGCCTTCGCGCTGCACGGCGGCCTCACCGTCGGCGGAGTGGTCGGCCCCGTCGTGGGCGCCGGCGTCGCCCTGCTGATCGGACTCGGATACGCGGCCCTCGAGCGTCGCGCCGCCGAACGCGAAGAGCTGATGGCCGAGCTGCTCGCGACGCGCGATCGCCTCGCGGCTGCGGAACGAGAACAAGGCACCCTGGCGGAGCGTGCGCGCCTCGCGCGCGAGATCCATGACACGGTCGCCCAAGGGTTGTCGAGCATCCAGATGCTGCTGTACGCGGCGGAGCGGGCGGATGCCACCGGCCCCGGCATCGACCACATCCGTCTGGCGCGACGAACCGCCGCCGACGGTCTCGCGGAGACACGGCGGTTCATCCGCGAGCTCGCGCCACCGAGTCTCACGCACGGTCTCGGCCCCGCCCTGGAGCGGCTCGCGCGCGGATGGGGAGAGCACGCGGGGGTCGCCGTCGACATCGACGTCGCCGAGGAGGTACTCCTGCCCATGGACGCCCAGACCGCTCTGCTGCGCATCGCGCAGGGAGCCCTCGCCAACGTCGCTCAGCACGCCGCCGCGACGCACGTGCGCGTGAGCTTGAGCACCTCCGACGACGCGGTCCGTCTGACGGTGTCCGACGACGGTCGCGGCTTCGACCCTGACTCTGACGAGGCGCAGGACGGGGGAACCGACTCCTTCGGCCTTCGCGCGATGCGCGAGCGCGTCGATCAGCTCGACGGCACGATCGAGGTGACGAGCGCACCCGGAGAGGGAACGACCGTCACCGTCGCGCTTCCGGATGGGGGAGCCCGATGATCCGCGTCGTGGTCGCCGACGATCACCCCGTCGTCCGCGCGGGGGTTCGCGCGCTGCTGGACGCCGAGCCCGACGTCGACGTCGTGGGGGAGGCGGCGACACCCGACGACGCCGTGGACCTCGCCGCCCGCCTCTCGCCCGAGCTCGTCCTGATGGACCTGCAGTTCGGCGACCGCGCCGCCGGGGCCGAGGCGACCCGACGCGTCCGCGCGCTCGCCGCGCCTCCGTACGTCCTGATCCTCACCAACTACGACACCGATGGCGACATCCTCGGCGCCGTCGAAGCCGGTGCCAGCGGGTACCTGCTCAAGGACGCGCCGCCGCACGAACTGCTCGCGGGCGTCCGCGCGGCCGCGGCCGGTCACAGCGCCCTCGCCCCCGCGATCGCGGGCCGACTCATGGCGCGTCTGCGCGAACCCCGCATCAGCCTTTCGGCGCGCGAGATCGAGGTGCTCCGGCTCGTGGCGCGCGGCGCCGCGAACGCCGAGGTCGCGGCCCGTCTGCATATCACCGACGCCACCGTGAAGTCGCATCTCGCGCACGTGTTCTCCAAGCTCGGAGTCACCTCGCGCACCGCTGCCGTATCGGCCGCCCGCTCGCTCGGCATCCTGAGATGAGAACCGCCGCCCGCGCCCGTTCGCAAGGCGAGCCCGGAGCGGGCTCGCGCTCCTAGACTCGCGGGGAGGGCCCTCCGCGGCCCCGACGCACGATGAACCATCCACGATGAACGGGGATCCAATGCAACTCGCCATGGTCGGTCTCGGACGAATGGGCGCCAACATCGTCCGCAGGCTCATGAAGGACGGTCACGACTGCGTCGTCTTCGACGTGAATCAGGATGCCGTGGCTGCCCTCGTCGCGGAAGGCGCGACCGGCGCGACCAGCATCGCCGACCTCGCCTCGAAGCTGACCAAGCCGCGCGCCGTGTGGCTGATGATCCCCGCGGGCTTGACGGGCACCGTCGTGGATCAGGTCGCGGAGGTGTTCGAGCCCGGCGACATCATCATCGACGGCGGGAACTCGAACTATCGCGACGACGTGCGTCGCGCGGCCAAGCTCAACGAGTCCGGCATCCACTATGTCGACGTGGGCACGAGCGGCGGCGTCTTCGGTCTCGAGCGCGGCTACTGCCTCATGGTCGGCGGCCACGACGAGGCCGTCGCGCACCTCGAGCCGGTGCTGCGCACCATCGCTCCCGGGCCGGGCGACGTCGAGCGCACGCCCGGCCGCACCGGTGAGTACTCGACCGAAGAGCGCGGATACCTGCACTGCGGCCCCTCGGGTGCCGGGCACTTCGTGAAGATGGTGCACAACGGCATCGAGTACGGCATCATGGCCGCGCTCGCCGAGGGGCTCAACGTGCTCAACAACGCCGACGCGGGTCTGCACCAGGGCGAGCACTCCGCCGAGGTCGCGCCGCTGGAGGAGCCGGAGTTCTACCAGTTCGACATCGACACCGCGCGCGTGACCGAACTGTGGCGCCGCGGCTCGGTCATCTCGTCGTGGCTGCTCGACCTCACCGCCGCCGCCCTTGAGCAGAACCCCACTCTCGACGGTCTCGCCGGCCGTGTCTCGGACTCGGGCGAGGGCCGCTGGACCGTCAAGGCGGCGGTCGACACGGGCGTTCCGGTCCCCGTGCTCGCGGCCTCCCTGTTCGAACGCTTCGCCTCGCGCGGTGAGGACCACTTCGCCAATCAGGTGCTGTCGGCCATGCGCCTGCAGTTCGGCGGACACCAGGAGCTTCCCGCCGGCGACGTTCTCGAGGCCGGGTCGAAGAAGGCTGACAGCGGCAAGAGCTGACCCTCGGACGGTGCCCGCCGCGCCCTGTGTGCGGCGGGCACCGGAAAGCAGCGAGACTGGAGGGATGAGCACGTCTGCCCCTCCCCCCTCTGACCGCTACGTCGTCGCCACAGACGGTGCCTGCAAGGGCAACCCGGGTCCGGCCGGTTGGGCATGGGTCGGGGAAGACGGCCACTGGGCGGCGGGCTCGATCCCCGAGGGAACGAACAACATCGGCGAGCTTCTCGGGCTCCTCCACGCGATCACCGATCACGCCGACGTGCGGGAGCTGGTCGTGCAGGCGGATTCGAAGTACGCGATCGACACGTACTCGTCGTGGATGGACGGCCACCGTCGTCGGGGCTGGGTCACGAGCGCGAAGAAGCCGGTCGCGAATCGCGGCATCCTCGAGGCGCTGATCGCCGCCCGTGACGCCCGACGCGCGGCCGGTCTTCCGGACGTCGTGCTGGAACACGTCCGCGGGCACAGCGGTCACGTGCTGAACTCGTGGGCCGACGAGCGGGCCGTGCGCGCATCGCAGCACGCGGCCAAGGGCGAGGAGCTGATCTGGACGTCGTTGCGCGGTCTCGAGCGGCTGGACGTCGCTTCGGCGCCACCGCGTTCCGCGGCCGACCGCAACGGGCGCTGAGGCGCGGTTCGGCGGGCGGCGATCCCGGGGCGGCGTCCCGCGGGCGGCGTTCGCCGCGCCGAGGCGCGGCCATAAACGCTCTCCGCCGCGTCGAGGCGCGACCATAAACGCTCTCCGCGCCCATAAACACGTGCGCAGCGCGTTTATGTGAGCGGATCGCGTTTATGCGGCGTCCCGACGCGGCTGCGGATCGGGGCTGACCCGGCCGACTCGCTCAGAAGTCCTTGCTCGCGAGCGCGGGGGTGCGCAGCAACGCGCTCTTCAGGACGTTCTCGCCCGGGTAGAGGCGCGTGCCCTTGAGGCTCCCGAACGCGAACGGCGCGCGCATGTGCCAGATCGAGACGCCCGTGCACCAGCGCGACTGCAGCGGTGCCCGCAGGACCGACTGGTACAGCAGCCCCTGGACGTCGAAGTTCTCGACGCCCGTGGGCGGAGAGCTGTTGTCCTGCTTGGCGAGACCGTCGACGCGGGGTTGCACACCGACCTCCGTGATCAGGAACGGGATGCGCAGGGCGTCGCAGACGGTCTCGAGCTTGCCGAGGTGGTCGTCGGTCTTCCCCCCGCCGCCCCGCCATCCCGCGGCGAGCTCGTCGACACTGATGTTCGGCGTATTCGGCGTGTAGACCTTATCGGTCAGAACGACCCACGAATTGATGCCGAACACGTCGAGCAGCCGTGCCATGTGCGGCGTCGACTGCGGGATCCAGAAGGTGTACAGCAGAAAGAGCTCGAGCGTCGTGAACGCCGCGGTGAGTTTGAGCGCCGGCTCCGCATCGCGGAGCTTCTGGATCAGCGGCACCCAGCGGTCGTAGGTGGCGGCATCCGTCTGATGCGGCTGCTCGCACGCGAGTGAGAGGTATTCGACGTCGTTGCGGGCGCAGAGGTCGGCGAAGAAGAGAAGCTGGTCCTCCCAGTTCGCGAAGAACGCATCGAGCGAGGCCGGGGTGTAGTTGCCGCGGTAGAACCCGTCGCCCTGGTCGTTCGTGACGATGTGCGGCTTCACGAGCGTGACGCGGACGCCGCGTTCGCGCGCCTGCTGGAAGACCTTGTCGATCCGATCGTCCGAGACGCGGGTGAAGGTCGTGGAGGTCGGATCGGAGATGAAGCAATAGATGACGAGCGTCGCGTTCGCCCCGAGGCGGGCGATCCGATCCAGTTCTTTCGCCGTGACCGACATCGGCGTGCGCTGGTCGAGGCTCAGCGAGATGCTCAGGTCGCGCTTGAGGGGCGCGACCTTTCCCGCGAAGGTGCGGGTCGACCGCTTCTTGCCCGCGGCGACCTCGAGGGAGAAGCGGTAGGCGCCCTCCTCGGTCGGGCGCCCGACGAGGCTGCCGGCGGCGATGCTCACGCCCGCGGGCAGGGTCCCCGACGTGAGCGTGAGGGTGGCGTCGGCGGCATCCGAGATCCTGCGGACGACGCTGTCCCACGCGGAGAGGCGAAGGTCTTCGGGGCCGTCGGTGGGTGAGGGGCTGGAGCGCGGCGTCGGCGTGGCAGAGCTCGCTCGCGCGCTCGGCGCGGACATGGGCTTCTCGGGGGCGCCGTGGGTCATCACGGTTGCGGCGGCGACGCTTCCGACACCGAGACCGAGGGCGCCCAGGGTGCCGACGATCATGCTCCGCCGTGACAGCTCCATCAAACCCCTCCCGATGCGATGGCTTCGTCGACCGAGAAGAACTCGTGCTCTCCCGCCGGATCAGCGTAGGACGCGCGGATGAACGGCGTGCCCCGCGAGACCGAATCGTCGGCTTTTCAGGGGCTTCTCTCGGTCGAGCGCGGTCAGACCAGCGTGAGTCGCCGCCGACCCGGATCGAGCACCCATCGCGGAGCGAGGGGTGCACGCAGATGATCGATCAGGGGTGTGTGCGTCGTCGGGACCCCGGTCGCGCCGCGGAGCCAAACGAAGACGATCAGCGCGATGAACCCGGTGAGGAGTTTGTCGATCACCGAGGTGAGGAGGTTCGTCGAGAAGGCCGCGGCGACCATCGGCAGCCCCATGGTCTCGAGCGACAGCGTGACGGTGTCCGATCCGTGTCCGGAGAAACCGGCGAAGAGCAGCACGTTGAGGGGTGCTCCGACCAGCGAGCACGCGAGGGCCACCAGCAGGTTCAGCTGGAAGTACCGCACGATGTCGCCGCCCATCCCGAAGCGGCGGACCCCGTACCCCCAGACGAGCGCGCCGACCGCGTTCACGAGCGCGAAGGGTGCGGCCCCGGTAATCCCGACGGCGACCCCGCACAGGTTCGTCAGCAGACCCATGGCCACGCCGTACCAGGGCCCGAACACGATCGCCGCGACGGCGGTGCCGACCATGTCGAGGTAGAGGGGCAGATGGAGCTGCTGCACCACGACGAGCCCCACGACGTTCAGCAGGAGGCACCCGACGAGCGTCAGGGGCGCGAAGCGGCGACGGGTGGGGGCCGCGGGGAGCAGACGGGGTCGCTCGACCGGTGCCGGAGCGTCGACGGCCGGGGTGGGCCGTTGACGAGCGGCGGGTTCGGTGAGGCGGCGCACGCGGTGGTAGCGCTCGACCCATGTCTCGGCCTCCGCGTCGTTCGCGCCGAGGGCGCGGACGATGTCGTGCACGAGAACCGGATCCATGCGCGATCGTCCCGGGCGGAAGACGTCGTAGACGGTCGTGCGTGCCGGGTACGCGGATGCGGCGGGAACTCCGCGTGCGATCCGGAGCTCACCCACGCGACGCGCCAGTTCACCGTACGAGAGGGGGCCGCGGGCGTCTTTGAAGGCCACGAGGTCGCGCGCGATGCGGTCCAGGGAATCGGGTTGATCCTGCGGTGAGGCGGAGAGGACCACGGCAGCCCCTTCTGTCGATCACGGTGGTGCGCTGATCACCCTATCCGCGCGATCCGTCCTCGTTACGCTGGAGTCTTCCCTGTGATGTCGACGCTCCGCGTCGCGCTCGAAAAGGAGCCCCTCATTCCCGAGTCCCGTATCCGTGCCCTTCGCACCGCGTCCCTCGTCATCGCGGGCCTCGGTGCCTCCGCCACCATGAGCACCCTCGGTTCGTGGTGGACACCGCTCATCCTCCTGATCGCCACCGCCGGCGCGCTGCTGGTGGTGTTGCGCACACCGGCCGGGGCGGTGGCATCCCGTGCCCTGGTGCCGGTGCTCGTCGTCGTGGTGGCGCTGACGGTCGCGGGTGTCCTCGGGGCGCTGGGCGTCCTGCCGAACGGGTGGGTCTGGGCTGCGCTCGGCGCGTACATCGTGGCGTGGGGCGAGTACCTCGTGTCGCAGACGATCGCGCGCTCGCGGGGGACGACGGCGCGCTGACCGCTCGTCTACTCGACGGCGGTGCCCTGGTGGAAGATGCACCGGGGATGGGGTGAGACGATCCACAGGGACGACCGGCGGCTGACGCGGTCGTCGAAGCGCAGCACGTACTCGAGCAGCACGGTGTCGGGCGCGACGGTCCGGGCCGCACGTTCCGTCATTGTCCCCGGCGCCTCGCCCGGCTCGTCGCGCAGTGCAGCGATGATCGCTCCCTTGGTCCATCGGCGTCCGGACTGGCCGACCTCGACGAAGGCGTCGTCGAGCAGTCGGTCGACTTCGGCAGGGACGCGGCGGACGGCCGGGTCGAGCAGGCGTTCCTCGGCGGCCCAGGCTGCCGCGACCAGCGCGTCGGTATCTTGGACTCGGAACCGTGTGAGGGTATTCGGCACGGGACTCGTGCTCCCGGAGACGTGGTCGCGACGCAGGGCGCAGTAGGCGACGGATGCCACGGGCTCAGCGCCCTCGACCGGCCACCCGTCGCGGTAGTACGCCTCGCACACCCACCCTCCGCGCTCGAACGCGCGGCGCATCGCGAGGTTGTCCTCGCGCGTCTGGCCCTCGAGCCGGAGGACATTCACTCGGGTCGAGAACACGCGATCACGCGCCAGCGCGAGGGCCGTCGTTCCGAAGCCGTGCCCGCGCCAGACCTCGGCGAGGCGGAGGTCGATCATCGCCGTGGCGTCCCCGAGGTCGTCGAGCCGGATGAGCCCGACGCGGCCGCGGTCGCCGTCGAGCCAGTAGGCCTCGGTGTCGTCGCCGTGCCACGCTCCGTCCTCGATCGCCCGTTCCACGTCTGCGGCCGTGAGACGCGATCGCACGTGGAAGGGGAAGACGTTCGTCGTGAGGAAAGCGATGAGCTCCGCGCGGTCACGCCGCGACGGATCCATCGGGGTGAGCGACAGGGGCATGCCCCCCCACCGTAGACACCCGGGGCACCGATGCCGAGGGCCCGGACGCCGAGCGGGTGGCATCCGGGCCCTCGGGGGATCGATCAGGCGGTGACCGACGTGGTGGTCGGGACCCAGCCGAGGGCCGGGGCGACGTGGCGCGCGAAGTTCTCGACGAGTCGGAGATTGAACTCGACGCCCATCTGCGACGGGATCGTGAGCATCAGGGTGTCGGCGCTCATCACGGCGGCGTCGTTCTGCAGCTGCTCGACGAGCACGTCGGGGGTCGCGGCGTAGGTCTTGCCGAAGGTCGAGCGCATGCCGTCGATCACGCCGATCTGGTCGCTGCCGGCCGAGCCGCCGAAGTACATCTCGTCTTCGGCGGTGACGATCGGGAAGATGCTGCGGCTGACCGAGGTGCGCGGCTCGCCCTCGTGCCCGGCCTCGCGCCACGCGGCGCGGAACGCGTCGAGTTGCTGCGCTTGCAGGAGGTCGAACGGCGTGCCGTCCGCCTCGGTGAGGAGCGTCGACGACATGAGGTTGACGCCGACGCGGCCGGCCCACTCGGCGGTCGCCGTCGTGCCGGCGCCCCACCAGATGCGCTTCCGGAGTCCGGGGGAGTGCGGCTCGATGCGCTGCAGACCGGTGCCGCCGCCGAACGGGCTCATCGGGTCGCGCTCCGCGAGACCCTCGCCGTCGATCGCGCGCAGGAACAGGTCGAAGTGCTCGCGAGCGATGTCGCCGCCGCGCGGGTCCTGCGAACCCGTGTACCCGAACGCCTCGTATCCGCGCACGACCGTCTCGGGTGACCCACGGCTCACACCGAGGGCGAGGCGGTTGCCGCTGATCAGGTCGACGGATGCCGCCTCCTCGGCGAGCATGAGCGGGTTCTCATAGCGCATGTCGATGACGCCGGTGCCGACCTCGATGCGCGAGGTGCGGGCCGCGATCGCCGCGAGCAGGGGCATGGGCGCCGCCTGCTGGCGCGCGAAGTGGTGCACGCGGAACGAAACGCCGTTGACCCCGAGGTCATCCATGCCCTGGGCGAGGTCGATCGCCTGGAGCATCGAGTCGCCGGCGGTGAGCTGGCGACCGCCGCCGAGGGGGCCGTAGTGGCCGAAGGAGAGTGTGCCGAAGGAGCGCATGTACGGTGCAACGCGGCATCCGTCAATCTATTCCCACGCATGAACTTGCCGTGACACGATGCACAGGATGGACGCGGATCACGGCAGCGAGCTCGAGCGTCTTCGCGCGCGGGCGTACGGTCCGAACGCCGACATCGGGGGCGACCCCGCTGCCGTCGCGCGTCTGCGTGAACTCGAAGACCTCGAGCGGATGCGCACTGTCCCGCTCGAGGCCGAGGCCGAGACCGAGGCGGATCCGGGCGACGACGCCGACGTGCCCCAGCCGGACCCGGAACCGGAGGAGGCGGAGCCCGCCCCGCGGCGCCCCCTCCTCCGCTCGCGCCGCCGCGTCTGGGTCGCGGCGCTGGCGGTTGCGGGGGTCGTGGCCCTCACGAGCGCCGCCACCGCGGCCGGGGTCAGCGTCACCGCCGTGGACCGCACCTCGGGGATCGCGCAGACGGACACCCTCACGGTCGATCCCGACGCGGAACTCGGGTCGGCGGGATACCTCGGATTCGATCCCGAACAGACCAGGGGGTTCGCCGACTACTACGGGCTGACGGTGTTCTCGGGCGTCTCGCAGATCGACTCCGAGGGCAATCAGGCGGAGTGCCTCATCGCGCTCGACACCAGCGAGGTGCGCGACGCGGACTCCCCGCGCTCCGCGCCCCGGGGGATCCGGGTCGGTGGCTGCGGCGCCGGTCCTTTCCCGGCGAGCGTCGAGTTCATCGTGACGTCGTCGTTCCCCGAGCCGTTCCGCGCCCGCTATCCCGTGGGCACGGCGATGCAGTTCGTGCTCGACGACGGCGACGTCGGGGTCTTCAGCGCCGACGGTTGAGTCGAGGAGCGGTGGCGGTCCATCTGCATGACCGGTGGGGCGGGTGGGGCGCCCGGACCTCCGCGAGAGCACTCCCGCCCCTCGGATCATGCAGATGAGCCACGCCCCCATCGGGCGAGACCCCGGCGGATGAGAGGGTGGAACAGTGACCCCCCTCCTCGAGCACGTGCCCGCCGGCAGCGATCCGGATGCCGTGTACCTCGGCTTCGTCGAGTGGGCGGCCTCGCGCGGGCTGACGCTCTACCCCGCGCAGGACGAGGCGATCATCGAGATCGTCTCGGGCGCGAACGTGATTCTGTCGACACCGACGGGGACGGGGAAGTCACTCGTCGCGGTCGCCGCGCACGCGGCATCCCTCGCCCGGGGTGGCCGCAGCTACTACACGGCCCCGATCAAGGCGCTCGTGAGCGAGAAGTTCTTCGCGTTGGTCGACATCTTCGGTGCCGAGAACGTCGGCATGGTCACGGGCGATTCGTCGGTCAACGCCGACGCGCCGATCGTGTGCTGCACGGCGGAGATCCTCGCGAACCTCGCCCTGCGCCAGGGGGCCGACGCCGTCCCCACGGCCTCTCCAGACGCCGCTGGCGCGGCGCCCGGAGCCTCGGGCCGCGTGGGCCCAGTCGACCAGGTCGTCATGGACGAGTTCCACTACTACGGCGAAGCCGACCGGGGCTGGGCGTGGCAGGTGCCGCTGCTGTTGCTGAACCGCGCGCAGTTCATCCTCATGTCGGCGACGCTCGGCGACGTCGAGGACATCGCCGACGACCTCTCGCGCCGCACGGACCGGCCCACCGCGCGGGTCACCGGTGTCGAGCGCCCTGTGCCGCTGCACTTCGAGTACGCCCGCACGCCCGTCCACGAGACGGTCCAGGAACTGCTCGACACCAAGCAGGCGCCGATATACGTCGTCCACTTCTCCCAGGCGGCGGCGATGGAGCGAGCGCAGGCGCTGTCGTCGATCCGCATCATCGGCCGCGAGCAGCGCGACGAGATCGCCGAGGCGATCGGCGGCTTCCGCTTCACGACCGGCTTCGGCAAGACGCTGTCGCGCTACGTGCGC